>NZ_AOPZ01000367.1 GCF_000414115.1 Streptomyces aurantiacus JA 4570
CCCGCCGACGACGCCGGGGCCGTCCGGTCCGGCGCCCGGGCGCCGCGCCGCACCGGCCGCGGCACTCGCGGGCTCGTGCTGGTCTTCGGCCTGGTCGCGCTGTGCACGGCGTACGGCGAGGGGGCGCTCGCCGACTGGGGCGCGCTGCACCTGGAGCAGGATCTGCACGCCCATCCGGGCATCGCGGCCGCGGGCTACTCCTGCTTCGCGTTCGCCATGACGATCGGCCGCCTCTCCGGTACGGCCCTCCTCGAACGGCTCGGCCGCACGCGCACCGTCGTCGGCGGCGGGATCCTGGCGGCGGCCGGGATGCTCCTGGGCGCGCTCGCCCCGTCGGTCGGCGTCGCCCTCGCCGGATTCGCCGTCACCGGGCTCGGGCTCGCGAACATCTTCCCGGTCGCGATCGAGCGCGCCGGGGCCCTCGCCGGCCCCAGCGGCGTGGCCACCGCGTCCACGCTCGGCTACGGCGGCATGCTGCTCGGGCCGCCCGCGATCGGGTTCATGGCGGACTGGTTCTCGCTGCCGGTGGCCCTGACCAGCGTGGCCGCGCTCGCGGCGGTGGCGGCGTGCATCGGCGCCGCGACGGGTCGCACGTCGTCGGAGGGTGAACAGCCGACGCAAGGTGAACGACCGACGGAGGGCGAACGGCCAACGGCGGACGGTCAGTCCGGGCACGCCCGCGCACGCGACACCGGTGCCACGACGCCAACGTGCTGAGCCCGCGCGCGTCTTCGGAGCGTGGGTCGTGACGACCGCAACGGCCCGCCACCGGGCAAGCGCGAAAAACCGACGCGCCGGGAACCGGCGTCGTCCTGCACAATCGCCGCATGGAGACTGCCGAGTACATCGAAATCCTGGACCGCGAAGGCACGTTGACGGCGGACGCCGCCGAGGAGGCCGGGCTCGACGCGGCCGTGCCCACCTGCCCCGGCTGGCAGGTGCGTGATCTGCTGCGGCACACCGGCATGGTGCACCGCTGGGCCGCCGGATTCATCGCGGACGCCCAGCCCACGTTCCGCCCCTGGCAGGAACCGGGCGAGCTGGACGGCGCCGCGCTCATCGGCTGGTTCCGGGAGGGCCACGCCCACCTCGTCGCCACGCTGCGCGGCGCGCCCGCCGACGTACAGTGCTGGACGTTCCTGCCCGCGCCCTCGCCCCTCGCGTTCTGGGCGCGGCGGCAGGCGAACGAGACGACGATCCACCGCGTCGACGCCGAGTCCGCGCGCGGCGGTAGCACGTCACCGGTGAGCACGCCGTTCGCGGTGGACGGGATCGACGAACTGCTGCGCGGCTTCCACGCGCGCGCCAAGAGCCGGGTGCGTACGGAGAAGCCGCAGGTGCTGCGCGTGCGGGCCACGGACGCGGACGGCACCTGGACGGTGCGTCTGTCCGCCGACGTCCCGGTCACCGAGACCGGCGACACGGCACCCGCCGACTGCGAGGTCGCGGGCCAGGCCGCGTACCTCTATCTGGCCCTGTGGAACCGGCTGCCGTTCCCCCAGGTCACGGGCGACGCCACGCTGGCGGCGCTGTGGCGCGAGCAGTCGGCGGTGGGCTGAGGGACGGCGCGCGGAGCCGTCAGAGCAGGTCGGACCGTACGTCCAGCGGGTGTCGCGCGCGACCGGGATTCTCCCGCGGCCGGGCGGTCAGCCGGCCAGCATCCGCGCGAGCACCGCCCGCTGCACCGGCCGTGCCTCGGCGTGCACCCGGTGGCCCTTGTCGGTCAGGCAGACCCGCACCCCGCGGCGGTCCTCGCTGCACATGCCGCGCTCCACCAGGCCGTCCTTCTCCAGGCGGCCGATGAGGCGGGAGAGGGCGCTCTGGCTCAGGTGCACCTGGCAGGCGATCTCCTGGACGCGGAAGGCGTCACTGCCGTCCTCCGCGCCGCCCGCGGCGAGCACGTCGAGCACCTCGAAATCACTGGCACCCAGGCCGTGTTCGTGCAGCTCGCGGTCGAGTTCGCACTGGGTGCGCGCGTGCACCGCGAGGATGTCCCGCCACTGGTTCACGAGCCCCTGCTCGGCGTCAGTCGCCGCCGGCCCGGCCTTGGTCGCCGCCATGCACGCACGGTAGCAAAGTTCGCGCTTTATTGCACGTGAATTAAATGCGCTTGCATTCAATGCATGCGCATGGAACTCTGCTCCGCATGACTTCTCCGCTCCCTGCTGCCTCCGCGTCCCCGGAGCGCTGGACCCCGCGTCTGTGGGGCACGCTGCTCGTGCTGTGCGCAGCGATGTTCCTGGACGCGCTCGACGTGTCGATGGTCGGCGTGGCCCTGCCCTCCATCGGCTCCGAACTCGACCTGTCCACCTCGTCCCTGCAGTGGGTGGTCAGCGGCTACATCCTTGGATACGGCGGCCTGCTGCTGCTCGGCGGCCGGGCGGCCGACCTGCTCGGCCGGCGCGAGGTGTTCCTGATCGCGCTGGCCGTCTTCGCCCTGACCTCACTGCTCGGCGGCCTCGTCGACTCCGGCCCGCTGCTGATCGCCAGCCGCTTCGTGAAGGGCCTGAGCGCCGCGTTCACGGCGCCCGCGGGCCTGTCCATCATCACCACGACATTCGCCGAGGGCCCGGTCCGCAACCGCGCCCTGTCCATCTACACCACCTGCGCCGCCACCGGCTTCTCCCTCGGCCTGGTGCTGTCCGGCGTGCTCACCGAGGTGAGCTGGCGGCTCACCATGCTGCTGCCCGCCCCGATCGCCGTGATCGCCCTCGTCGCCGGGCTCAAGCTGATCCCGCGCTCGCCGCGCGAGAAGAACCGCGGCGGGTACGACGTGCCGGGCGCCGTCACCGGCACGGCGTCGATGCTGCTGCTCGTGTTCACCGTCGTGCAGGCCCCCGAGGTCGGCTGGGCCTCCGCCCGCACGCTGCTGTCCTTCCTGGCCGTGGCCGTGCTGCTGGCCGTGTTCGTCGCCATCGAGCTGCGCACCGCCAGCCCGCTCATCCGCCTCGGCGTCCTGCGCTCCGGGCCGCAGATCCGGGCCCAGCTCGGCGCGGTGACGTTCTTCGGTGGCTATGTGTCGTTCCAGTTCATCGCCACGCAGTACCTGCAGTCGCTGCTCGGCTGGTCCGCCCTGGAGACGGCGCTCGCCTTCCTGCCCGCGGGCGTGATCGTCGCCCTTTCGGCCACGAAGATCGCCGGTGTCATCGACCGGTTCGGCACGACACGCGTGATCGTGACGGGCTTCGCGCTGCTCGTGGTGTCGTACGCGCTGTTCCTGCGGATCGACCTGACGCCCACGTACGTCGCGGTCATCCTGCCGTCCATGGTGCTGCTCGGCGTCGCCTGCGCCCTGGTCTTCCCCTCGCTCAACATCCAGGCCACCAACGGCGTGGACGACCACGAGCAGGGCATGGTCTCGGGCCTGCTCAACACCTCGATCCAGGTGGGCGGCGCGGTGATCCTCGCGATCACCACCGCCGTCATCACGGCCTCCGACCACGGCTCCGCCGAGGGCGCCGCCTCGCCGCAGGAGGTCCTCGACAGCTACCGGCCCGGCCTGGTCCTCGTGACGGTGTTCGCGCTCGCGGGCCTGCTCATCAACCTCACCGGGCTGCGGGCGCGGCGCAGGCAGCGGACCGTCGTCGTCGCCAAGTCGACGGCCCCGACGGCCCCGACGGCGCCCCGCGAGACGGCTCCGGCGGACGAGCGGGTGACCGTGGGCGACTGACCGTCGCCACGCGGGCCGTCGCCCGCCGTCCCCCGCACACCGCGTACGTACGCGAGCCGGATGCCCGGCGGGTTCCTTGCCCGCCGGGCATCCGGCTGTGACACTCGCCGGAGGAACATCACGGGGAAACGGGCGGAAACATGACGAGGACGACGGGGCAGGGGCGGCGCAGTCAGGCCGAGCGGGACGCCATGACGGTGGAGATCGGGTACGCGCTCGTGAGCGCGACCGTCGTGGCGGTCGCCGTGATCGGCGCGATGGTGGCGGGACCGGTGATCGCCTTCGACCTCTCGGCGGGCACCGAACGCGTACTTCTCGTCATCGGCTGCACGCTCGCGGCGGTCGCCTTCGTCGTACGCCTCGTCACCGTGCTCTGGCGCTTCAACGCGCGCGAACAGACCGGCCGGAGGCAGCCGCGCTCCGCTCAGCCGAGCCAGCCCGGCCGCACGAGGCCCGACTCGTAGGCCAGGACGACCAGTTGGGCGCGGTCGCGGGCGCCCAGCTTCACCATCGTGCGGCTCACGTGCGTCTTGGCGGTGAGCGGGCTGACGACGAG
>NZ_AOPZ01000368.1 GCF_000414115.1 Streptomyces aurantiacus JA 4570
GTCGGCGAGCCGGTCGGCGGGCGTGGGCCCGAGCAGCACCGGCGCCCAGCGTGCGAGGAGGGCGCCCGAGCCCGCCGCGCACCCGGCGAGCGCGACGAGGGACAGGACGCCCGTGACCGGCGCGAGCGCGAGCATCCAGGGTTCCCGCAGGTCTTCGGGGAGCCCCAGCCAGGAGTCCCCCAGGCCCACGAAGAGCGGCAGGACGATCTGGAAGGTCGCGAACGGCACGAGCCCGAGCGTCATCCCGCTCATGATCCCGCCGAACCCGAGGTGCAGCGTGAACCAGGCCATGGTGCGCCCGCGCGCGGCCCGCGACCGCGGCGGCCCGTCGGCGAGCGACGCGTCCGGCACCTCGCACAGCGCCCGCACCGCGGCCACCGACATGGGCCGGGTCAGCGGGAACAGCGCGGTGATCGCGGCGAGCGGCAGCCCGAACGCGAACGACAGGAGCTGGGAGGGGAACGAACCGAGCATCGTGGTCTCGCCGAGCAGCGGACCGGCCATCGCCGAGCCGACGAAGACGTACGGCATGGCGAGGGCGCCGCCGAGGATCAGATGGATCCACCGCCGCCGCGTCCGCCGCCCGACGAGGGCGGCCGCGAACCGTCTCACGCCGGGGGCCGCGGGGTCCCGGCCGCGCGCTCCTTGAGGAAGCGCACGCCGGTGTGGGCCACGAGCGCTGCGATGATCATCTGCACAGCGTAGGCCAGAAGCATCACGGTCGTGGGCCGCTCGGCCACGTCCGCCGAGCCCGCGAACGACGCCATGAACAGCCACGCGCCCCAGCACCCCACCGCCCCCGAACCGGCCCAGGCCAGCGCGAGCGCCGCCTTCACCGGCAGGGCGGGCGGCCGCCGGAACGCGAGGACCAGCGCGCCGGTCACGGCCGCCGCCAGGTAGCCGAGTTCGAGGACCGACAGGACGGAGAAGTCGGACGTGTGCTCCGTGACGCGCGTCTCGTTGAGGCCGACCGTCGACCCGGCCGCCCACAGCAGCCGCAGTCCGGCCGGGAACAGCGCGAGCACGGCCGCCGCCACGGCGGCCACCCGCACCGCGCGCCCACCGGCCGGAACCCTGGGCAGATCCCACACGCGGCCCCGCCACAGGTGCCCCCACCGGTCCCGGGCGTACAGGACGAACAGCAGCCCCAGGCTGAGCCCCTGCACGATGAACCCGCCGTACACCACCCCGAAGACCCACTCGTCGAGGAACGGCTCGCCGCCGGTGTCCGCGGAGTTGTTCACGGACCCGCCGAGGGCCCGCACCG
>NZ_AOPZ01000369.1 GCF_000414115.1 Streptomyces aurantiacus JA 4570
GCCGCCGCGGACGCGGGCCGGGAGGCTGGCGACGCGTCCACCGGTGCTGCCGAGGGCCCGTCCGGCGCCCCGGACAGCACCCCGAACAAGGCTCCGGACACCGCCCCGACCAGCGGAAACGACCGGATCGAAGCCCCCGGCGTCCCACCCGGAGGCGACCGACCGACCGGATGATGAACATGAGTTGACCGTCTCCCGGCTCCGTGGTCTACTCCGGACCATGACCGACACCGCTGTTCGCCTGTGGCGGAGGGTCCATATGGACCTCGTCCGCTATGCGGGCTGCGTGTGTCGGCCGTCTCGCTGAATTCGCCATCTCCACCTTCTGCGCGCGCCACGCGTCGGCGCGCACTTCCGCGAACTCACAGGACGGCCCTCATGTCTGCCTCCGTACCGGCCTCTGCCTCCGTCGCAGCCCCCGCGTCCGTACCGGCCCCCGCCCCCACCTCCGCCGAGCTCCTCGACTTCGTGCGCCGCACCGCGGCCGACACCGACCTCATCGCCTCGCTGCCCCTTGATCCGGAGGGCCGCACCTGGGTGCGTCTGGAGGGCCCCCACGGCAGCGAGGCATGGCTGATCGGCTGGCCACCGGGCACCGGTACCGGCTGGCACGACCACGCCGAGTCGGTGGGCGCCTTCACCACCGCCGCGGGCACCCTCAAGGAGAACTCCCTCGCCGCCCGCCTGCCCACCGACGGCTGGAAGACCCTGGAACTCACCGAGGGCGTCGACCGCGAACGACGCCTCGCCACCGGCCAGGGCCGCGCGTTCGGCCGCAACCACGTGCACGAGGTGCTCAACGAGTCCACCACCGGACACGCCGTCTCCGTGCACGCCTACTACCCGCCACTGCCGCAGATCCGCCGCTACAGCCGCACCGGCGCCGTACTGCGCCTCGAACACGTCGAGCGTCCGGAGGACTGGCAGTGAGCGCGGGCCTGGAACTGAACGGCGTCCCCGGAGTGCCCGCACCGGCGCCCGCCTCCGGCGCACCCCAATCCCCCGTCGGGATCGACGAGTTGCTGCAACGAGTGCGGCGCGGGCTCGATCGGGTCACTCCGGAGCAGGCGTACGACATCGCTGGATCGGGCGGGCTGCTCGTCGACACCCGGTACGCGGCGCTGCGCGAGCGGGACGGCCTGATCCCCGGCGCCCTCGTCGTCGAGCGCAACGAACTGGAGTGGCGCCTCGATCCCCAGGGCAGCCATCGCGCACCCGAGGCGGTCAGCCATGAGCTGCGGATCGTGGTGTTCTGCAACGAGGGCTACGCGTCGAGCCTCGCGGCGGCCTCCCTACGGCAGTTGGGGCTGCGGCACGCGACGGACCTCATCGGCGGGTTCCAGGCGTGGAAGGCGGCGGGGCTGCCGGTCCAAGAGGGGCGGTAAGGGGCAGACCACCGCGGTAAGGGGCAGACCGCCATTGTGGACCGCCCCTTACCGCGTGCGTACGGCCCCTTACTCCTTGGCCGTCGCGACGGTGACGGGGCGCGACTTGAGGGCCGCCCGGCCCGGAAGGGCCGTCGCCGTCAGGGCGAGCAGTCCGGCGACGGCGACCACGGCCGCGTACACGAGGGGCAGGACCGCCGGTGCCGCGGTGCCGGTCATGCCGACGCTGAACCCGGTCAGGACGGCGAGCGCGATGCCGCTGCCGAGTGCCGTCGCGAGGAGCAGGACGGCCAGCGCCTCGGTGCGCAGCATGCGCAGGACCTGGCGGCGTGTGGCGCCCGCCAGGCGCAGGAGCGCGAACTCCCGGACGCGTTCGGAGACCGACATCGCGAGCGTGTTGACGACGGCGATCGCGGTGAAGGCCAGAACCAGGCCCATGGCCACGTAGTTCACCTCGGCGTTCTCCTGCCCGCGCTCGGCCTGGAGGTCACCGACAGCGGAGGGTGACAGAACGCGTACGTCGGGGAACTTCTTCAGGGCCGCCGCGAGTTGGTCCTTTGTACGTTCGGTCTTGACGAGGACCGTGGCGGCGAGCGGGTTGTCAACGTGGCGGGCGACCAGGTCGTGCGCCATGGTCAGATCGCCGAAGCCGAGCCCGCGCGCGTAGACGGCGGTCACTTCGAGGGTGGTCGGGGTGCCGTCGCCGAGCGTGAGCTTGAGGCTGCTCCCGGGCTTCAAGTGAAGGCGGTCGGCGGCGACTTCACTGACGGCGACGTCGCCCGCGCCGAAGGACGTCAGCGAGCCCGCGGTGACGTCCGGGTCCCAGGTGCGGTCGAGCCCGGCGGGGGTCACGCCCTGCGCGGGGTACTTGTCGAGGCCGACGCGCACGGTCGTGCGGACGACTTCGGTGACGGCCTCGACGCCATCGGCCGTCCGGAGCTGCCGTGCGGCCTGCCCCGGCACGCCGGGGCCGCTCGCGGCCAGGGTCCAGTCCGCGCGGACGCCGTCGCGTGCCTGGGCGCGGGCCGCGGCGCCGAGCGTGGGCTGGACGAAGAGGACGGTGCAGGTCATGCCGATGAGCAGGACGAGGGGGGTGACGACGGCGGCCATCCGGGCGGCGTTGCCGCGGAGGTTGGCGTGCGCGAGGCGGCCGCCTGGGCCGGTCAGCCGCAGCGGGCGGGCGAGCAGGGCGGCGGTCGCCCTGACGATGAGCGGTCCGAGCAGGGCGACGGAGGTGGCGAGGACGACAACGGCCAGGAAGGTCACGGGAGTCGAGGCGGGCTCGGTGCGCAGGTTGCCGAGGAGGACGACGAGGACGACGCCTCCGGCGAGGAGGGCGAGGCCCGCGCCGATCCGGGCCCAGGTGGGCCGTGCGGGTTCCACGCGCGCCTCCGCGAGTGCCTCGCCCGGGCGGATCCGCGCGATGCGGCGTGCGGAGAGGCGTGCGGCGGCCCAGGCGCCCAGGAGTGTCGCGGCGACGCCGACGAGCGGCGGGAAGACGCCGACGACGCGGTCGAGTGTCGCCGGGACGGCGCCCCGCGCCACGAACTCGTCGTGCAGCAGCGCCCCGAGCGGGATCCCGGCGAGCGCGCCGAGCACTCCCGCGACCGCTCCGACGATGAGGGCCTCACGGCCGAGCAGCTTGCGGATCTGCTTCGGGCTCGCGGCGATGGCGCGCAGCAGGGCCAGTTCGCGGTGGCGTTGCTGGACGGAGAGCGCGAAAGTGCCGACGACCACGAGGACGGCCACGAGCAGCGAGGTGCCGCCCATCGCGCCGCCGACGCTGACGAGCTTCACCCGGGCGCCCGCGGCGTCGAGGAACTCCACGGCCCCACGGTCTCCGCCGCTGCTGACCTGCGCTGTCGTCCCGGAGATGGCCTTCTTGACCGCCGCCTTGAGCTCGTCGGCGGGCACACCCTTGGCCGGGGTGACGCCCACAGCGGTGACGCGGCCCGGGTGGGCGGCGAGGCGCTCGGCTTCCTGCGCGGAGAAGAAGAGCGAGGTCTGGTGCGCGAGGCTCCCCCCGCTTCCGGCGCCCCGGCCGGGGGCGGCGATGCCCGTCACTCGGTACGTGCGCGGGGCCTGTGTCGACTGCACGGTGAGCCGGTCGCCGGGTTCGAGGCCGGCGCGGTCGGCGAGGCCGCGGTCGACGACGAGGTCGGACGCGGCGCGCGGGGCCCGGCCGTCGACGAGCAGGAAGGGCGTGAGCGCGGCCGACGCCCAGGCATGTCCGTACGAGGGCCGGCTCGCGTCCATCACGCCGGTGGGCGTCAACGGCCGGGCCAGGAAGGTGAGTTCGGGGACCACTTCGCCGACTCCGGGGGCGTCCTTGAGACGTTGCGTGATGCCGCTCGGCAGCCACGCCCGCTCGGCGATCGGCTTGGCCTTGTGCTTGACCTTGGTCTTGCCCTTCTTGTGCTTGACCGTCCGCTGGTGGACGTTCTGGTCCCCGGAGACGATCACGGGTGCGGCCGCGTAGCGCTCGGTGCGGATGGTGCCGCGCAGGCCCGTCTCCAGGAGCGTGCCGCAGGCGGTGATGAGCGCTGCGGCGCACATCAACGCGACGAAGGCACCGAGGAACCCGCCCTTGCGGTCCCGGATTGTCTGCAGTGCGTAGCGCAGCATCATGACGTCTCGGTCTCTTTTCGGTTGTCTGCGGCGGCCTCGTCGCGTGCGGGCGCGGGCTCAGGGGCCGGGGCGTGGGCGGCGGCCGGGGCCGATGCGGGGGCGGGGGCCGGTGCCGGGAAGGCGAGGAAGCGGGTGAGTACGGTGCGGGCACCGGTCGGGGTGTCGGCGTCGGAGCGCTTGTAGCGGTTGAGAAGCGCGATGTACTCCTCGAAGAACTCGCGCAGTTCGGGCACGGTCAGCCGCATCGTGCCGCGCGAGTACGGAAAGGCGTCGGCCCATTCGCCCGCCTCGGCGCCACCCGTCTCCCGCTGGAGCTGCTCGAAGAGTTCGAGGTCGGCGGCGTACGCGTGGTGGTTCAACTCGTCCATGACGAGCCGCGTTTCGGCGCTCTGCCGACTGCGGGGCGGGAAACGACGATCGCCCGGGACCAGGCGCCACCAGCGCTCGCGGCCGTGACCGGAGCCCTGTGTCTCCTCGACGAAGCCGTATCGGGCAAGCTCGCGGAGGTGGTAGCTGGTGGCTCCGGTGTTCAGCCCGAGGGCTCGCGCCAGCGTCGCGGAGGTGGCGGGCCCGTGCACGGTGAGGTGCTGCAGCATCTGCTGCCGCCGTGGCTGCGCGAGCGCCCTCAGGGCGCGGAGGTCGTTCAACTCCTGGGGGACGGGCTGGGGTTCGCCGCCCGCACCGGTCACGACGCCGTGGTCAGTCGTGCTCTCTTCCTGAACCATGCGTACACAGTCGTCTGTGCACAGGGTTCTGTGCACTGCGGCGACCAGGCATCTTCAGGGTGGGGTTGTCCCTACCCCGGGGCCGAGGGGCGCCTCGCTCAGAACCCCTCGTACCCCAGCTCCTCCGTGTCCTCCCCCTCTTCTTCCAGCGCCTGCCGCACCACGCGGAGGGCCATGCCCTCCGCGTACCCCTTGCGGGCGAGCATGCCCGCGAGGCGGCGCAGCCGCTTGTCGCGGTCGAGGCCGCGGGTGGAGCGGAGCTTGCGGGCGACCAGCTCGCGGGCGGTGGCCTCTTCCTGCTCCGAGTCCAACTGTCCGACGGCCTCGTCGATCACCGCCGAGTCCACGCCCTTGGTACGCAGCTCCCGCGCGAGCGCCCGCCTGGCCAGGCCACGGCCGTGGTGCCGGGACTCGACCCAGGCGTCCGCGAACGCCTCGTCGTTGATCAGGCCGACCTCTTCGAAGCGGGAGAGCACTTCCTCCGCCACGTCCTCGGGGATCTCCCGCTTGCGCAGCGCGTCGGCCAGTTGCTTGCGCGTGCGCGGTGTCCCGGTGAGCAGGCGCAGACAGATCGCCCGCGCCCGCTCGGCCGGGTCCCCCGTGTCCCCCGTGGGCGGTTCCCCGTCCTCGGCCCTCGACGAGGACGGGGAACCGCGATCCTGTTGGCCGCCGAAGCCGCCGCGCCGCCGACGGCCGCCTGCGCCGCTCCTGCCGCCACGGCCACCCCGCGGACCGCGGCCCTCGCCGCCGACCGGCGCTTCCAGGTCGGCATAGTCCGGGTCCGGGCCAGGGCCACCGGAGGCGAAGCCGCCCAAGCCGAAGCCTGCCGAGGCGAAGCCGTCCGGATCGGCGCCGCCGACGGCATCGGAGCGGCTTCGTGCCGGGCGGTCGGCGTGGTGGTCCGCCCAGTCGGTTCGTCGCGTCACGGCCTAGCTCTTGGCCGCCGTGGCCTTGGACTTGGTGGTCTTGGCGGCCGCGGGGGCGGGCACCGTCTTGGCCGCGTCGTCCGCGGCGGGGGCGGCCGCGACCGCGGCGTCCGCGCCCGGCTCCGCCGGGGTCTCCGGGCGCACGCCGACGCCCAGCTTCTCCTTGATCTTCTTCTCGATCTCGTTGGCGAGGTCGGGGTTGTCCTTGAGGAAGTTGCGGGCGTTCTCCTTGCCCTGGCCGAGCTGGTCGCCCTCGTACGTGTACCAGGCACCGGCCTTGCGGACGAAGCCGTGCTCCACACCCATGTCGATCAGGCCGCCCTCACGGCTGATGCCCTGGCCGTAGAGGATGTCGAACTCGGCCTGCTTGAAGGGCGGCGCGACCTTGTTCTTGACGACCTTGACTCGGGTGCGGTTACCGACCGCGTCCGTGCCGTCCTTGAGGGTCTCGATGCGGCGGATGTCCATGCGCACCGAGGCGTAGAACTTCAGCGCCCGGCCACCGGTCGTGGTCTCCGGGGAGCCGAACATCACACCGATCTTCTCACGGAGCTGGTTGATGAAGATCGCGGTGGTCTTCGACTGGTTGAGCGCGCTGGTGATCTTCCGCAGGGCCTGGCTCATCAGGCGGGCCTGCAGACCCACGTGCGAGTCGCCCATCTCGCCCTCGATCTCCGCGCGCGGCACCAGGGCCGCGACGGAGTCGATGACGATCAGGTCGAGCGCGCCGGAGCGGACCAGCATGTCGACGATCTCCAGTGCCTGCTCGCCGTTGTCCGGCTGGGACAGGATGAGGTTGTCGATGTCTACGCCGAGCTTCTTCGCGTACTCCGGATCGAGGGCGTGCTCCGCGTCCACGAAGGCCACCGCGCCGCCGGCCCGCTGCGCGTTGGCCACGGCGTGCAGCGTCAGGGTCGTCTTGCCGGAGGACTCCGGGCCGTACACCTCCACCACGCGGCCGCGCGGGATGCCGCCGACGCCGAGCGCGACGTCAAGCGCGGTCGACCCGGTGGGGATGACCTCGATGGGCTCATTCGGCCGCTCGCCCATGCGCATCACTGCGCCCTTGCCGAATTGCCGTTCAATCTGTGCGAGCGCGGCGTCGAGCGCCTTCTCGCGGTCGGTTCCTGCCATGGGTTCCACCCGGTTTGCTTGAGTCGATCGCTTCACGTCAAAGACGCTAACGCCTGCCACTGACAATGCGCCCCGACGGCCGCCCGGCCTGTGGATAACTCGGGCGTTCCGCCCGCCGCGATCCACCGGCGTCGGCCGGAGATCCCCCCGTGAACCCCCGGAACAACGCCGCCAGAACCCCTATATGAATGGATGTTCGATTTTGCTGTCAAGCGCACCACGCGGCGACGAACGAAGGAGTCGGCGGGCGCACACGGCTTCAGGAGGCGTTCGGCCAGCCGTCGCGGAGAGGCTGCGCGGACGCGTGGAGGGACTGCGCGGGCATGTTGAGGGACTACGCGGGCATCAGGCCGTGCGGTCGTCGTCTCCCGGCCCCGTCAGCGCGCGCCGTACACGCGCGAGGAGGGGCGAGCCGCCCCGGCGGTGGTGCCCGTGGACGCGGGGGTCGTCCATCACGTCGTACCGCTTCACGTACGCCCCCAGGAACGCCTGCAGCGTGGCGACCGCCGGGATCGCGACCAGGGCGCCGACCGCGCCGAGAAGCGCCGTGCCCGCGATGACCGACCCGAAGGCGACCGCCGGGTGGATGTCCACGCTCTTGGCGGTGAGCTTGGGCTGCAGGACGTAGTTCTCGAACTGCTGGTAGATCACGACGAAGATCAGCACCCACAGCGCGTACCAGGGGTCCACGGTGAAGGCGATCAGCATCGGCAGGGCGCCCGCCAGGTACGTGCCGATCGTGGGGATGAACTGGGAGACCAGGCCGACCCAGACCGCGAGCACGGGGGCGTAGGGCACTTCGAGGACCTGCAGCAGGATGTAGTGCGCTATGCCGGAGATCAGCGCCATCAGGCCGCGGGAGTACAGATAACCGCCGGTCTTGTTGACCGCGATCTCCCAGGCGCGCAGCACCTCGGCCTGCTTGGCGGGCGGCAGCACGGAGCACAGCGCGCGCCGCAGCCGGGGCCCGTCGGCGGCGAAGTAGAACGAGAACAGCAGGATCGTCAGGAGCTGGAAGAGGCCGCCGAGCACCTGCGCGGAGACGTCCAGGACGCCGCTGGCGCTGTTCTGCACGTACTTCCGCAGCCAGTCGGAGTGGATCAGGCTGTCCTGGACCTCGACCCGGGACAGGTCCGTGTCGAAGGTCTGGTTGATCCAGCGGATGACCTTGTCCAGGTAGTCCGGGAAGTCCTCGACCATGTCGACGATCTGGCCGGCGAGCATCGACCCCATCATCGTGACGAAGCCCGCGCTCACGACCAGGACGCCCAGGAAGACGACGGCCGTGGCCAGGCCGCGGCGCAATCCGCGCGCCGCCATCCAGCTCACGGCCGGCTCGACGGCGAGGGCGAGGAAGAACGCGATCAGGATGTTGATCAGCAGCCCGGTGAGCTGGTGGAAGGCCCAGCTGCCGAGCTGGAAACAGGCGACCAGAGCGAGCGCGAGCACCATGGCGCGCGGCAGCCAGCGCGGCATGCCGGCGCCACGCGCCTGCTCCGCCCCGGCGGGGGGCTGGGCGGGCGGGGTGGTGCCGGGCGGTGCTGCCTCGGAAGTGATCTGCGCGGTCTCGTCTGTGGGTGCCACCGTGCCAGTCTCGCCCACGCCGTCGGCATTCGGCCGCCGCCCCCGGTTTTGGGGGCCGGCGGACGCAGTGAGCGCGTCCCCGCGCGCGGGGGACACGCGCAGGGAGCGCGAGGAGCGCCCGCAAGGTGCCGGTATCAGCGCTTTTCAGCCGGTACGTCCATGGCCGAGCACACCACCCGCCACACGTCCTTCGCCTCCCAGCCCGCGTCCAGCGCCTGGTGCACCGTGCGCCCGCCGAGCCCCGTCATCACATGATCGCGCGCGAAGGTGTCGGCGTACCCCGCGCCGAAGTGAGCCGCCATCCGCTGCCAGAAGACCGTCAACCGCATGCCTTCAGTATCGCGCCCCTGAGAGTGCAGCCCTGCGCAGAGGGCTTGCCGACGCCGCGTTCCGCCCTACCTTCGGAACATGGCCGAAAACGGAGCGTCTCCGCACGCCGCTTCCTCCCCGCTCGCCCGCGCCGAGCAGTTCGTCTGGCTCACCGCGCGCGTCCTAGAACAGCGACGGTTCGCGTACCACTTCCTGGACGGCGGTGCCTGGAACGCCGACGCCGTGGAGACCGCGCTGTCCGCGTACGCCAATGAGGACGGCGGATACGGCCACGCGCTGGAGCCCGATCTGCGCGGCCCCGTGAGCCAGCCGCTGCACACCGGGCACGCGCTGCGCGTCCTGGACACCATCCGCCGCTGCGGCGGCATGCGCGTGGAGCGCGTGTGCCGCTATCTGACCTCCGTGTCGACGCCCGACGGCGCGCTGCCGGCGATTCATCCCAGCCAACGCGGATACCCCTCGGCGCCGTTCGTGCCCGTGGTGGACGACCCGCCGAGCGAACTGCTCGCCACCGGGCCCGTGGTGGGCCTGCTGCACCGCAACGAGGTGTGGCACGCCTGGCTGTTCCGCGCCACCGACTTCTGCTGGCAGAGCGTGGAGACCCTGGAGAAGTCGCATCCGTACGAGATCATGGCGGCCGTCGCCTTCCTGGACGGGGCGCCCGACCGCCCGCGCGCGGAGGCGGCCGCCGACCGCCTCGGCCGCCTCGTACGCGAGCAGCGCCTGGTGGTCCTCGACCCCGAGCACGCCGACGCCAACCCGGTCCCTCCGGGGTACGGCCCCGGCGAGCACCACTTCGCGCACGACTACGCGAAGGCACCCGAATCGCTCGCCCGCGCGTGGTTCACGGACGACGAGATGGCACGCTCCCTGGACTTCCTGCTGAACGAGCAACAAGAAGACGGCGGTTGGCCGATCCGGTGGCGGCAGTGGGCTCCGAGTACGTCCCTGGAGTGCCGCCCGATGGTCACGATCGAGGCGCTGCGCACGCTGCGGGCGTACGGGCGGCGCATCGGCTGAGGTCCGCTGCCCCACCGGCCGGGGCTCGCCGCCCGGGCGTCCGTCAGCCCGTCATCGCCCGCACCCCCGCCGTGACGAGCACGGCCGACGCGATGACGAGCAGGAAGGGCGCGCGCAGCAGCAGCGCCACGGCGGCCGCGGCGAGGCCGGCCGCCTTGGCGTCGAGCACGAGGGCCCGGCCGTCGGCGAAGGTCTGCTGGGCCGTGAGAGCGGCCAGCAGCGCCACCGGCAGCAGCGCGGCCATGCGCTTGACGAGCGGCCGCTCCAGGGCGCCCACGGGCACGAGGAGGCCCGCCAGCTTGACGGCGTAGCAGCCGACGGCGGTCACGGCGATGGCGGTCCAGATGTTCAACGGCCCTTCCCTCCGTCCACGTCGGATCCAGGTGTTTTGCGGCGCACTCCGTAGAGGACCATCGGCACGGCCAGCGCGGCGGCGAGAACCGGCACTCCCTGGGGCAGCACCGAAAGCAGTCCGAGCCCCAGAAGGACGGCGATCGCGGCGACCGCGCGCTCCGTGGCGGTGCGCACCATCGGGGCGAGCAGCGCGAGGAACACGGCGGGACCCGCGGCGTCGAGTCCCCAGGTGTCGGTGTCGCCGATCGCCTCGGCACCGAGCGCGCCCAGGAGCGTGGTGAGGTTCCACAGGAGGTACAGGCTGATCCCGGTGACGGCGAAGCCGATGCGGACGGCCCGCCGCCCCGACTGCGCCAGGGAGACGGCCGTCGTCTCGTCGATCACGAAGTGGGCGGCGAGGGGGCGCACCGCGCGCGGGAGGGCGAGCAGTTGGGAGAGCCGCAGGCCGTAGAAGGCGTTGCGCATGCTGAGGAAGATGGCTCCCACCGAGGCCGTGAGCGGATTCCCGCCACCCGCGAGCGCGCCGACCAGAGCGAACTGCGACGCACCGGTGAAGGCCAGCAGGCTCAGCGCACAGGTCTGCGCCACAGTGAGGCCGCTGCCGGCCGAGGTGACGCCGAAGGCGAAGCCGGAGAGGCCGACGGCGACTCCGACGCCGAGGGCGTCACGGACCACGGCGGAGTCGGGGCGGCCGCTGACGGTCGCGGTGTCGGGGCGGTCCGTGACGTCGGCGGTGTCGGGGCGGCCCGCGGCGTCGGCCGCGTATGCCTGCCCGTCCTCGTGCGCCGATACGTGCTGCCCTCCTAGAGATCCACCGGCACGTCCGGGCCCGGCGCCGTCCCTCCGATCGGCTGCGTCAGGGGCGCCCGCCGGGCACCCGGGTATTTCTGCGGATGATGTTCGCTCTGCCACGCCGTGGACGCTACGAGCAGGGAGTCCGCGCGGTCTTGTACGTTCTTGCGCTCGCGCTGATAGGCGCCCGGAGGCACCCCGACGATCCGGGCGAAGTGCCGGTTCAGGTGCGGCTGGTCGGTGAACCCGACGGCGACGGCCGCATCGGCGGGCGTCGTACCGGCGTCCAGGAGATGGCGGGCACGCCGCACGCGCGCGTCGGTCAGCCAGGCGTGCGGCGGCATGCCGTACGCGTCGCGGAAGGCGCGCAGGAGGGCGAAGGAGCTCACCCCGAGATCGGCCGCGAGCCGCTCCAGGCTCGGCGGGCCGCTCCAGGCTCGGCGGGTCGGCGAGCCGCTCCTCCAGGACGGCACGCGCGCGTGCCGCGACCCTCGCGCCCGCCGAGCGCACACCGCGCTGCGGCACGTTGCCGCCGTTCAGCCGCAGCAGCCGGGTCACGGCGACCCGCAGGAACGTGTCGGCGGCCAGCGCGTTGCCCTCCTCGGCGGCCCGCAGCACCCGGTGGACCAGGGCGACCGCGTACGGATCGTCGAGCACCGGCAGGACGAAGCCCGGCGTCCCGCGCAGGGTGGTCGTCTCCGCGGCGATGGCGGCGACCACGTCCGGGGCCGGATAGACCGCTCCGTACCGCCAGCCCTCGGGGGCTCCGGCGCGGCCGGTGTGCGGGGTGTCGGGGTTGATCAGGGCGAGACTGCCGGGCCCCGCGTGCCGGTCGGCGCCGCTGTGCCGGAAGACGTCGACGCCCTGAGAGATCGCGGCCATCACGAAGTGTTCGTGGGTGTGGCGCGCGAACGTCTTGCGGACGTAGTGGGCACGCAGCAGGTCGACGCCGGGCAGCTCCGCGTACGTCCAGTGCCGCGCCTGCTCCGCCGAACCTGCCATACCCCCATTCTGCGCCACGGGTGCAAACCCTTTTCGCAGGTCGGAGCCATTGTCAGTGGCGGGGTGCACGATGGGGTCATGGTCAGGTCCGCTCGCAGCCCCCAAGCTGCCCTCGACGGCTTCTCCCCCGCGACCCGCGCCTGGTTCACGGGGGCCTTCTCCGCGCCCACGTCCGCCCAGGCCGGGGCGTGGCAGGCGATCGCGGAGGGCTCGGACGTGCTGGTGGTCGCCCCGACCGGATCCGGCAAGACCCTGGCCGCCTTCCTCGCCGCCCTGGACCAGCTGGCCTCGACCCCGCCCCCGGCCGACCCCAAGCAGCGCTGCCGGGTGCTGTACGTATCGCCCCTGAAGGCCCTCGCGGTCGATGTGGAGCGCAATCTGCGCAGTCCCCTCACCGGCATCCGCCAGGAGTCCGTGCGTCTGGGCCTGCCCGAGCCCGAGGTGCGCGTGGGCATCCGCTCCGGTGACACCCCGGCCGCCGAGCGCCGCGCGCTGTCCACCCGCCCGCCGGACATCCTGATCACGACACCCGAGTCGCTGTTCCTGATGCTCACGTCCGCCGCGCGGGACGCCCTGACGGGCATCGAGACAGTGATCGTGGACGAGGTGCACGCCGTCGCGGGCACCAAGCGCGGCGCCCATCTGGCGCTGTCCCTGGAGCGGCTCGACACCCTCCTGAAGCGTCCCGCGCGCCGCATCGGCCTGTCGGCGACGGTCCGCCCGGTGGACGAGGTGGCGCGCTATCTGTCGCCCCAGCGCCGGGTGGAGATCGTCCAGCCCCCGTCGGGCAAGGAATTCGACCTCTCCGTGGTCGTCCCGGTCGAGGATCTGGGCGAGCTGGGCGGCTCCCCGGCCACCGACTCCGACCAGGAAGGGGAGCGCCCGTCGATCTGGCCGCATGTCGAGGAGCGCATCACCGACCTCGTGCAGGCGCATCGGTCGACGATCGTCTTCGCCAACTCCCGCCGCCTGGCGGAGCGCCTGTGCAACCGCCTCAACGAGATCGCGTACGAACGCGCGACGGGCGAGGCCCTCCCGGACGACCACAGTCCGGCGGAGGTGATGGCGCAGTCGGGCGCCGCGCAGGGCGCGCCGCCGGTGCTCGCCCGCGCGCACCACGGCTCGGTCTCCAAGGAGCAGCGCGCCCAGGTCGAGGAGGACCTGAAGGCCGGCCGGCTGCCGGCCGTGGTCGCCACGTCCAGCCTGGAGCTGGGCATCGACATGGGGGCGGTGGACCTGGTGGTGCAGGTCGAGTCACCCCCCTCCGTGGCCTCCGGACTGCAGCGGGTGGGCCGCGCGGGCCACCAAGTGGGCGCGGTCTCCACGGGAGTCGTCTTCCCGAAGTACCGCGGCGACCTGGTCCAGGCGGCCGTCGTCACAGAGCGGATGCGCACGGGCTCCATCGAGTCCCTGCGTGTCCCGGCGAACCCCTTGGACGTGCTGGCCCAGCAGCTCGTCGCCATGGTGGCCCTCGACGTCTGGCAGGTGGACGACCTGCTGGCCGTGGTCCGCCGCGCCGCGCCGTTCGCCTCGCTCCCGGAGTCGGCGTTCACGTCCGTCCTGGACATGCTGGCCGGCCGCTATCCGTCCGACGCCTTCGCCGAGCTGCGCCCGCGCGTGGTGTGGGACCGCGTCGCGGGCACGGTCACCGGGCGGCCTGGGGCGCAGCGCCTGGCGGTCACCTCGGGGGGCACGATTCCGGACCGGGGCCTGTTCGGTGTCTTCCTCGCGGGCGCCGACCCGAAGAAGGGCGGCGGCCGCGTCGGCGAGCTCGACGAGGAGATGGTCTACGAATCCCGCGTGGGCGACGTCTTCACCCTCGGCACGAGTTCCTGGCGCATCGAGGACATCACCCGCGACCGCGTCCTGGTCTCCCCCGCCCCCGGCGTTCCGGGAAGGCTGCCGTTCTGGAAGGGCGACCAGCTCGGCCGTCCGCTCGAACTGGGCCGCGCCCTGGGCGCGTTCCTCCGGGAGATCGGCTCACTGCCCGCGGCCGACGCGCGCGCACGCCTGCTCGCCGCGGGCCTGGACACCTGGGCCGCGGACAACGTCCTGGCGTATCTCAGCGAGCAGCGCGAAGCATGCGGTCACATCCCGGACGACCGCACGATCGTGGTCGAGCGCTTCCGCGACGAGCTGGGCGACTGGCGCGTGGTGGTGCACTCCCCCTTCGGCGCCCAGGTGCACGCCCCCTGGGCGCTGGCACTGGGCGCCCGCCTCACCGAGCGGTACGGCATGGACACCCAGGTGATGCACGCCGACGACGGCATCGTCCTGCGCCTTCCGGACGCCGACCTGATGGGCCTCGACCTGCTCGACCAGGAGCCGGTGGACATCACCGTGGACTCCGCCCTCGACCCCGAGCAGGCCCCCGTGGGCGCCGGCGACGTGGCCTTCGACAAGGGCGAGATCCGCCAGATCGTCACCGACCAGGTGGGCGGCTCGGCGCTGTTCGCGTCGCGCTTCCGCGAATGCGCCGCCCGCGCCCTGCTGCTGCCGCGCCGCAGCCCCGGAAAGCGCACGCCCCTGTGGCAGCAGCGCCAGCGCGCCGCCCAGCTCCTCGAAGTCACCAGCGAGTTCGGCTCCTTCCCCATCGTCCTGGAAGCGGTCAGGGAGTGCCTCCAGGACGTCTTCGACGTGCCGGGCCTGACCGAGCTGATGGGCGACATCGAGTCCCGCAGCGTCCGCCTCGTCGAGGTCACCACCCCGGAGCCGTCGCCCTTCGCCCGCTCCCTCCTGTTCGGGTACGTGGCGCAGTTCCTGTACGAGGGCGACTCACCGCTCGCCGAGCGCCGCGCCGCCGCCCTGTCCCTGGACTCCCGCCTCCTCGCCGAACTGCTTGGCCAGGCCGAGCTGCGCGAGCTGCTCGACGTCGACGTCCTCGCGGCCCTGGAGCAGGAGCTCCAGTGGCTCACGGAGGACCGCCGCATCAAGGACGTCGAAGGCGTGGCCGACCTGCTGCGCCTCCTCGGACCGCTCACGGACGCCGAGCTGGCCGAGCGCGGTGCGGAGCCCGAGTGGGCCGAGGAGCTGGCCGGCGCCCGCCGCGCCATCCGGGTCCGCGTCGCCGGCGCGGACCACTGGGCGGCGATCGAGGACGCGGGCCGCCTGCGGGACGCGCTCGGCACGGCGCTCCCGGTCGGCGTCCCGGAGGCGTTCACCGAGCCCGTCAAGGATCCCTTGGGCGACCTCCTCGCGCGCTATGCCCGCACCCACGGCCCGTTCACCTCCGCCGCGGCCGCCGCCCGCTTCGGCCTGGGGGCGGCGGTCACGGACGGGGCGCTGCACCGCCTGGCGGCGAACGGCCGTGTCGTACAAGGGGAGTTCCACCCGGCGGGGATCGGCCAGGAGTGGTGCGACGCCACCGTCCTGCGCCGTCTGCGCCGCCGCTCGCTGGCCGCCCTGCGGCACGAACTGGAGCCGGTGCCACCGGCCGCGCTCGCCCAATTCCTGCCGCAGTGGCAGCACTTGAGCGGACACGGCCTGCGCGGAATCGACGGCCTCGTGCGCGCCGTCGAGCAGCTCCAGGGCGCATCGGTCCCGGCGTCCGCCCTGGAAAAGCTCGTCCTCCCGTCCCGGGTCACCGGCTACACCCCAGCGATGCTCGACGAGCTGACAGCGGCCGGAGAGGTGATCTGGGCGGGCGCCGGAGCCCTCCCCGGCAAGGACGGCTGGATCACCCTCTACCTGGCGGATGCGGCCCCGCTCCTCCTCCCACCACCACACCCCCTGGAACTCACGGCACTCCACCAGTCGGTCCTGGACGCCCTCTCCGGAGGCTATGGCCTGTTCTTCCGGCAGATCGCCGACCAGGTCCGCGCCACCACGCATCCGGAGGTCTCCGATCCACAACTGGCGGACGCCGTCTGGGACCTGGCGTGGTCCGGCCGTCTCACCAACGACACGCTCGCCCCGATGCGCTCCCTCCTGGGTTCGGGGCGCACCGCCGGTTCCACCGCCCACCGGGCCAAGCGCAGCATCCCGCGCGGACGGTACGGCACGCTCACGGCCACGGCCCGCCCCACCTCGCGCACCGGCCCGCCCACGGTCGCGGGCCGGTGGTCGCTGCTGCCCGCCCGCGAGCCCGACCCGACCCTGCGGGCCCACGCCCTGGCCCGAACGCTCCTCGACCGGCACGGCGTGGTGACACGCGGAGCGGTCGCGGCAGAAGGAGTGGAGGGCGGCTTCTCTGCCGCGTATCGCGTCCTGTCGGCCTTCGAGGACAACGGCCAGGCACGGCGCGGCTATGTGGTGGAGGGTCTCGGGGCCGCGCAGTTCGCGATGGACGGCGCCGTGGACCGGCTGCGGGCGGGGGCCAACGCCCGTGAGCGCGCGGAGGACTCCCGGCCGTCCGACGCCCAGGCCGTCGTGCTGGCCGCCGCCGACCCCGCCAACGCGTACGGGGCCGCGCTGCCGTGGCCCGATCCGCCCACCGAGGCCGGCCACAAGCCGGGCCGGAAGGCGGGCTCACTGGTCGTCCTGGTCGACGGCGAGCTGACGCTGTACATGGAGCGCGGCGGCAAGTCACTCCTGGCCTGGCCGGTGGCACCGGGTGACGCACACCCCTCCGAGGACCCACGCCTGCCGACCGCCGCGGCGGCGCTGGCCTCGGCAGCAAAAGCGGGCGCCCTGGGCACGGTCACCGTGGAACGAATCAACGGCTCCCCCGCCCTGACGTCCCCCTTCGCCCCCCTCCTGGAACACAGCGGCTTCCACGCCACCCCCCGCGGCCTCCGCCTCCGCCCTTGACCCACCCCCACCGACCGGACAACCACCACCCGCCCCCCACCT
>NZ_AOPZ01000370.1 GCF_000414115.1 Streptomyces aurantiacus JA 4570
CACGACGACCGCGAGCGGCGCGCTCGACGCCGCCACCGCCGTACCCACGGACGCGGCCATGAAGAGTCGTCTGCTGACGGTCATGTGCGGCGGTACTCCCTCGCTTCGGGCGTCAACTGCCATGTCGTCGGGGTCCGTTGGTCCGGCGGGTACTGCGCGATGCGGCCGTCGCCGGTGACGTGCGCCGCCATGCGCGTGATCGCGTTCGTCAGGCGGTGGCCGCCGCGCACCGGCGTGAGCTGCCAGCGCTGGAGCGTGTTCTTCGCGTCGCACGTCTCCTGGGTGACGGAACTGCCCGGCTCCAGCGGCACGTTGAGGGTGAGCTTGCCTTCGCGGGTCTCCAGGCAGGCGCCGGTGCGGGCCGACCTCAGGGTGACGTAGCCGTCCGGTGTGCGGCGGATCTCGAAGGCGGTGGGCGGCAGACCGCCCGCGACGTCTCGGAGGGTGTACGTGCCGTCGGCCACCGGCGGCTCCGTCAGGTCGCGCCATCCGGGCGCGTGCCCCACGGCCGCGTCGCGCGCCGTGAAGCCGGCGTACGTCCCGTCCGGGTGCGGGCTCCCCCACGTCACCTGCGCCACATGGCTCAGGGGCAGCCGCATCGAGGCCGCGACCTCGTTCTCCGTCTCGCCGCGGCCGTTGTCGGGCCACAGGCTGATCTTCGCGCCGGTGACGCCCGCGCGCGAGGCCAGCGTCTCGCCCTCGAAGACGCGCGGGTCCCAGCGCTGCTCGTACAGCTTGCGCGTGTCGCTGTGGAAGCCGCCGCGCACCAGGTACAAGGCGTACGCGGCGTTCATCAACGGGTGCCCCCGAGCGATGAGTTCGCCGGGTTTCGTGCGCACCGCGAGCCAGTGCTCGACCGTCGTCCCGGCGGCCACGGGCACCGTGTTGTCACCCGTCAGGCCGTCGTTCCAGATGCGCAGCCGCTTTCCCTTGCCCGCCGTGTACGCCTGCACGCGGTTCACGAAGTCGATGAACGCGTCCTGGGGCGTGGCGTGTTCGCCGTACTTGCGGCGGGCGTAGTCGCGGATGTGCGGGTACTTCGCGAAGTCGGAGCCGAGCATGTACTCGTCGGCGCCCATGTGCCAGGACTTCGCGGGGAAGACGTCCGCGTACTCGTCGACGAGGCTCGTGTAGTAGGCGAAGGACTCGTCCTTGGTGACGTCCAGGCGCGAGGGCTGCTTCTTGCCGTCGGTGTCGGTGAGTTGCAGGTCCGGGCGGTGTTCCAGCCAGGGGTCCATGTGCCCCGGGGAGTTGATCTCCGGGATGACGGTGATGTGGTACTTGGCGGCGAGGGCGACCAGGCGGCGGATGTCGCTCTTGGAGTAGTAGCCCCAGGAGTTGGCCTCGGGGTGCCGGTCGCTCTTCACCTTCAGTTCGAGCAGGAGCTGGTTCTGTTTGCGGTACGCCATGTCGCGGATCAGGTTCTCCAGCCAGGGCCTGGAGATGTGGATGTAGCAGGCGCAGACGCCGACGCCGCGCTCCTTGTACCGGGGCACGTCGACGGTGCTGCCCGCCGGGATCCGGTCGCCCTGCGCGAGGAGCTGGAGGAGAGTACGCGTGCCGTAGAAGGCGCCCGCCTCGGTGCCGCCGGTGATCTCCAGACGCTCGCCCGCACGCAGTTCGTACCCTTCGGCACCCAGCGACTTGCGCTGCTTCTCGACGTCGATCAGTACGTCGCCGGGGCGCGCGGCACCGGACGTGACCGGCACCTTCCCGCGCCCCGCCGCACGCAGGTCGTCCGCGAGGGTGCGCGCGACACGACGGGAGGCGGCGTCCCGCGCGACGAGCCGCACCCCGTCGCCGTACGTGTAACTGCCCTCCCCTGGCGTCCAGTTGGTGAGCGCCGGAAGCGTGCGGGGCGGGCCGGGCCGTTCGTCCTGCCGCGACGCGGCGGCCGGGGCCGGGGCCACGAGCAGCAGGAGGGCCGCCGCGGCTCCGGTCAGCCGTCGCCACCGGCCGCGGGGACGCCTGGCAAGCTCAGGAAACACCGTCATGAGATCCGATGATTGAAGCGCGGCGAAGTCGTGTCAATGCTCCTGACGCGACAGGAACCAACCAACTTCCCCCATCCATCGGATGAATCAGGTGAGGGTGGTGAGGTGACCGGTGTCCCCCACGGCGACGACCTGACGGTTGTGGAAGAAGTCGTCCTCGCGCAGCACGGTGATGCTGCCGGAGGGCGCGGCGAAGCTGACGGAGCCCGCCGCCTCGAAGGGCATCTTGATCCAGGCCGCCACCACGAACGTCAGGGCGAATCCGTGCGTCACGACGATCTGGTGCTCGCGCGGGCGGCGCAGCAGGTCGTCCATGGCCGCGTAGACGCGGCGCGCACACTCCGCCCTGGTCTCGGCGCCCGGCACGCCCTCGTGGTGTCCCATCCGGTCCCCGTCGGCGGGCGGCGGCACGAACCGCCGGTCCAGCGGCACGAACCGCCGGTCCAGCCACTCCTGCGGGCGGCCCTCCGCCTCGCCGTACGACTTCTCCCGCAGGCGCCGGTCCAGGAGCGGCTCCACGCCGAACAGTTCGCCCACCGCCTCGGCCGTCCGCGCGGCGCGGCGCAGGTCCGACGAGATCAGCTCGACGTCGGCGCCTCCGGGGATGCCGGCGCGCAGCGCCCGGGCGATGGCGGCCGCCGCGTCCCTCCCGGCCGGTGTGAGGTCCGAGTCGTGCCAGCCGCCGACGACCTTCTCGACATGGTGGGTCGCCTCCGGGTGGGTGACGACGTGGAGGGTGCGCATCAGGGGGTGCCTTTCATCTGGAGGTGCCTTTCATCTGGGAGTGCCTTTCATCTGAGGGCTCGATGCCGTACTCGGTCCGGTACTCGACGGGGAGGACGCCTGCCGCGGTGGTTCTGCCTCCTCCGCCACGGTGCGGCGGCGCACCCACAGCAGGGCGCCCGCGAGCAGGACGGCGCCACCGAGCAGCCAGCGCGGCGGCCCCGCCGGGAGATGCCCGGCGACCAACCCCGTGGCGGCGCCGACCAGTTGGAGGGCGAGCGACTGCACGGACAGGGCGGTGGCGCGGCCCGCGCTGCCGACGCGCCGGTGCAGGAGGTCGTTCTCGCTCGGGCCCGCGGCGCCGAGCCCCGCGTACACGAGCGCGTAGCCGACGACCGCGAGGGCGACCGGGACCGGCGCCGACGAGAGGCTCGTCACCGCCGTGCCGCCGAGCAGCAGCAGACCGGCTGCCGCGGCGCCCAGGCCGACGAGGACGGCCCGTTCGCTGCCGCCCGCGCGCCGGGCGAGCGGCGGCGCGAGGTGGCTGCCCGCCATCGAGCAGAGGAATCCGGCGCAGGCGAGCCCCGCGAAGAGCACCGCCCCGGACTCCGGCGCGCCCGTCAGGCCGACGGCCCGGCCGGGCGTGAGGAGTTCCACGGTGACCAGCGCGCTGCCCGCGGCCGCGGCGCTGAGGATGATCCGCCGCACCAGCGCGTCCCGTCCACCGAGGCGCACTCCGGCGACGACGGTGGCGGGGACGCCCCGCAGCACTCCGCGCAGGGTGGCGCGCGGCCGGGGCGGCTCGGGCAGCGCGGTCAGGACGTACAGCAGGAAGACGACCTCGACCGCCGCGCCGAGCAGCGCGGGCACGGACAGCGGCAGCACTAGCCCGGACGTGGCCTCGCGCAGGCGGCCGCCGAGGTCGGGGCCGAGGCCGAGGAGCCAGGGCAGGGCGCCGCCGATCAGCACCCCGGCCGCCAGCGCCCCGGACGTCGCGGCGCCGCCGCGCGCGAGGCCGGTGCGCAGCTCCGCGTCGGGGCCCGCGCTCGCGTGCACCGTGTCGACGTACCACGCCTCGGCCGGGCCGCTGGCCAGGGCACGCCCTGCGCCCTTCAGGGCCATGCCGAGGACCAGCACCCACGCGGTGGTGCCGAGCGCGTGCAGGACCAGCGCGACGAGATCGAAGAGCCCGGCGGCGGCCAGGACGGTGCGGCGCCCGAGCACGTCGGACAGTCCACCGGTGGGGAGTTCGAGGGCGGCCGCGGTGAGGGAGTGCGCGGCGACGCAGCCCGCGACGGCGGCGAGGGCGAGCCCGCGCTCGGTCAGGAGCGCCACCATCGGGGCGATGGCGAGGCCGAGCGGCAGCCAGAACAGGGCACAGACGACCACATAGCGGCGCCGCGCGGTGCGCGGGTCCAGGGGGTCAGTCATGGGTGTAACCGGTGAGGCGTCTGGGGACGGAGCGGTCCGCCCCCGCGGGGACGTCGGCCTTCGAGGGGCCGTCGGCCTTCGCAGCAGCGCTGCTCGGCTCCCCGCCACCGGTGCGGGCGGGCTCCGGGTGGGCGGTCTCCGTACGGGCGGACTCCGTATGACCGGATTCCGTACGGGCGGACTCCGTATGACCGGATTCCGTACGGGCGGACTCCGTACGACCGGACTCCGCCTCCCCGGCCCCCGCCGCCCTCCCCGCCACCGGCAGCCCCGCGACGAACACGACCACCTGCTCGGCCCGCGGATCCCCCGCGTCGCGGGCCGCCAGCTCCTCCAGCTTGTCCTCGTACGCCCGCTGGAGCTCGCCCAGGGACTCGGGCGTCAGGCGCGGCATCAGGTCCGTCATCCCTGAGTGGTCGAGCCACTCGCGCCCGAGCCGTCCGGCGGCGACGTCCGACTCGTGCCGCGCCAGGGACGCGCCGAGGTGCTCGATCTGGCGCCGGGCCATGAGGCCCGCGAAGTCGCGGCCGACCGGCGAGGCGTCCATCGCCGAGTGGTCCCAGGTGGTCACCGCGTGCACCGGCCGCCACCGGCGCTCGCGTCCGTCGCGGTGCTCCGCCTCGGCGACGAACGCGTACTTCGCGAGGACCCGCAGGTGGTAGCTCGTGGAGGCGGACGACTCCCCCGTCCTGGCGGCGAGTTCGCTCGCGGTGGCGGGCCCGTCCGCACGCAGCAGCCCGAGCAGCCGGACGCGCAGCGGATGCGTGAGGGCCTTGACGGCGGCGGGCTCCCGCTCGGGGTCGAGCCGCCGCACCCGCGACTCCCCCAGCACGGTCCGCTCCGGGCGTTCTTCGTCAGCGTCAGCCATGACGCGAGCGTAGGACGGCCCGAGCACTTGGCAAAAGTAGTTTTGCAGAATTTCCTTGGGAAAGGGTCGCCGCACATGCCGCGCCCCCCGCCGCGGGATCACGGCGGGGGGCGCAGGGCGTACGCGCGCAGGGGGTCGGTCGGTCAGTCGACGCCCTGGAGGATGTGCGGCTCCGCGAGGTCGTCCTCGTATCCGGCGAGCCGGATGGGTGCCGCGTGGGCCCATGCCTCGAGGTTGCGGAGCTTCTGGGGCCGTCCGGCCCGCTCACCGCCCCGCTCGGCCGACCGCTTCTCCTGCTTGGTCAGATCTGGTGTCACCGCGCACTCCTTCGTGTCGCGAAACGAAAGAACAATGGCCGCGCTTGCTGCGCTGTCTTCTCGGTCGCGGTGGCGCCGTGTCCTGGCGGGATCGCGGCCGTTGGTCGCAGCCTGTCCCGGGACGGTCGAGGGGCGCCGGTGTGCGCCTTGTGGCCGTCCGTTCGCACTAGGTTAACCAAATGAGCGCGGCTCTGCTCGATGGCGCTCACCGAAAGGGAGTAATCCGGACATGCCTGCCGGGCATGCCCGGATATGCCCGGATATGCCCGGGACGAGTCACCGGTCGCCGGGCCTGAGCCACCCTCTACCGGGTGCGAGTCACCACTTGCCGGGCTTGTAGTCCTTGAGGAACACGCCGTACACGTCCTCGCCCGCCTCGCCGCGCACGATCGGGTCGTACACGCGGGCCGCGCCGTCGACCAGGTCGAGCGGCGCGTGGAAGCCCTCCTCGGCCAGGCGCAGCTTGTCGAAGTGGGGGCGCTCGTCGGTGATCCAGCCGGTGTCGACCGACGTCATGAGGATGCCGTCGGTCTGGAACATCTCCTGGGCGCTGGTCCGCGTCACCATGTTCATCGCGGCCTTCGCGGCGTTGGTGTTCGGGTGCCCCGCGCCCTTGTAGCCGCGGCCGAAGACGCCTTCCATGGCCGAGACGTTGACGACGTGGGCGCGCCCGCTCTCCGCCTTCTTCGCGGCCTCGGCCATCATCGGCCGCAAGTGGCTGATCAGGATGAACGGCGCCGTGTAGTTGCACAGCTGGGTCTCGAGCAGCTCCACCGGGGAGATCTGCTCGATGGTCTGCACCCAGGTGTTGCTGTCCACCACGTCCGGCACCAGGCCGCCCGCGTCTATGGCGCTGCCGTCGCGGTGCCGCTCGACGCTGGCGTTGCCCGCGACCAGGGCGAGGTCGGCGACCTTCTGCGCGTCCAGGCCGCTGACGCCGAGCGGCAGCGCGGTCAGCCCGTCCACGGCGCCGGAGTTGAAGGCGCCGATCACGTGGTGGGCGGGCAGTTCCCCGGCGGGCAGCGGGGCGCTCTCGCCCTCGACGAGCGCGGCGTAGGCGGAGGGCAGGCGGCGCACGGTCTGCGTCGCGTTGTTGATGAGGATGTCCAGCGGGCCCTGCTCGGCGACCTGCTCGGCCAGGCCGACCGTCTGCGCGGGGTCGCGCAGGTCGATGCCGACGACCTCCAGGCGGTGGATCCAGTCCGCCGAGTCCTCCATGGCCTTGAAGCGGCGGATGGCGTCCTTGGGGAAGCGCGTCGTGATCGTCGTGTGCGCGCCGTCGCGAAGGAGGCGCAGCGCGATGTACATGCCGATCTTGGCGCGGCCGCCCGTGAGCAGGGCGCGCTTGCCGCTGAGGTCGGCGCGGGCGTCGCGCTTGGCCCGGTTCTCGGCGGCGCAGTCCTGGCAGAGCTGGTGGTAGAAGTAGTCGACCTCGACGTACCGCGCCTTGCAGGTGTAGCAGGAGCGGGGGCGCTGGAGTATCCCCGCGATCTCGCCCTTCGTCGTCGCCGACGAGGGCAGGATGCCCTCGGTCTCGTCGTCGATGCGCTGCGCGGAGCCGGTGGCCGTGGCCTCGGTGACGGCCTTGTCGTGGGCGGTCTTCGCGGCGCGGCGCTCCTGCCGGCGGCGCTGCTTCACGGTCCGGTAGATCCCGGCCGTGGCGCGGCGCACGGTGATCGCGTCGGGGTGGTCGACGTCGAGCTTGTCCAGCTCGTCGAGCACGCTGAGGCAGACGGCGAGCCGCTCGGGGTCGATGCCCGGTCCGTACGAAACGGCGCCTTCCTGGCTGTCCTCTGTCACGGTCATCGCCGCTGTCGTTCCTCACCGCACTAGGGCCGCGGCTCGTCTGGGGTGACCGCGGATGCTCCAAAAGCGGAACTTTACGTAGCCCGGGCGCCCGGTACCAAACCCGAACGGTCCTCCGCCGCCCGACGCGTGCCCTCGCACGCCGCCACCAGAGCGGCCAGTTCGACGCGCACGCACCGCGCGAGGAGTTCCAGGTCCGGCACCGCCGCGGCGTCCGCGACCAGGCCGTAGTGGACGCGGCCGCGGTACGTCGAGACGGCGACCGCGAGCGCCTGGCCGCGGGCCAGCGGGGCGAAGGGGTAGACCTCCGTGAGCGGATGACCGGCCAGGCGCAGGCCGAGGCCGGGCAGCGGCACGCTGGTCACGAGGATGTCGAAGAGCAGCCGGGCGGCGCCCGCGACCGCGGGGCCGCCGACGCGGTGGCCGAGCGGGGGCACGTGGTCGGCGAGCAGCGCGACGGCGCCCGCGCCGCGCGTGGGGCCCGCGTCCTTGTTGCGGTCCATCGCGGCGCGCCACGGCGCGGAGCCGGGCGAGCGGGTCGGCGTCGTCGACGGGCAGCCGGACCAGATAGCCGGAGAGCCGGTTGCCCCCCGGGTGGGCCGTGCGCGGGCGGCGGCGCGAGACGGGGACGAGGGCGCGCGGGGCGACGCCGTCGCTGCTGTCGCCGCGCTCGTCGAGCCAGCGCCGCAGCGCCCCGGCGACCACGGCGATCAGGACGTCGTTGACGGTGCCGCCCGCCGTCTTGCGCACGCGGTGCACGTCGTCCAGGTCAAGCGCGACGCCAGCGGTGCGGCGGCTTCCGGTGGCCCGGGAGGTGAGGGCGTCGCAGGACCGTGCGCCCCAGTTCGCCCGCGCCACGGCGGCGCCGATGTCCAGGGCCTGGCCGACGTCGGTGACCGTGGACCGGACGGTGGTGGCGACCCGCCCGGGCAGTCGGCGCGGGTCGAGGGCGCGCCACCAAGGCGCCGCGGCGACGGAGCGGGGTTCGCGCGCGGGCGGCAGTTCGGTGGGGTCCATGACGGCCGCGGCCAGCGTCAGGGCGCGCAGCCCGTCGGCGAGGGCGTGGTGGAACTTGAACAGGACGGCGAACGACGTCCCGTCCTCGGCGGGCAGGACGTGCGCCTCCCACGGCGGCCGGTCCCGGTCGAGCGGCCGCTCCATGAGCGCGCCCGCCGCCGCGTGGAAGTCCGCGGCGGGCGGGGCGAGGTGCACGTGGTCCAGCGGGTCGAAGCCGGGCGCGGGCCGCCGCGCGGCGCCGCCCGGAGGCAGCAGCACGTGACGTATGCGCATCCGCAGACCCGGCACACCCGCGGCGCGGGCGGCGAGCAGATCGGCGGCGTGCGCGGCGGCGGACGGCGAGTCGGCCGCGAAGACGCCGAGCGCCCCCAGGTGCATGGGGTGTTCGGCGGACTCGATGCTCCAGAAGGCGAGATCGAGAGGGGCGAGCAGGTCTGAGCTCTGAGAGGTCATGGCTCGCTCTCGCGTCGGCAGCAGTACTCGGCAACGGAAACCAGCAGCCAATCACTCTCCGACAATTACGGTCAAGTACGATCTAGCTACGCACAGTTAACAACAGATTAAGGCCCGCTCTTCCCGGAAACCTCTGGGAACTCCTGGGAACTCCTGGGAACTGCTGGAGACTCCCGGGAAAAGCGGGCCTCACGGGACACGTAGGGTCACCCCACCACGGGCGGCGCCGCCTCCGCCGACGTACCCCACCGCGAGGGCTTCTCGCCGACGCCGAACGACAGCTCCCGCAGCTCGCGGATGTCGTCCGTACGCAGATACGTCCGCCCGTAGTCCGCGCCGTCGGCGCGGACCGACTGCACGTACCGCTTCTCCGGCGAGGTGCCGGGCGCCGTCACCGTGAACCGGCCGCGCGGGTAGTAGCGGCGGTCGAGGGTGAGGTCGACGCGCTCGAAGACCGGCGTCGACAGACCCCAGGTGTCCGTGCCGGGCTGCACCGGGAAGATCCCGATCGACGACAGGACGTTCCAGGCGGACATGGTGCCCAGGTCGTCGTTGCCGGTCATGCCGGTCGGGGTGTCCGTGAAGAGCGTGAGCGCGGCGTGCACCACGTCGGTCGTCTTCCACGGCTGCCCGGTGGAGAGATACGTGTACGGGGCGATCAGGTCGGGCTCGTTCTGCGGGTTGTACTTGTCCGCGTTGTAGTAGTCGTACGGGCCGTTGACCCACACCTCGCGGGCGGTCTTCGCCGGGTCCTTCAGGAGCTGCTCGTAGGCGAAGAAGGAGTCCAGGCGGTCGTTCGTCGCCTGCTTGCCGCCGATCAGGTCGACCATGCCCGGCAGGTCCTGCGGCACCAGCCACTGGTACTGCCAGGACGTGCCCTCGTGGAAGCCCTGGCTCTTGGCCGGATCGGCCGGTCCCGTGAAGGCGCCCGCCTTGTCCCTGGCGCGGAAGAACCCGGTCGAACTGTCGAAGATCTTCCGGTAGTTCTGGGCGCGCGCCGCGTACCGCTCGGCGTCCTTCTCATGCCCCAGCTCGCGCGCCATCTGCCCGAGCATCGCGTCCGACAGGGCGTACTCCAGCGTGGCCGACGCGCCGTGGTCGTAGTCGGAGTCACCGGGCTTGGCGTGCGGGCGGCCCTTGATGTAGGGCGCGAAACCCTCGGCGATGTACTCCTCGTTGGCCTCGCGGCCCACCGGCGCCGACGCGGCCGGCGGCACCCCGTCGGCGTTCTTCTTCAGCGCGCGGTACGCCTGCTGCTCGTACCCCTTCAACAGGCCCTGCTGGTAGGCGTTGGTGAGGAACGGTGTGACCGGGTCGCCGGTCATGATGTTCGTCTCGACGGTGCCGTAGCCCCACTTGGGCAGCCAGCCGCTCTCGGCGTCGATCCTGAGGACGGACAGCGCCATGTCGCGGGACTCGCGCGGCGCGAGCAGCGCGAGCAGCTGGGCCTGGGTCCGGTAGGTGTCCCAGAGTGACCAGTTCTGGTAGTAGGTGGACCCCCCGTGATCAGCAGTACGATGGGTCTTCTGGTCCCAGCCGGTATAGCGGCCGTCGACGTCGCTGCCGATGTTCGGCGCGAGGAACGAGCGGTAGAGGGACGAGTAGAAGGTGCGCCGCAGCGTCTTGCTGCCGCCCTGGGCCCGGACGTCGTCGAGCCGGTCCTCCCACTTCGCCCGCGCCGCGTGCTCGACACGGTCGAAGGAACGGCCGCCCTCCGCGCGGAGATTGAGCGCGGCGCCCCTGGCGTCGACGTACGAGAGCGCGGTCGTCGCCTCGACGGTGCGGTCCTTCGCCGTGTCGAAGCGGACGTACGCGCCATTGCGCTCGCCGTCGGCCGAGGACTTCGCGGAGCCCGCGGTGACGGTCCCGCCCTTCCAGGTGCCGGACGAGACGAAGGGACGGTCGAAGCGGGTGACGGTGTAGAGGGTGTACGGCTTGGTGTCCTGGCAGAAGCCGCTGCCAGTGATCTTCGTGCGGACGGTGCGGCGGTCGAGGACCTCCACCTCGGTGCGGACCGACTTGTGCAGCGACTGGCCCGCGTTGATGAGGACGTTGGCCTTGTCCGTGGCCGGGAAGCGGTAGCGCTGCACGCCGGTGCGCTCGGTCGCGGTCAGCTCGGCGTCGATGCCGGACTTCAGGCCGACCTTGTAGTACCCGGGGCGCGCCTTCTCCGTGTCGTGGCTGAACTCCGCGGCGTACTTGGCGTAGTCCGTCTCCGTCACGTCCCCCGTCGTCGGCAGGACCGGCAGGTCCCCGCCGAGTCCGCAGCCCACGCCGGACAGATGCACGGCGGAGAAGCCGCGGATGTGCGTGTCGGAGTGGTCGTACCCGGTGTTGTGGCCGGTGTCGGGCGAGAGCTGCACCATGCCGAAGGGCACCGCGGCGCCCGGGTAGGTGTTGCCCTCGTTCTCGGTGCCGATGAACGGGTTGACCAGGTCGGTCAGCCGCCCGCCGGACGGCGCGGCCCCGGCCGACGGGACGGCGAGGGCCCCGCCGAGGAGCGCGGCCGCCACGGCCACCGTCCCCGCGCCGCGCAGCCGTTGGGTCCATCTCATGGGTGGGAACGCCTCCTTGAACAGCCTGGACAACGTTGTCACTGCATCGGGCGCGCCCATTCTTCGGCGGCCTGCGTGTACTCGTCAAGGGTCGTGCCGACACGGCCCCCACCGGGCACCGGTCGCGGCGACGTGCCCCGGCCCGCCCCACGGGGAGGGCGAACCGGAGTGCATCAATCCGTCAGGCCCTTCAGGCGCAGCCCCGCACGGGCGCCTGCGAGGCGTCCTTGATCAGGGACTCGTGCGCGGCGCGCAGCCGCGGCACGTCGGGCTTGACGACCTCGCGGTCATAGGTGAGCAGTCCGTTCAACTCCCCTTCCACATCGGAGATCTGGGTGTAGACGGCGCCGTTGCCGCCCTTGCAGGCGAGGGCGCGCACCTCGCGCAGCTTGGTGAGGTACTCCTCCGTGTACTTCGCCGGGTCCACGTCGACGTAGCTCTGCTGGACGGACCAGGCGTGGCCGGGCACCGCGAGGCCGAGGCCGCCGTACTCGCCGTTGATCAGGGCGCGCCTGCCGTCCGGTGCCGGTGGCAGCGCGGGGCTCGGGTAGCCGTGTTCGTCCATGAGGTCGCCCTTGCCGCCGTCGGCCCCGAGGTTGAGCCCGGACATGCCGTTGACCAGGCGCGTCGGGTCCCATGCCTTGGCCTGTTCGGCGATGCGGCCCATGTCGTACTGGCCCCAGCCCTCGTTGAAGGTGACCCACATGACGATCGAGGGGCTGTTGGAGTGCTCGTCGATCATCTGCTTCATCTCGTGCTCGAACTGGGCGCGCGCGGCGGCCGACGGGTTGCGGTCGGACCGCATGGACGGCATGTCCTGCCACACCATCAGGCCCAGCCTGTCCGCCCAGTAGAACCACCGGTCGGGCTCCACCTTGATGTGCTTGCGGACGGAGTTGAAGCCCATCTCCTTGTGCATTCTCAGGTCGTACGCGAGGGCCTCGTCCGTCGGCGCGGTGTGCAGGCCGTCGGGCCAGAAGCCCTGGTCGAGGGTGGCCATCAAGAAGGTCGGCTTGCCGTTGAGGACGGTGCGCGGGGTGCCGTCGACCTTCTCGACCGAGACGGACCGCATGCCGAAGTAGCTCTGCGGCCGGTCCGCGCGCTTGCCGCCGCCGACGGTGACCTTGAGGTCGTACAGGAAGGGGTCGTCGGGCGACCACAGGTGCGGCTTCTTCAGAGTGAGCTTCAGCGGCTCGCCGGTACGGCCGCTCGCCTCGGCGACCTTCTTCTTGCCTTCGTACGCCGCCGCCCGCACGGGCACGCCCGCACGGACGCCCTTGGCCTCGACGGCGACCTGCTTGGTCTTCACATCGGGGGTGATCTTCAGGGATTCGGCGTGGTCGCGGGCGACGGGCTCCATCCACACCGTCTGCCAGATGCCCGACGACGGCGTGTACCAGATGCCGGACGGGTCCAGGCGCTGCTTGCCGACGGGCGGGTTCTCGCCGTCCGGGGAGTCGGTCGGGTCGTGGACGCCGACGATCAGCTCCTGGGCCTTGCCGGGCTTGAGGGCGTCCGTGACGTCGGCGCTGAACTTGTCGTAGCCGCCCTTGTGGTCGGCGACCTCGGTGCCGTTGACGTACACCTTCGCGTGCCAGTCGACGGCGCCGAAGTTCAGCTTGAGCCGCCGGCTGTTCTTGCCGCCGTCGCCGTCGTCGACCTTCCAGTCCGCAGGAACGGTGAAGGTGCGCCGGTACCACATGCGGTCCTCGTGCCGCTGAAGCCCGGAGAGCTGGGACTCGACCGGGTAGGGGACGAGGATCTTCTCCTTGAGCTGCTTGCCGACCGGCGGCCGCTCCCCCGCCTTGGCGGCGGCGAACTGCCAACTGCCGTTCAGATTGCGCCAGTCGGCGCGCTTGAGCTGCGGGCGGGGGTACTCGGGCAGCGCGTTGCCGGGGCCGACGTCGTCCGCCCACTTGCTGCGCAGTTCGTACGTGGACTTGTTGGGGCCGCTGCTCCAGAACGCGCCGACCTGCTTGCCGTCGGTGCCGGCCAGGCCGCCCTTGCCGTCGTAGCGCAGATCGGCGGTGCCGCGGGCGGTTCCGGTCTTGTTGCCGACGACGGGCTGCTTGAGGGTGACGAGCAGGGCGCGCGGGTCGGCCGGGTCCAGCCTGGCCGAATCCAGCGGCCACTTGGCGCCGCCGATGTTGGCCTCGATGTGGTCGACGAGTCCGGCCGGGGGCGCCTTGAGTTCCTGGACGAACTCCAGCTTCAGGGCGCGGCCGTCCTTCTGCACGGTGGCGGCGGTCGCGCCGTCGTAGTCGAAGCCGTCGGGGAGGCGGAAGGCGGACTGCGGGACGGCTTCCTTGGTGCCGCCGGGCTCGGTCCAGCGCAGGTGGAGGTTGGAGCCGCCGTAGTGCTCGAAGTACTCGACCTTGATGTCGTAGGGCTCCCCGGCGGTCAACTCCACCGGCTGCGCGGTCTGTTCGCGGTCCCAGTCGTCGACCCAGTGGTCGATGGCGAGCCTGCCGTCGACCCACAGCCGGAAGCCGTTGTCGCCGATCATGGAGAAGGTGTGGGCGCCGGACTTCTCCGGGACCACCTTGCCGGTCCAGCGGACCGTGGCGTCGTCGGACTTGCCGGTGGCGAAGTTCAGTCGGGGTTCGAGGTTGTCGAAGTCGATGCTCCGGTCGAAGCCGGTGGCCTTGAGCTCGTGGAAGTCGAAGGCGCCGGGGGCGGACTGGGCGTAGTACTCGCCCTTCAGGCCGTGGACTTCGGGGGCCCGACTGCCGGCGGCAGGGGCCTCGTCGCCTGCCGCCGTCGCGGTGGACGCGGCGGCGAGCCCGGTGAACACGAGGGCGGCGCTGAGCAGCAGGGCCAGTTGGTGCCGGAGCTTTCCTGATCGTCTTGGGCGCACGGATCCTCCTTGTCGAGGAAGGGTGGCGGCTCGTCGCTCCAGTCGGTACAACGAGTCTGTACAACGTTGGAAGGAACGGCAGTTGGCATGACAGCACGGCTCCGGCGCGCTGTCCAGGGTCACGGCCGACACGCCAGAACGCCCCGGCCGCCGGGGCACCCATCGACGCGAGGAGTGGCACGTGCGGGTGAGCCTCAAGGATGTCGCGGAGCGCGCGGGCGTTTCCATCAAGACCGTCTCGAACGTGGTGAACAAGTATCAGCACGTCACCCCGGCGATGCGGGCCCGAGTGCAGCAGGCCATCGACGAGCTGGGCTACCGGCCCAACCTGACGGCGCGTCACCTGCGCAAGGGCCGCACCGGCATCATCGCCCTCGCCGTACCCGAGCTCGGCAACCCGTACTTCGCGGAGCTGGCCGGAGCGGTCATCGACGCCGCCGCCGAGCACGACTTCACCGTCCTTCTCGACCACACCGGCGGCGACCGCGAGCAGGAGGTCCTGGTCAGCCAGGGCTTCCGGGCCCGCGTCATCGACGGCCTGATCCTCAGCCCGCTGGAGCTGGAGTCGGAGGACCTCAGGGCCCGCGAGGACGACGTGCCGCTCGTCCTGCTGGGCGAGCGCGAGTACGACCTGCCCTACGACCACATCGCGATCGACAACGTCGCCGCCGCGCGCGTCGCGGTACGTCACCTCATCGGCCGCGGCCGGGGCGCCATCGCCTACCTCGGCGCCCGCACGGACTCCGCCAACCGCCCCGCCCACCTGCGCCTTCAGGGCTGGCGGGCCGAGCTGGCCGAGGCCGGCATCCCCGCGCCGGAGTCCCTGGTCGGGGCGGTCGGCGGCTGGAACCGGGACGACGGCGCGAAGGCGATGGCGCGGATGCTGGACTCCGGGGTGCGGCCGGACGCGGTGTTCGCGTACAACGACCTGGTCGCGATCGGCGCGATGCGGGTGCTGCACGAGCGGGGCCTCAGGGTGCCGTGGGACGTGGCGGTGGTCGGCTTCGACGACATCGCGGAGGGGCAGTTCGGCGCGGTGACGCTGACGACGATCGCGCCGGACAAGCAGGCCATCGCGCGGCTCGCGGTGGCCTCGCTGCTGCGCAGCCTGGAGGGGGCCGAGCGGCCCGGCGGACATGAACTCACTGCGGAATTCCGCCTGGTGGAGCGGGAGAGCACGCTCGGGCGGCGGTGAATCGCGGGCCCGCTCGCGGGACAGCCCCGTCGGCCGACAGCGTGCGCGGAGGGTTTACAGCCTCCTTTCAACGATGTAAAAAGCTCCCCGTACCGCTGAGTTGACCGCAAACCCGTTCTTCCCGTGAGCGCTCTCAGTGTGCGCCGGGGCCGTGCCGTTTGGGGACTCCCATGAAGCCGAACACCTTCTTCCGCCGTATCTCCGACCGTACTTCGGGCCACGCCGCGGGCCGCGCCTCCGGCCGTGTGTCGGCCACCACCCTGCTCGCCGCCGGCCTCGCCGCGAGCCTCGCGCTGACCGCCACGGGATGCGCCAAGTCGGAGGACGACGACTCCGGCGCCTCCGGGGACTCCAAGTCCGGGGCCTCCGAGGGCGACGCGGGCCAGGTCGCCTCCTCCCCGAGCGCCGGCGCCGACACCTGCGTGATCGGTGACTACGGCGCCAAGAAGCTGGACCTGAAGTCCGCGACCGTCGGCTTCTCGCAGTCCGAGAAGGAGGCCAACCCCTTCCGGATCGCGGAGACCGCCTCCATCAAGGCCGAGGCGGACAAGCGCGGGGTCAAGCTCCTGACGGCGAACGCCCAGTCGCAGTTCTCCAAGCAGATCAGCGACGTCCAGGACCTCATCGCCAAGGGCGCCGACCTGCTGGTCATCGCCCCGCTGAACTCCGACGGCTGGGAACCGGTCCTCCGCCAGGCCAAGGCCAAGCACATCCCGATCGTCACCATCGACCGCAAGATCAACGCGGCGCCCTGCAAGGACTACGTGAGCTTCATCGGCTCGGACTTCGTCGAGCAGGGGCGCCGCGCCGCCGACCGCATGATCGCGGCGACGGGCGGCAAGGGCGAGGTCGCGATCCTGCTCGGCGCGGCGGGCAACAACGTCACCACCGACCGCACCAAGGGCTTCGAGCAGCAGATCGAGAAGAAGGCCCCGGATCTGAAGGTCGTCTTCAAGCAGACCGGCGAGTTCGCCCGCGAGAAGGGCCAGCAGGTCACCGAGCAGCTGATCCAGTCCAAGCCGGGCATCGACGGGATCTACGCCGAGAACGACGAGATGGGCCTCGGCGCGGTCGGCGCCCTCAAGGGCGCGGGCAAGAAGGCCGGCGACGTGAAGATCGTGACGATCGACGGCACGAAGAACGCCGTACGCGGCATCGTCGACGGCTGGATCGACGGCGTCATCGAGTCCAACCCGCGCTTCGGACCGCTCGCCTTCCAGACCCTGGACACCTTCACCAAGGGCGGCGAGGTCGCCCAGGACATCGTCATCGAGGACAGCGCCTACACCAAGGACAACGCCGATTCGGACCTGGGCAAGGCGTACTGACGTGCCGCCGGTGACAGGATCCGCCGCTGTGCCGGTGACGGGGCCCGCCGTCCTTTCGGTGTCGGGGCTCGGCAAGTCCTTCCCGGGCGTACGCGCCCTGGACGGCGTCGACTTCACGGCCCGCGCGGGCGAGGTGCACGCGCTGATCGGTGAGAACGGCGCCGGGAAGTCCACGCTCATCAAGGTCCTCACCGGCGTGTACAGGCCGAGCGACGGCGTGGTGCGGTACGACGGCTCGGCCGTCCGCTTCGCCACGCCCCTGCAGGCGCAGCACGCGGGCATCTCCACCATCTATCAGGAAGTCAACCTGGTCCCGCTGATGAGCGTGGCCCGCAACCTGTTCCTCGGCCGCGAGCCGCGCGGCCGCCTCGGCCTGATCGACTTCCGCCGCATGCACCGCGAGGCGGACGAGGCCCTGCGCGGCCTCGGCGTGCGTGTCGACGTACGCCGGCCGCTGCGCGAACTCGGCGTCGGCGCCCAGCAGATGGTGGCACTGGCCCGCGCGGTGTCGGTCGACGCGCGCGTGGTCGTCATGGACGAGCCGACGTCGTCCCTCGAACCGCGCGAGGTGGCCACGCTGTTCGAGGTGATCCGGATGCTGCGCGGGCGCGGCATCGCGGTGATCTACGTCAGCCACCGCCTCGACGAGCTGTACGAGGTGTGTGACACCGTCACCGTGCTGCGGGACGGCAAGGCGGTGCACACCGGCCCGATCGCCGAGCTCGACCGGCTGCGTCTGGTCTCGCTGATGCTGGGCCGGGACATCGGCGACGTACGCGAGGAAGGTCTGACTAAGTTCAGCGGAAGCCACGACACCGAAGCCCAACCTGTCCTTGAGGCAACGGAGTTGACGGTCCGGCACCAGCTCGCCGGGGTGTCCCTGACGATCCGGCCCGGGGAGGTCGTCGGGCTCGGCGGGCTGCTCGGCTCGGGCCGCAGCGAGACCGCGAAGGCCATCGCCGGGGCGCTGCCCCCGGACTCGGGCCGGGTGGTGGTCGCCGGGGTGCCGGTGCGCACGGGCTCCACACCGGCCGCGATCCGCGCCGGTGTGAGCCTGCTGCCCGAGGACCGCAAGGCGGAGGGCATCGTGCCGGGGCTTTCGGTGCGCGAGAACATCGCCCTCGCCGCGCTGCCGGGCCTGTCCCGCTTCGGCCTGGTCGACGAGGCGCGCATCGACCGCGTCGTCGACACCTTCATGAAGCGCCTGCGCATCAAGGCGTCCGGTCCGCACCAGAAGGTCGGCGAGCTCTCCGGCGGCAACCAGCAGAAGGTGCTCCTCGCCCGCTGGCTCGCCATGAACCCGAAGGTGCTGCTCCTGGACGAGCCGACGCGCGGCATCGACGTCGGCGCGAAGGCCGAGGTACAGAAGCTCATCGACGAGCTGGCCGACGACGGTCTCGGGGTGCTCCTGATCTCCTCCGACACGGAGGAACTGATCGAGGGCAGCGACCGCGTGGTGGTCCTCAAGGACGGCAAGGTCGTCGAGGAACTCACCGGCGACGCCGTCACGGAGGACCGCCTGATGCGCGCGATCGCGGCCGCGCCCGCGGCACGGGACACCCCCGCCGCCTCTGGAGGTGACGATGACTGACATCGGCCTGGGCGGCCGCACCCGCCTCGACCGCGACCGCCTGCTGCGGCTGCTCCAGGACTACGGCGTCCATCTGGGCGTCGCCGTCCTGCTCCTGGTGAACATCGCGTTCACCCCGCACTTCCTGTCCGCCGAGAACTTCCGCACGCAGGCCGTGCAGGTGGCGCCCGTCATGATCGTGGCGCTCGGCATGGCGCTCGCCATCGGCAGCGAGGGCGTGGATCTGTCGGTCGGCTCGGTGATGGCGCTCTCCACGTCCCTGCTCTCGCTGTATCTCGGCTACGGCATGTGGATCGCGCTGCTCGTCGCCGTGCTCGGCGGGATCGCCGTCGGCGTCGCCAACGGGGCGCTGATCGCGTACATCGGCGTCCAGCCGATCGTCGCCACGCTCGCCCTGATGGTCGCGGGCCGGGGCCTCGCCCTGGTGCTGCTGCCCCAGCTCAAGGACGTCCGCGACCCGACCATGGCCTCGCTCGGCTCCGGCGACCTGCTCGGCATCCCCTATCTCGTACTGATCGCGGTGGGTCTCGCGCTGCTCGTCGCGTTCGTCGTGCGCCGCACGACGTTCGGCCGCCAGCTCCTCGCCATCGGCGACAGCCGTCCCGCGGCCAAGCTCGCCGGACTTCCCGTACGGCGGGTGCTCATCCTCGTGTACGTGTGCTCGGGCGCCCTCGCCGCGATCGCGGGTGTCCTCGCGACCGCGCGCCTGACCGCGAGCGACCCGACGTCGCTCGGCAATCTGATGGAGCTGTCCGCGATCACCGCGGTCGTCGTCGGCGGCACCCCGCTCAGCGGCGGGCGGGTGCGCATCGGCGGCACGGTGGCGGGCGCCGTCCTCATCCAGCTGCTGACGGCCACGCTCATCAAGCACGACGTGTCGCCGTCGTGGACGCAGATCGCGCAGGCCGTGGTGATCATCCTGGCCGTGTACGCGGCACGCGAGAGGGGGCGGCGATGACCGTCGACACGGAGAGTCCGGTGCGGCCCACGAGCACGCCCACGGAGGACGAACCCCTGGGCGCGACCCGCTCGGAGCGGCTGAGCGCGCTGGCCCAGCAGCACGGCGCCCTGGTCACCCTGGTGATCGCCGTCCTCGCGGCCTGGCTGTCCTTCGACACGTTCATGACGGCCGACAACACGCAGAACATGGCGGTGTCCTCGGCGTTCCTGGCCGTCGTCGCGCTCGGCATGACCTTCGTGATCATCACGGGCGGCATCGATCTGTCCGTGGGCTCCCTGTTCGCGCTCGGCGGGGTCCTCGCGGCGTGGGGCTCGCAGTACGGCACGGCGGTGGCGCTGCTGCTTCCGCTCGCGGTGTGCGGGCTCATCGGCCTTGTGAACGGCCTGCTGATCGCGCGTTCCCGGCTCGCCCCGTTCATCGTGACGCTGGCCGCGCTGCTCGGCGCGCGCGGCATCCTCCTCGCCGTCACCGACGAGGGCTCGAAGACGTATCTCGTCGACAAGGACTCGTTCTTCGCGACCCTCGGACAGGGCAAGCTGCTCGGCGTCGGCGCGCCGGTGTGGATCACGGCGGGCCTGTTCGTGGCCGGTGCCGTCGTGCTGCGCCGCAGCCGCTTCGGGCAGTACGTGTACGCGGTCGGCGGCAACGAGGACGCGGCGGCGCTGATGGGCGCGCCGGTGGCCCGCACGAAGACGGCGGTCTACACCCTGTCCGGCCTGTGCGCGGGCCTCGCGGGCGCGCTCAACGCGGCCTGGCTCGCGTCCGGCGTGACCATCCTCGGCTCCGGCATGGAGCTGGAGGCGATCTCCGCCGTCGTCATCGGCGGCACGCTCCTGTCGGGCGGCTTCGGCTTCCTCAGCGGCTCGCTCGTCGGCGTCCTGCTCCTGAAGGTCATCCAGAACGTCATCAACCAGATCGGCTCCCTGGACTCCGCCTACCAACAGGTCGTCAGCGGCGGCTTCCTGGCGGTGGTCGTCGTCGCGCAGACATGGCTGGGACGGCGGCGCCGGGTGCTGTAGCCGTACGCCCCTCGGTGTCCGCTCGTTCTACACCGGTACGTCCTGTCCCTTCCCGAGGGCGATCACGCCGCCCTTCGACACCGTGTACAGCTCCTCGTCCCGCTCCGGGTTGACGCCGATCGTGGCGCCGGGCGGGACGTCGACGTTCTTGTCCAGGACGGCGCCGCGCACCACCGCGCCCCGGCCGACGCGGACGTTGTCGTGCAGCACGGAGCCCTGGACGACGGCGCCCTCGCCGACGCTCACCCCGGGTGACAGGACGGAGCGGGTGACCTGGCCGCGGATGACGCAGCCGGGGCTGACCACGGACTCGCCCGCGATGCCGCCCGCGCAGAACCTGGCGGGCGGGAGCGGGCCGGAGTGGGTGTAGATGGGCCAGCGGTGGTTGTCGAGGTTGAAGACGGGGTTGTCGGAGATCAGGTCCATGTGCGCTTCGTAGTACGCGTCCAGGGTGCCGACGTCGCGCCAGTAGCCGTGGTCGCGGGCGGTCTCGCCGGGGACGTGGTTGTCGGCGAAGTCGTAGACCTGCGCGACGCCGCGCCCGGTGAGGGACGGCAGGATCGAGCCGCCCATGTCGTGCACCGAGTCCGCGTCCTCGGCGTCCCGCTGCAAGGCGTCGACCAGCACCTTGGTCGTGAAGACGTAGTTGCCCATGGAGGCGAAGACCTGGTTCGGCGAGCCGGGCAGGCCGGGCGGGTTCGCCGGCTTCTCCAGGAAGCTCTCCACCCGGGTGCCGTCCCCGGCCGGGGTGATGATGCCGAACTGCGAGGCGTCGGCGCGCGGCACCCGGATCCCGGCGACGGTGACGCCCGCGCCGGACTCGACGTGCCGGGCCAGCATGTGGCGCGGATCCATCCGGTAGACGTGGTCGGCGCCGAACACCGCGATGTAGTCGGGCTGCTCGTCGTGCACGAGGTTCAGGGACTGCAGGATGGCGTCGGCGCTGCCCAGGTACCAGCGCGGGCCGAGGCGCTGCTGGGCGGGGACGGGCGTGACGTAGTTGCCGAGCAGGCTCGACATCCGCCAGGTGGTGGAGACGTGCCGGTCCAGCGAGTGCGACTTGTACTGCGTGAGGACGCAGATGCGCAGGATGTCGCCGTTGACGAGGTTGGAGAGCACGAAGTCGACGAGGCGGTACGTCCCGCCGAAGGTCACCGCCGGTTTCGCCCGGTCGGCCGTGAGCGGCATCAGCCGCTTGCCCTCACCGCCCGCCAGCACGATCCCGAGCACCGAAGGTCCACCGCGCATGGCCGCCCCCTGCCGCTGTCCGTCAGTTCTTGCGTAACCCCATGGCTTCCTCGTACACATCGACCGTGCGCCGTGCCACCGCGTCCCAGCCGAACTCGCGCACCGCGCGGTGCCGTCCGGCCGCTCCCATCGCGCCCGCCCGGCGCGGGTCGGCGGCCAGGTGGTTCAGGAGCACGGCGAGGTCGTGCTCGAACCGCTCCGGTTCACCCGGGTCGTACGGGACGAGCAGGCCCGTCGTGCCGTCCGAGACGACCTCCGGGATGCCGCCGACGCGGGAGGCGACGACGGCGGTGCCGCACGCCATCGCCTCCAGGTTCACGATGCCCAGCGGCTCGTACACCGAGGGGCACACGAACACCGCCGCGTGCGTGAGGAGTTGGACGACCTCGGGGCGCGGCAGCATGCGCGGGATCCAGGTGACCCCGTCGCGCGAGCGGCCCAGTTCCTCGAAGAGGGTGCGGAACTCCCGGTCGATCTCGGCGGTGTCGGGGGCGCCCGCGCACAGCACCAGCTGGATGCCCGGGTCCAACTGGCGTGCGGCGCGCAGCAGATGGGGCACGCCCTTCTGCCGGGTGATGCGGCCGACGAACAGGACGTAGGGGCGGGCGCTGTCGATGCCGTGGCGGTGCAGGGCGCTGGTGCCGGGGTCGGGCCGGTACAGGTCGGTGTCGATGCCGTTGTGGACGACGTGCACCTTCGCCGGGTCGACGGCCGGGTAGCAGCTGAGGATGTCCTCGCGCATGCCGTGGGAGACGGCGACGACGGCGTCGGCGGCCTCGATGGCGGTGCGCTCGGCCCAGCTCGACAGGGCGTATCCGCCGCCGAGTTGCTCGGCCTTCCAGGGGCGCAGCGGCTCCAGCGAGTGCGAGGTCATGACGTGCGGGATGCCGTGCAGGAGCTTGCCGACGTGGCCGGCGAGGTTGGCGTACCAGGTGTGGGAGTGGACCAGGTCGCGGCCGTCGAGCGCGGCCGCCATGGACAGGTCCACGGACAGGGTGCGCAGCGCGTCGTTGGCGGTGTCGAGGTCGGCCCAGGCGCGGTGCCGCACGACGCCGTCGGCCGCACCCTCGCCCCAGCAGTGCACGTCGAGTTCGGTGAGCGCGGCCAACTCCCGTGCCAGGAACTCGACATGGACGCCCGCGCCGCCGTAGACGTCCGGCGGATACTCGCGGGTGAGCAGTCCCACTTTCACGAGCGGAGCCCTCCTCGTCGGCCGGCTCCCTCATGGTCACCCAGACGCCGCCCGGTGGGAAGACCGCTGCGGCGGCCGGTCGAAACAGCAGTCCCCGCACAGGCCGCCGTTCGGGCAGCGGTAGTAGAGGCAGCAGCTCCGGCGCCGGAAGGCGGTCCCGTCCAGGGTCCCGGTGGACTTCAGCGCGGGCCGGGCGAAGAGTTCGGCGGCGAGGTCGAGGGCCCGCTCCCCGACTTCGGGGCGGCCGGTACGCGCGGCCCAGGCGTGCAGCTCGCGGGCCGCGCCCGCGAGAGCCGAGCCCGCGTTGCCGCGAAGGAGCGCGGGGGAGATCCGGAAGCGGGCGCGCAAGGCGCGGGCGAGCGGTGCGAGGTGGCGTTCCTGGACGACCTCGTGGACGCGGGCCGCGTCGGCGGGATACGTGCGCTCCCCGGTGAGCCACAGGTCGTCCGGCGACGTGCCGTCCGCGTCCCACAGCAGCCGCGCCGGGTCCAGGTCGGGCAGGCGCCCGAACAGCGCGGCGGGGCCGAGCGCCAGGGACCACAGCCGGGCGGCGAGGCCGAGCTGCGCCACGGAGGCGGCGACACGGGCCTCGGGGGCGCCGAGGCGCGCCCCCACTTTGGCGACGCGAAAGGCCAGTGGATCACCGTCACTTTGCGTACCGAGATCCTCACCTTCCGCGACCGAGCTGCCGCCTTCGTAGACACGTGCCAACGCCACATGGCCCCCACCAGGCGCTTCTCCCGTTCTCAGGGCGAAGAAGCCCCCGACGGACGACACGGCGGCCCAGTCGATCCTCTGCGCTTCAGTGGTCATCGCAGCAGTACAGCAGGACACTGGTGGACAGGGGTAACCAGACCTGGGGAGGACATGAAGGAGGTCGTACTCCATCGGTAGTAGGACGGATTGACTGCTCAGGGACGACGACTTGGAGCGCTCCGCGCGACATTGTGGTGAACATGGAAGCCGACCGCTCGCCGCACCGGACGAACCGGATGCACAGGGACCCCGACGACCGCACCCACCGGTCGTGCCGCACAGCGCGGAGCACCTCATGAGTGCCCTCGCGCTGTCTGTCGTGCTCGCCCTCGTCTCCGCCGTGGCCTACGCCGGCGGGGCGATCATCCAGGAGCAGGTGGCGGCGAAGACCGCGGAACAGCAGTACGCGCCGCTGCGCAGCGGCGCCTGGTGGATCGCGGTCGTCCTCAACGGCCTCGGCGGGCTGCTGCACGTCGTGGCGCTGGCGTTCGGCCCGCTGAGCCTGGTGCAGCCGCTGGGCGCGCTGACGATCGTGTTCGCGCTGCCGATGGCCGCGATGTTCGTGCGCCGGCGGGCCGGGGCGACCGCGTGGCGCGGCGCCATCATGGCGACGGTGGGCCTCGTGGGTCTGCTCTCGCTGACACAAGCCACCGCGTCGCAGTCGCTCGCCGACACCGAGCGCGTCCTGCTCGCGGTCGGCACGGGCAGCGCCGTCGTCACGCTGATGCTGCTCGCGCACGCCGCCCACCGGCACCCGGCGGTGCGCAGCATGCTGCTCGCCACGGCGGCGGGCATCGCGTTCGGCATCTCCTCGGTGTTCACCAAGACCGTCGCGGTGGACTGGGACGCGCACGAGCCGCTCACCCGGCAGGTGCCGAGCCTCGCCGTCATCGCGGTCCTCGCGGTGGCCGGGCTGCTGCTCTCGCAGGCCGCCTACCGGGGCGCGGGTCTCGCCGCTCCGCTGTCCGCGGTGACCGTGGTGAACCCGGTGATCGCGGCCGCGGTCGGCCTCACCCTGTTCGGCGAATCCTTCCGCTACGGCGCGACGGGCACGGCGGTCGCGCTGGCCTGCGGTGTCGTCGCCGCGGGCGGACTGATCCTGCTGACCACGGAACGCATCGGCTCCGGGCAGGCGACGGACACGCCCGTGGCCGCCGAACAGCCCGACGAGACGGGCGCGCAGGCCCTGACCCTCGAAGGCGTCGAGGGGCTCGACGGCCTCCAGGGCCGCGACGGCCTCGACGCCCGGGACGTCACCGCCGCGTCGTCCGCCGCCCGCACGTCCGAGGACGCCCCGGTCGGCGAGCAGCGCAGGCCCGTCCACGACGAGCACCCGGCGGCCGAGCCCGGCAGGCGGGCGCTGTCGGGCGAACAGCCCGCGCCGGAACAGCACCTGGTCACCGACTCCCTGACCGGGCTGCCGCTGCAGCCGCTGGTGCAGCAGGCACTCGTGCGCGCGCCGCTCGCACGCCCCGCGCGCGAGCACAGCGTGTCCTGAGCGCGGGGCTTCGCTCAGATACGGACCCCGCGCCCCCGCAAATACGCGAGCGGGTCGATGTCCGAGCCGAAGCCGGGTCCGGTGCGGATCTCGAAGTGCAGGTGCGGGCCCGAGCTGTTGCCCGTCGATCCTGAGCGGGCGATGCGCTGGCCCGCGCCGACCTTCTGCCCGGCCTTCACCGCGAGCGCCGACAGATGGCCGTACTGCGAGTACCTGCCGTCGGTGTGCCGGATGACGACCTCGTAGCCGTAACTGCCGCCCCAGCCCGACGAGACGACGGTGCCCGCGGCGACCGCCTTCACGGACGTGCCGGTGGGCACCGGGAAGTCGACGCCCGTGTGGTAGCCCTTCGACCAGGAGCTGCCCGTCGCGTGGTACGGCGTGCCGATGGAAGCCGCCACCGGCGCCGACGCCCCCGACGAGGACCCGGCGGCCTCGGCCCGCTGCCGGCCGGCGGGCGCGGTGTCGCGCTTCGGCTTCGGCTTGGGCGCGGGCTTGGCCTCCTTGGCCGGGGGCCGCGTCCGCTCGGGCCTGTGCTCCGGTTTGCGCTCGGCCTTCTTGTCGTCGTGCTGCACGGGCCGCTTCTCCGGGCGCTTCTCGCGCTCGGGCGGGGTGCGGCGCTCCGGCGGGCGCGGGGGCGCCTCGCCCTTCGCCGCGCCGCGCAGCGAGAGCCGCTGCCCCGGCGAGATGAAGTCCGGGTCGCCGCCGATGGTGCGGCGGTTGTTGTCGTACAGCTGCGGCCAGCCGCCTTGGACGCGGCGCTCCTCGGCGATGCCGGAGAGGGTGTCGCCACGGACGACCGTGTACATCCGGGCGGTGCCCGCGGTGGACTGCGGTGTCACTTCGGGCTTGACGTCGCGCACCGTGCGCTTGGGCGTCTTCGGCGCGCCGTCGGTCTTGGCCGCGCCGGTCGACTTCTTCGGCTGCGGCGCGGTGGCGGGCCTGATGTCGGGGCTGTCGCCCCCGCGGGCGAGGCCGGCGCGCTGGGAGCACACCGGCCAGGCGCCGGGGCCCTGGCCGTCGAGGACCTTCTCGGCGACGGCGATCTGCTGGTCCTTGGTGGCGAGGTCGGCGCGCGGGGCGTAGGCCGTGCCGCCGTATGCCTGCCAGGTGGACTGGGTGAACTGGAGGCCGCCGTAGAAGCCGTTGCCGGTGTTGATGCTCCAGTTGTTGGTGGACTCGCAGGCCGCGACCTTGTTCCAGGTGTCGACGTCCGCGGCGTGGCCCGTGCCCGCGGACATCAGCGGGAGGGCGATTCCGGCGCCGCCCGCCGTGACCGTGAGCGAGGCACGGTTGATCCGGCTCGGCTGGTACCGGCGATGCCGGCCTCGTAAGGCCATGAAAGCCCCCTCAGACACACGTCGACACGTCGAAATATCGGCCATACGTCAGCCACAGGACAGCCCGCAAGTTAGCCGGTCGGCCATGGCTGTGACAAGAGCCGGGTGCGGAGGGGGCGTTGAACCGGTCATGGCCGTGCCGCTTCCTGATCGGTTCCCGTTCAGTTCCTCAAATGCCCCGGAAGCCACCGGAGTTGTACATCCTGCTGATAAGCGCCGCCGCCCTCGTGGTCGTTGAAGAAGTACACCTCCATCGACCTTTCCGACCCCGCATAGGCGTTGAATGCCGCGAAAACGGTCGAGGGCGGGCAGGTTTCGTCCTCCAGCGCCGCCGAGAAGAGCGCGGGCGCACGCCCGCGGGCGGCGAAGTGCACGCCGTCGAAGTACGAGAGGGTCGCGAACACGCGCTCCTCCAGGCCGCGCCGGGTCCGCAGATAGTGGCCGATCTCCCGGTAGGGCAGGCGGCCGGAGAGCGTCGCACCCCGCGGGATGTCGCACAGGAACGGCACGTCGGGGGCGATCGCCGCGAGGTCGGGCACCAGGCCGCCCACGGCCAGCGTGATGGCGCCGCCCTGGCTGCCGCCGACCGCCGCGACGCGCGCGGCGTCCACCAGCGGATGGCCGCGGACGGCCTCGACGGCGCGCACGGCGTCGGTGAAGACGCGCCGGTAGTAGTAGTCGTGCGGGTCCTCGATGCCGCGCGTCAGGAAGCCGGGGTACGCCGGTCCGCTGCCCGCGGCGTCCGGGGTGTCCCCCGCCGTCGAGCCGCCGGCGCCCTGCCCGCGCGTGTCCATCACGAAGTGCGCGAACCCTGCCGCCGACCACAGCAGCCGCTCGTGCGGCAGCCCGCGCCCGCCCCCGTACCCGATGTACTCGACGACGGCGGGCAGCGGCCCGTCCGCACCCGCCGGAACGACCAGCCACCCCTTGACCGGCTGCCCGCCGAACCCCGCGTACGTCACGTCGAAGACCTCGACCGTCGCGAGCGGCACCTCGACCCGCTCGAAGCGCGCGTCCAGATCGTGTTCGCGGGCCGCCGAAAGGGTCTTCTCCCAGAACGCGTCGAAGTCCTCCGGCTCCGGCAATTCCGGTCGGTATCGGCGGAGTTCCTCCAGAGGCAGGTCGAAACGGGGCACGGGCGGCTCCTCCGTCGGACACCGTGTCGGGAAGTCACGGTACGCGCGGGGTGATACTGGCGCACAGATGCGGTACTTCGGATTTCCCAGGAACTCAGGAGCCAGAGCATGAGTGCTTCAGCGCAGATCGGTGTCACGGGACTCGCGGTGATGGGACGCAACCTCGCCCGGAATTTCGCCCGCAACGGCTATACGGTCGCGGTGCACAACCGCACGGCGGCGAAGGCCCGCGCCCTCGTGGACGAGTTCGGCCAGGAGGGCGAGTTCGTCCTCGCCGAGACCGCCGAGGACTTCGTCGCCGCCCTGGAGCGCCCACGCCGCCTGGTCGTCATGGTCAAGGCGGGTGAGCCGACGGACGCCGTCATCCAGGAGTTCGCGCCCCTCCTGGAGCCGGGCGACATGATCGTGGACGGCGGCAACGCGCACTTCGCGGACACCCGGCGGCGCGAGCGCGAGCTGCGCGAGCAGGGCATCCACTTCGTCGGCACGGGCGTGTCCGGCGGCGAGGAGGGCGCCCTGAACGGCCCGAGCATCATGCCGGGCGGCTCCAAGGAGTCCTACGACGCGCTCGGCCCGATGCTGGAGAAGATCTCCGCGAAGGCCGCGGACGGCAGCCCCTGCACGGCGCACATCGGCCCCGACGGCGCCGGACATTTCGTGAAGATGGTGCACAACGGCATCGAGTACGCGGACATGCAGCTCATCGCCGAGGCGTATCAGCTGCTCCGTGAGGTGGCCGGATACAGCCCCGCCGAGATCGCGGACATCTTCCGCACCTGGAACACCGGCCGCCTCGACTCGTATCTGATCGAGATCACCGCCGAGGTCCTCGCGCACGTCGACGCCGCGACCGGCGAGCCGTTCGTGGACGTCGTCCAGGACCAGGCGGAGCAGAAGGGCACCGGCCGCTGGACCGTGCAGATCGCCCTCGACCTGGGCGTGCCGGTGTCGGGCATCGCCGAGGCGGTGTTCGCCCGCTCGGTGTCCGGTCACAAGGACCTGCGCGACGCCTCGCGGGGGCTCGCGGGGCCGAAGGCGGAGCCGCTCGCGAAGAACGAGGCGGCGGCGTTCGCCGACCAGGTCGAGCAGGCGCTGTACGCCTCGAAGATCGTGTCGTACACGCAGGGCTTCCACGAGATCGCGGCGGGCAGCGAGGAGTACGGCTGGGGCATCGACCTGGGCGCGGTGTCGGCGATCTGGCGCGGCGGCTGCATCATCCGGGCCGCGTTCCTCGACCGCATCCGGGCCGCCTACGACGCCCGTGCGGACCTGCCGAGCCTGCTCGCCGACGAGGGCTTCGCGCGCGAGATCGGGGAGGCGCAGGACGACTGGCGTGCCGTGCTCGTCGCCGCGACGCGCCAGGGCGTGCCCGCACCGGGCTTCGCCGCGGCCCTCGCGTACTACGACGCGCTGCGCGCGGACCGCCTGCCGGCCGCGCTCACGCAGGGCCAGCGGGACTACTTCGGGGCGCACACCTACCGGCGTACGGACCGCGAGGGGTCGTTCCACACGCTGTGGGGCGGGGACCGGTCCGAGGTGTCGGCGTAGCAAGGGTGCCGGCGTAGCAGGAGGGCGGGGCAGCACGGCCCCGGGCGGGCCGGCCCCCGGGGCTCGCGGCCCCGGGGGCGAAGGGTCCCCTCAGGCCGAGAGCGGCCTGGGCCGGCTCGCGGGTTCCGGCTGGGGGTCGGGGTCCGGGACGGGGTCCGGGCCCGGCGGCTTCGGCACCGGCGACGGCGGGGGTTCCGGCAGCGGCACCGGGTCGGGGACGG
>NZ_AOPZ01000371.1 GCF_000414115.1 Streptomyces aurantiacus JA 4570
ATGCCGCGCAGGGCCCGCACCTGGCCGGCGCCGCGCGCCTGCCGGACGCCGCCGGGTCCGGGCAGCCGTTCGCGGACGCCCAAGTTCCCGTGCCCCTCGGCCAGTTCGTGCCGGTCGAGGGCTCGGTGCCCACCACCCCGCACCTCGCGCCGACTCCGCCGCGCCCCCTCTCCGTACCCCCGGAGTACTTCGCGCAGGAGCAGCCGGAGCAGCCCGGGCAGCCGGAGCAGGCCACCGCCCCCGAAGCCCCGGCCCACCGGACCGCCGAGCCCACCCCGGACCCCGCCGCCGCACCCGGCGTACCCGCCGTACCGGCACAGGAACTTCCGGCGCAGGCCGACGCCACGCCCGGAGCAGAGCCGGAGGCGGACCCCGAGCCCGGTACGCTCCAAGACGCCGGGCAGCAGCCCGCAGCCACCGTGCCCGCACCCCGCGACGGAGAGCGGCCCACAGCCGCGCCCGCCGGGACGGCACCCGCACCCGTCGACGCGGCGGAGGACGGCAGCCCGTTCCCGTCCGCCCCGGAGACGACCGACCCCGACGAGCCGATGCACGCACCTCACCCGGCCGGACCGACCGCCCCCGCAAGCCAGACCGAGCAGCCCGCCGCGGCCGCCCTCATCGAGGCCGACGGCCCCGAGGACCTGTCCACGCCCGCCGAGCCGGCGGACGCGGACGGCCTGCCCCAGGCCCTGCTGCTCGACGACGACCCGGAAGCCGGGCCGGATTCGGCCGAGCCGCTCGCCCCGGCGGCCGACGCCTCCGTGGAACCGCCCGCCCCGGGCTACGCCGACGCCGAGCGCGAGGCCGTGCTGCGCGTCATGCGCGAGCGCCGCGACATCCGCAACGGCTTCCGCAGCGACCCCATCCCGCACGAGGTACTGCTCCGCGTCCTGGAGGCGGCCCACACGGCGCCGTCCGTCGGGCACTCCCAGCCCTGGGACTTCGTGGTCATCAAGTCCGCCGACACCCGGCGCACCATGCACGAACTGGCCCAGCGCCAGCGCGAGGCGTACGCGAAGTCGCTGCCCAAGGGACGCGCCAAGCAGTTCAAGGAACTGAAGATCGAGGCCATCCTCGACACCCCGGTGAACATCGTCGTCACCGCCGACCCCACCCGCGGCGGCCGCCACACCCTGGGCCGGCACACCCAGCCGCAGATGGCTCCGTACTCCTCGGCGCTCGCCGTGGAGAACCTGTGGCTCGCCGCGCGCGCGGAGGGCCTCGGCGTGGGCTGGGTCAGCTTCTTCGACGAGCGCGAGATGGTCCGCGCGCTCGGTCTGCCCGAGCACCTTGAGGTAGTGGCCTACCTCTGTGTCGGGTACGTGGATGAGTTCCCGGACGAGCCGGAGCTGATGCAGGCGGGCTGGTCCAAGCGCCGCCCGCTGTCCTGGGTCGTGCACGAGGAGACGTACGGCCGCCGCGCGCTGCCCGGCGAGGACCCGCACGACCTGCTGGCCGAGACCGTGGGCAACATCCGCCCGCTGGACGCGAAGGCGCTCGGCGAGGCGTGGGAACGCCAGAAACGCATGACGAAGCCCGCGGGCGCCCTGGGCATGCTGGAGATCATCTCCGCGCAGCTCAGCGGCCTCTCCCGGATGTGCCCGCCGCCGATCCCGGAGCCCGCCGCGGTCGCGATCTTCGCCGGTGACCACGGGGTGCACGCCCAGGGCGTCACGTCCTGGCCGCAGGAGGTGACCGGCCAGATGGTCGCCAACTTCCTCGGCGGCGGCGCCGTCTGCAACGCCTTCGCCAACCAGGTCGGCGCCGAGGTCTGCGTCATCGACGTGGGCGTCGCCAGCGAACTGCCCGCCACCCCGGGCCTGCTGCCCCGCAAGGTGCGCGCCGGTACGGCCGACATGACGACCGGCCCCGCGCTCACCCGCGAGGAGGTCAAGGCCGCCATCGAGGTGGGCATCGAGACCGCCCGCGACCTGGTGGCAGCGGGCAACAAGGCGTTGCTCACCGGCGAGATGGGCATCGCGAACACCACGGCGTCCGCGGCCCTCATCTCCGTCTACACCGACACGGACCCCGCCGAGGTCACCGGCCGCGGCACGGGCATCAACGACGAGATGCACGCCCGCAAGGTCGAGGTGGTCCGCCGCGCCCTGGAGCTGCACCAGCCCGACCCGGCCGACCCCGTCGGCGTCCTCGCGGCCATCGGCGGCCTCGAACACGCCGCGCTGGTGGGCCTCCTCCTCGGCGGCGCCTCCCTGCGCACCCCCGTCATCCTGGACGGCGTGAGCGCGGGCGCGGCGGCCCTGGTCGCCCGCGCCATCGCCCCCGAGGTCCTCGCCGCCTGCATCGCGGGCCACCGCAGCGCCGAGCCGGGCCACGTGGCAGCCCTCAACAAGCTGGGCCTGCGCCCCCTGGTCGACCTGGACCTGCGCCTGGGCGAGGGCACAGGCGCCCTCCTGGCCCTCCCCGTGGTCCAGAGCGCGGCGAGGGCGATGCACGAGGTGGCGACGTTCGACTCGGCGGGCGTGACGGAGAAGTAGCCGCAAGATCTCAGCCCGTCCGGCGTTTGAGGACGAGGGTTTGAGGACGAGGCCGTCCAGGCCGATACGGGGGTCTGGGCACCCCCACCCGTCCCCAGCCCACCCCGCCCCGCCCCCAGGAAAGGCGCACAAGGAGCCCTCATGGCCGCAGAACACCCCGCCTACCCCGTAGGTCTCCGCCTCACCGGCCGCCACACCGTCGTCCTGGGCGGCGGCCAGGTCGCCCAACGCCGCCTCCCGGCCCTCATCGCCGCAGGCGCGGACATCACCCTGATCTCCCCCTCGGCAACCCCCTCGGTAGAGGCGATGGCGGACGCGGGCGAACTCACCTGGCACCGCCGGACGTACGCCGACGGCGACCTCGCCGAAGCCTGGTACGCCCTGATCGCCACCAGCGACCCCACCGCCAACGCGGCCGCCTCCGCCGAGGCCGAGCGGCACCGCGTCTGGTGCGTCCGCTCCGACGACGCCGACGCGGCGACGGCCTGGACCCCGGCCACCGGCCACAGCGAGGGCGTCACCGTGGCCGTCCTCACCACCGAGGCCAAGGGCCGCGACCCGCGCCGCACCGCCGCCATCCGCGACGCGGTGGTGGAGGGCCTGCGCGACGGCACCCTGGTCGCCCCGCACCACCGCACCCGCACACCCGGCGTCGCCCTCGTCGGCGGCGGCCCCGGCGACCCGGACCTGATCACGGTCCGCGGCCGCCGCCTGCTCGCCGAGGCCGACGTGGTCATCGCCGACCGGCTCGGCCCGCGCGACCTGCTGAGCGAACTCCCGCCGCACGTCGAGGTGATCGACGCCGCGAAGATCCCGTACGGCCGCTTCATGGCGCAGGAAGCCATCAACAACGCCCTGATCGAGCACGCGAAGCAGGGCAAGTCGGTCGTGCGGCTCAAGGGCGGCGACCCCTTCGTCTACGGCCGGGGCATGGAGGAGGTCCAGGCGCTGGCCGAGGCGGGCATCCCGTGCACGGTGGTGCCCGGCATCTCCAGCTCGATCTCGGTGCCGGGGGCGGCGGGCATCCCGGTGACGCACCGGGGCGTGGCCCATGAGTTCACGGTGGTCAGCGGCCATGTGGCGCCGGACGACGAGCGGTCCCTGGTCGACTGGCCGGCGCTCGCCCGGCTGCGCGGCACGCTGGTGATCCTCATGGGCGTGGACAAGATCGGCCGCATCGCCGAGACGCTGACCGCGCACGGCAAGCCGGCGGACACCCCGGTGGCCCTGATCCAGGAGGGCACGACGGCCGCCCAGCGCCGCGTCGACGCGACCCTCGCGACGGTCGCGGAGGCCGTACACACCCACGAGGTGAAGCCCCCGGCGGTCATCGTGATCGGCGCGGTGGCCGCGATGAACCCGGTGCACACCGACTGACCGACCCCACGCGGGCCGACCGGCCCCGCACGGCCCGTCCGACGCCCCGGGCGGCCCGACCCCATCCACGTAACCACCGGTAACGGAACTGGTTCCCAGCCGTTGGCACCACACCCCGGACAAGGCAGTATCACCCTGTGGCCGATCTCCTCACCATCGAAGATCCCGACGACCCGCGCCTGCGTGACTACACCGGCCTGACCGACGTCGAGCTGCGCCGCAAGCGCGAGCCCGCCGAGGGCCTGTTCATCGCCGAGGGCGAGAAGGTGATCCGGCGCGCCAAGCTCGCGGGCTACGAGATGCGCTCGATGCTGCTCTCCGCGAAGTGGGTCGACGTCATGCGCGACGTCATCGACGAGGTCCCGGCGCCCGTCTACGCCGTCAGCCCCGACCTCGCCGAGCGGGTCACCGGCTACCACGTGCACCGCGGCGCCCTCGCCTCGATGCAGCGCAAGCCGCTGCCCACCGCCGAGGAAATCCTCCGGTCGCACCGCCGCGTGGTGGTGATGGAGGCGGTCAACGACCACACGAACATCGGCGCGATCTTCCGCTCCGCCGCCGCCCTCGGCATGGACGCCGTGCTGCTCTCACCGGACTGCGCGGACCCGCTCTACCGCCGCTCGGTGAAGGTCTCCATGGGGGCGGTCTTCTCCGTTCCGTACGCACGCCTCGACTCCTGGCCCAAGGGACTCGAAGGCGTCCGGGAGGCGGGCTTCAACCTGCTGGCCCTCACCCCCGACGAGAAGGCGAAGACCCTCGACGAGGCGGCGCCGCACCGCATGGACCGCGTCGCGCTGATGCTCGGCGCGGAGGGCGAAGGACTGTCCACGCAGGCTCTGGTCGCGGCCGACGAATGGGTCCGCATCCCGATGGCGCACGGCGTCGACTCGCTCAACGTGGGCGCGGCGGCCGCGGTCGCGTTCTACGCGGTGGCGACGGGCCGCCCGCGGTCCTGAGAGCCTGTTCATATCCCCGGCCGGGCGTGCGAACGCGTCAGCCCTGAGGCCCGGCCTCCGGGCCATCGGGCTGTCCCGGCACGGTACGTAGGGGCTGGTCCGTGACCCGCACCGCGTGGCCCCCTTCGCGTACGTCGCCGAGTCCCCGCGCGGGCCCCTGGCACCCCTGTGCCGCCGCGATGCCCAGCGCGACCAGCAGCGTCACGACGACGAACACGAACAGCCGCTGCCGCAGCAGCCGTGGATTGGCGGGCCGTCGTCCCGTGCCCGTGGTGCGCGGGCCCTGCCGCCCGGCCCCGCTGCGGGGCGCGGGCCTGCTGCCCGAACGTGAGGTGTCGCGCGGCGCCGAGGGCCGCGAGCCGGACTGCGAACCGCCCGTGCGGGACCCGCCGGTCCGTGAGCCACCGGTCCGTGGGTCGCCGGTCCGTGGGTCGCCCGTGCGCCGGCCGCCGGTGCGCGGGGCACCGGGGCGGGAGGAGCCGCCGGTCCGGGGCGGGGGAGTGCCCGGCGCCGTGCGGCGCTGGGTGCGCTCGTCGGCGTACGTGTCGGGCCCCTCGTACCCCTCGACGAGCCGGCCCGTCGGCCGGTCCTGGTCCTGGCGCTGCGCCGGCGGACGCACCTCGCTGAGGCCCTGCGCCTCGCGAGCGGCGATCTCCTTGAGCCGCAGCGACAGTTGGAGCGTGCTGGGACGTTCCTCCGGGGCCTTGGCGAGACAGGCCCGCAGCAGCGGGGCGAGCGCGTCGGGCACGCCCTGGAGCTGGGCCTCCTCGTGCACGACGCGGTACAGCATCACTTCCGAACTGCCGTGCCCGAAGGGCGAGTCGGCCATGGACGCGTAGGCGAGCGTGGCGCCGAGCGCGAACACGTCGGTCGCGGGCGTGACGGCGGCGCCGCGCACCTGCTCGGGGGCGAGGAAGCCCGGCGAGCCGACGGCCGTGCCGACATGCGTCAGGGTCGAGGCCCCCGTCGCCCAGGCGATACCGAAGTCGATGATCCGGGGGCCCTTGGGGGACAGCAGGATGTTCGACGGTTTGAGGTCCCGGTGCACCACACCGGCCTCGTGCACCGCGACGAGCCCTTCGGACAGCGCGGCGCCGACCACGGCCACCTCGGCCGCCGTCAGCGGGCCTTCGGCGGCGACCTTGTCGTGCAGCGAGGGGCCGGGCACGTACTGCGTGGCGAACCAGGGGCGGTCGGCCTCCAGGTCGGCGGCGACGAGCCGGGCCGTGCAGCCGCCGCGGATGCGCCGGGCCGCCGACACCTCGCGGGCGAAGCGCGAACGGAACTCCTGGTCCTCCGCCAGATCCGGCCGGATCACCTTCAGGGCGACGCGCTGGCCGCGGCGGTCGGAGCCCAGATAGACCACGCCCATCCCGCCGGCGCCCAGCCGCCTGTGCAGCCTGAACGAGCCGACGACACGCGGGTCCTCGCGCCTCAGGCGCATCATCGCCATGTTCATCCCCGCTGCCCGGTCCGTCTGACGAGCCACAGCTTACGTTTCCGCGGCCGGGCACGTGCAGAGGCCGCGCCCTCGCGGGCCGATCGATTGTCAGTGCCGGGTGGGAAACTTGAAAAGTGGTCAGGCGCCGCGGGACACGGGGCATTTCCCGCCGCCCTGCCCCTCAACCACCCGTCGCTGAAGGGGGATTGATCGCGTGAAGGGTGACCGCGTGGAGATAGTCGTGGACGCCGGCGACACGACGCGTACGTACGAAGTGGTGGCGAGCCGGGCAGGCCGCCGCGTGGAGACGGCCGTCCGCAGGGGAGTGGTGGAAGTGAGCGAAGTCACCCGCAGCGGCTCCGTGGTCCGCACGGCGCGCTTCATGGCGACCCGTGTGCTGGCCCTCGTGGAGCAGCCCGTCCCGAGGGAGGACAGCTCCGAACGGTCCGATCGGCCCGGTCGCCCCCTCGGGGAAGACCCTGAGTCCTAGGACCCCGTCTCCACCCACGGGAGTACTTGTGTGACGACCGGTCATCCTCCGGGAGGCCCGCCAATCGGTACGAGGGCATGACGCCCAAAGCTCACGGCGGACCTAGATTTGAGGTCAAGCGGCGGGTGCAGCACTCGTCCCCCGAGGTCAGACACCCGCCGCTGCCAGCTTCACCACCAAAGCCAACAGAAGAAGCAACACAGTCAGGAAGGGAGAGAACCATGGCGGACACCGCGCCGCGGACGATGATCCGCACCCAGGGACGGAAGCTCTCCACCCTGGGCGTCCGGCCGTCCGGAACGCGCCACCCCCTGGTGGCCACGCTCATGGTCCTCCCTCTGGCAGCCCTGCTCACCGTCGCCTTCGGCGGCTGGGAGGCAGTGGTCACACAAGCGTCGTCCGTGGGCGTGATGCTGGGGCGCTGAGCGGCGCCCCAGGCCCGGAAGAGCGGTCCGGGCGGGGACATCCGGCCATGAAACCCCGTGGGGACGGGGGTGCGGCGGACGGCACAACAGCCCGCGCAGCTGGGGAGCTGCGCGGGCTGTTTCTTTTTTGGGCCGACGGCGGGGCGAATGGGGGCCGACGGCAGGTCGACGGCGCCGGACTGTCCCGTACGCTCACGCGAGAACCACAGCCACACCCCGGGGGACCCGTGACCGCCCTGCTGCCCGCCCTGACCGCCCATGCCGAGCTCAGGGCCCACCGCACCCCCGACTGTGCCTGCAGCCCGCCGGGCGCCGTCCTCGCCGACCGCCCCGACGCCACGGTGGCGCGCCACGGCCAGGTCGTGGCGAAGGCCCACGCCCCCGGCACCCCCGAGCCCGCCCTGACCGCCCGCCTCGCGGCAGCCGCCCACCCCGCTCTGGCCGACACCCTCCTCGCCCCGCTGTCCGCCCGGCCGACCCGCCTGCACGACCGCCTGGTCACCCTCTGGCCGTACGGCGCCCCCGTGGACCGCGACGACCCGGACGCGGCCCCCTGGGAGGCGGTGGCCACCCTCCTGGCCCGCCTGCACCGCACCCCGCCGGCCGGGCTTCCGTACCCGCTCCGGCCGGCTTCCGTCCCCGCCCCCGCCGATGCGCGGCCCGGAGAAGGCCGCCCGTGCCGTGGCCCGGCTGCGGGCGGCGGCCCCGCACCCCGCCGCCTCCCCGGTCGAGCGGGCCTGGGCGGTCCTGCCGGCCTGGGCCCGTGACGAGGCCCCGCACCCGGGCCCGCCGCACCTGTGCCACGGGGACCTGCACCTGGGCCAGCTCGTCCGCACGCCCGCCGGCCAGTGGCTGCTCATCGACATCGACGACCTGGGCACCGGGGACCCGGCCTGGGACCTGGCCCGCCCCGCGGCCTGGTACGCCTGCGGGCTGCTCCTGCCCGAGGAGTGGACGCGGTTCCTGAACGCCTACCGCGCCGCGGGCGGCCCCGCCGTCCCCGCCGACGGGTCGGACCCCTGGCCGATTCTCGACGTACCCGCCCGCGCCCTGACCGTGCAGACGGCGGCCCTCGCGATCACCAAGGCGATGGCGGCGGAACGCGCCCTTGACGAGGTCGAGGAGACGTTCGTGGACGCCTGCCGCCGGATGGCCGCCGTCCCGCCGGACTTGGCGCCGACCGGCACGAAGTAGGGTGCACTGCACCGAAGCCGGGCAGATATCCGGCCAAGCAGTCACGACCGGCGAGGAGTTGAGCCGTCCATGCAGTGCCCCAAGTGTCACGCACCGATGCACACGTACAACCGCAATGGCGTCCAGATCGAGCAGTGCAGCGGCTGCCGCGGCATATTCCTCGACTACGGCGAGCTCGAGGCACTGACCCGCCTGGAGAACCAGTGGAGCGGCCACCAGACCCCACCGGCCCCGCCGGCGGCCCCCGCCTACCCCGCGGCGCCCGCGCCCGCCTGGGGCGCCCCGCACGGCGGCCACGGCGGTCACCATGGTCACCACGGCCACAAGAGGCACAAGAGCTTCGGGCACATGCTCTTCTCCTCCTGAGTGTCCTGAGCGGACACGACGAAGCCCCCGGCCGTGGAGACGGCCGGGGGCTTCGTGGAGCTGGTGCGCGATACTGGGATTGAACCAGTGACCTCTTCCGTGTCTTCCGTGTCAGGGAAGCGCTCTCCCGCTGAGCTAATCGCGCGGGGAAACCTCTGATCGATCAGAGATTCCAGTGGACGATACTGGGATTGAACCAGTGACCTCTTCCGTGTCAGGGAAGCGCTCTCCCGCTGAGCTAATCGTCCTTGGAGGTGGAGACGGGATTTGAACCCGTGTAGACGGCTTTGCAGGCCGTTGCCTCGCCTCTCGGCCACTCCACCAGGAGTTACGGGGGTTCGGGAAGATCCCCCGCGGTTCCTGCGAGCGGACGACCAGGTTCGAACTGGCGACCTCAACCTTGGCAAGGTTGCGCTCTACCAACTGAGCTACGTCCGCTTGTCTTTCCCGGCCCGCTTCCGCGTCCCGGCGACGTGTTGAACTCTAGCGGATTCCTGGGCCAGTACAAAAACGCGTTTGCGCAGCGTGCTGCGCTGTCGCCTCCTCGCCAGAGGCCCGGGGCACGCTCGGGACGCCGGTCATAGACTCGCAGACGTGCACGACCTGTCTCCCATGGCGCGCTTCGGCGGCCTCGTCGCGACCGATCTCCGGGACGTGACCAGCGACCCTTCCGCCCTGGACTCCTCCGGCTTCTGGGCGGTGTCCGCGGACTTCGAGGGCCGGCTGGTGTGCGCCCGCTTCGGCGACGTGCGCGAAGAGCCGGTGCCCGCGTCGGTGCCGGGGGCCTGGAGCGGTCCGGCGGCCGGTGACTGGACGTCGTCGCTCGACCGCGCCGCGTACACGGACGGTGTGCGCCGCATACGCGAACACATCGCGGCGGGTGACGTGTATCAGGCGAACCTCTGCCGGGTGCTGTCCGCGCCGGTCGCCGCCGACGCCGACGTGGACGCCCTGACGGCGCTCCTCGCCCGCGGCAACCCCGCACCGTACGCCGGAACGATCCGCCTGCCCGGGCACGGCGTCGAGATAGCCACGGCGTCGCCCGAGCTGTTTCTGCGCCGCGCGGGCGGCGTCGTCGAGTCGGGGCCGATCAAGGGCACCGGGCGCACCGAGGCGGACCTCCTGGAGAAGGACTACGCCGAGAACGTCATGATCGTGGACCTCGTCCGCAACGACCTGGGACGGGTCTGCGCGACCGGCACGGTGAGCGTGCCGGACCTGTGCGTCGTCGAGAAGCACCCGGGCCTCGTCCACCTCGTCTCCACCGTCCGCGGCGAGCTGCGCGCCGACGCCGGCTGGCCCGGCCTGCTGGCCGCCACCTTCCCGCCCGGCTCGGTCACCGGCGCCCCGAAGTCCAGCGCGCTGCGCATCATCGACGCCCTGGAGACGGCACCCCGCGGCCCGTACTGCGGCGGCGTCGGCTGGGTCGACGCGGACCGGCGCACCGGCGAGCTGGCCGTCGGCATCCGCACGTTCTGGATCGATCGCGGTGCGGGCGTGCTGCGGTTCGGTACGGGAGCGGGCATCACCTGGGGCTCGGACCCCGAGGGGGAGTGGCGCGAGACGGAGCTGAAGGCCGAGCGGCTGCTGGCGGTAGCCTCGGGAACGTACGCACCAAGTGCAGGATCTCCATCGCAAGGTGAGACTCAGTGAAGATATGGCTCAACGGCGGTCTGCATGACCTCGACTCCGCGCGCGTCTCCGTGTTCGACCACGGACTGACCGTCGGCGACGGCGTCTTCGAGACCGTGAAGGCGGTCGCCGGACGGCCGTTCGCGCTGACCCGCCACCTGGACCGCCTTGCCCGCTCGGCCCGTGGTCTCGGCCTGCCCGAGCCGGATCTCGACGAGGTGCGCCGCGCCTGCGCCGCCGTCCTCGACGCCAACCCGATGGAGCTCGGGCGGATGCGCGTGACGTACACCGGGGGCCTTTCTCCGCTCGGCTCCGACCGCGGCGACCAGGGCCCCACGCTCGTCGTCGCCCTGGGGGAGGCCAAGCGGCGTCCCGACTCCACCGCTGTGATCACCGTCCCCTGGACCCGCAACGAGCGCGGCGCGCTGACCGGCCTGAAGACCACCTCGTACGCCGAGAACGTGGTCGCCCTCGCCCGCGCCACCGAACAGGGCGCCACGGAGGCGCTGTTCCCCAACACGGTGGGGCAGCTGTGCGAGGGCACCGGATCGAACGTCTTCGTGGTCCTCGACGGCGAGATCCACACGCCGCCGGTCTCCTCCGGGTGCCTGGCGGGCATCACGCGCGCGTTGGCCGTCGAATGGACCGGCGCGCGCGAGACCGACCTGCCCCTGGACGTGCTCGACCGCGCCGAGGAGGTCTTCCTCACCTCGACGCTGCGTGACGTGCAGGCCGTGCACCGCGTCGACGACCGCGAACTGCCCGGCGCCCCGGGCCCCGTGACGGCCAAGGCGATGCGGGTCTTCGAAGAGCGCGCGGCGGACGACCTCGATCCTTAGGGATCTTAGGGATCGGCCGAAAGGCCCGGCGGGCTCCCGGACGGCTCGGCGGGCGCGGGGAGCGTAAATCCGGATGACGCGGGGCCCGCCCAGTGGGTACAACTCCGGTGATGACCACGACCCTGCGGCCTTCCGGGCCGCTCCAGGAGAGCACCACGGGCGCGAAGTCGCGCGACTACGACGTCTGCGTGAACAGCCGCCCCGTCGGCCGGATACGGCTGGCCACCCATGCCGTCTTCGGCCCCCGCGTCGCCGAGGTCCTGGACCTGCGCATCGACGCCCAGGACCGCCGTCGGGGCCGCGCGACCGTGGCGGCGCTGGCTGCCGAGGAGGTGGCGCGCGGCTGGGGCTGCACCCGGATCGAGGCGGCCGTGCCCGCGGGCTCCCCCGGGGTGGCGGCCCTGGCCACGGCGCTCGGCTACGTGGAGCGCAATCGCCGGATGTCCAAGCCGCTTCCGCTGCGCCCGCCCGAGCTGCCGGGGGACGTGCGGGCACGGCCGATGACGGAGGAAGAATTCGAGGAGTGGACCGCCCACTCCAGGGACGTCTACGCCCAGGACTGGATCGACCGCGGCGTGCCGGCGGCGGAGGCATACGCCAAGGTCGACGCGGACCAGCGCAATTCGCTGGCCGACGGCCTGGCGACGCCCGGCGCCCGGTTCAGCGTGCTGACACAGGACGCCGAGGTCGTCGGCATCCTGTGGGTCGCGGAACGTCACGGCGAGTGCTTCGTGTACGACATCGAGGTCCGCGAGGAGCACCGCGGCAGGGGACACGGCCGCAGCTTGATGCTCCACGCCGAGGGCCAGTGCCTCGAGGCCGGCAAGGACCACATCGGCCTGAACGTCTTCGCGGGGAACACACCGGCGTTGCGCTTGTACGAGTCGCTGGGCTACGAGGCGCGCACGTACTACGTGTACAAGCAGTTGCTCTAGCTGCGCGCGGGCGTGGCCGAGGATGTGGTGGGCGCCGCGCGCGGGCGTGGCCGGCGGCTACGCGAGGGCGCGGTCGGCGATCTCCTCGACGCGCTCGCGCAGGCCGTCCTGGCTCTTGCCGCCGTCCAGCCGCTCCCCGTCCACGACGTACGTGGGCGTGCCGGTGACGCCGATCGCCTTGCCTTCGGCCTGGTCGGCGTCGACGATCAGGATGTGCCGGCCGTCCACGAGGGCGGTGTCGAACTCCTCCGCGTCCAGACCGAGTTCGCCCGCGACCTCGACCAGGAAGGGTTCGCCCTTACGGTCCAGCTCCTCGACCCGGCCCAGGACCGCCTCGACGTACTCCCAGCCCTTGCCCTGCGCGAGGGCCTCCTCGGCGGCCTGCGCGGCGGCGAAGGCGTGCTTGTGCTTCTCGAGGGGGAAGTGGCGAAGGCGCAGCTCGGCACGGTCGCCGTAGCGGGCGCGCAGGGCGCGCACGTCGTCCAGGGCGGTGCGGCAGTCCGGGCACTGCAATTCGCACCAGACGTCGATGACGAGCGCGGCGGCGGGGTCGACGGGAGAGGAGTCGGTCATGCGCACAGTCTCCCAGCCCCCGGGCGCGCGCCCCAACCGGGACCGGCGGGCACGGCCGACCGGCACCTGGGGAGGAGCCGTGACCCGGATATCTCCCTGATGTGCTCTGGGGCCGTGGCTTCCGGGACCCCACCCGGTGCAGGATGGAAGGGACACATGCGACACCGCACCGCGCCCGCACGCCTGGAGGACCGGGATGATTGCCGAGACCATTTGCTCCGCCGTAGCCGCGGCCGGCCTCGGTATCGCGGCCGTCACGGCGTATCGCAAGCGTTTCCTCGCCGCGGCGCGCCTGGCCGCGTATGCGCTGGTCCCGATCGGCCTTGTCATGACCGGGGCGGTGGAGTGGGCCGCCGAGACGGCCTTCAGCCCGGTGGCCTGGGCGGGCTTCGGCGTGCTCGGCTCGGCCTGGCTGCTGTTCCTGGCGACCCGCGCGGTGGAGCGCCGCTCCGGCGGCACCCGCAAGGAGCGCCGCGCCGCGGCGAAGGCCGCCCAGCGGGACGCCGTCGCCCCCGCCGCGTCCGCCCCCTCCCTGGGCCCGGCGGCGCGCCCAGGGGCCGCCCCGGCCGCCAAGCAGAAGAAGGCCGCCCCGGCGGAGGACTTCAGCGACATCGAGGCCATCCTGAAGAAGCACGGCATCTGACGCCCGCGGGGGCGCCGCCCCGGCGCTCCGGGGCACGCCGTCCCGCATTCCGAGATCACGTTCGAGCGTATCGGCGGACACCGTTCGCAGGTGCGCCGCGCGGGGCCCACCAAGGTCACGGAATGCGGCGAACTCCCGCGCTGACCGTGCGTGTTGGTACGTGGGGGTGTCCGCCCTGCGTCATCATCACCGCGAGATGCTTGACACCACCCCACAGAGCGACCCCGCCCCGCCGGACGAGCGAGGCACCGCCGCCCACGAGTGCGGAACCGCTGCCCACGAGCGCGGAACCGCCGACGAACCGCGAGGCTGCCTCTTCGCGCTCTCGCAGCCACCGCTGATGATCTTCCTGGCGGTGATCGGCAGCCTGCTCCTCATGGCGTCGCTGCACGACCTGCTGCTGCTCTAGCTCCGACTCCAGCTCTGGCCGTCGGCCGCCACGCCTCCGCGGCCGCTCCCGTCGGACACGCCCTAGACGACCTTCTGCCCCTCCAGGTCCTGCTCAAGGCCCGCGGCCTCCCTGCGGCGGGCCCGGTAGGCGGCGACGTGCAGCCGGTTCCCGCAGGTGCGGCTGTCGCAGTAGCGGCGCGAGCGGTTCCGGGACAGGTCGATGAAGGCCCGCCGGCAGTCCGGCGCCTCGCACCGGCGCAGCCGCTCCTGCTCGCCCGCGACGACGAAGAAGGCCAGCGCCATCCCGCAGTCGGCCGCGAGATGGTCGGCGACCGAGGCGCCCGGTGCGAAATAGTGCACGTGCCAGTCGTAGCCGTCGTGGTCCGTCAGCCGCGGAGTGGTGCCCGCCGCCGCGATCAGCTCGTTGATCAGGGCCGCCGCCACATGCGGCTCCGTGGCCGCGAAGACCTCGGCGAACCGGCCGCGGATGCGGTGCACGCCCGCCAGATCCCGCTCCGTGAGCACGCCGACGTCGCTGATCGCATGGCCCTTCACGAACTCGTTCAGAGCCGCCACGTCCGCGAGCCCTTCGACGGCGTCGCCGCTCTCTTCGTCTGGCGCGGAGTTCACCAGATCGACCACGGCTTCGAGCGCACACCGGGTGTCGTGGGTGATCAGCACGATTCGCTCCCTGGCCTGGGGGTCGGGCCGGTGCCCGCCCGATGCTGGCCGATGCTAGCGGCTCGTGCCGCGCGCGCCACGGCGCCGGTGCCGCGGAAATCCGCGACACCGGCGCCGGTGCCTGCTGCGTGCCGTTGTGTCGTTGTCCGTCGTCGGCTGTCCTCGACGGCGGTGGGTCCCTGTCGTCGCTCGTCGTGGGCGTACCCGCGCCGTCTCCCCGAGTCGGACGGCGCCCCGCGGCTCCCGGAACCCTGGCCGGACTAGCTTTCGGCCAAAATGTGCGAGAGCTCCGTGTCGAGATCGAAATGACGATGTTCGGTGCCGGGCGGCACGGCCGCGTCGGTACGCTTCAGAAACGATTCCAGGGCCCGCGCCGGGGCCTCGAGCAGAGCCTCACCCTCCGGGGAGCTCAGGGCGATGCAGACGACGCCCTGACCGTGGCTGCGGGACGGCCAGACGCGGACGTCGCCGGTGCCGGTGGGCCGGTGCAGGCCCTCGGCGAGGAGGTCGCGGGCGAACACCCACTCGACGGTCTCCTCGGCTCCGGTGTGGAAGGTGGCGTGCACGGCATAGGGATCGGCCGTGTCATACCGCAGTCCTGCGGGTACAGGCAGTGAGGACTCGCTCGACACAACGAGGCGCAGGTGCAGCTCGCAGCTGACCGTGGTGTTCATAAGCGCCAGGGCCTTTCGCTCAGTGTGCGCTCGGGGATTCGCACGTCGGCGAAATCGACATGCCACCTACGGTGCCGTTGTAAACCCCTCTGGGAGTTTTGGGTGTCTTTAGGTGGCCCGTATGGCGGCTTGTCCGTTTGGTTCGTACGGCCATTCCGGTGACGGGTTTCCGTCCGGTAAGGTTTGGCTGCATGAATACGGGGAGTGACGAGTCGAAGATGGCCGCCGCCGTCGACGACGTGGCCGAGCAGGTCAAAGCCGAAAAGCCCTTCGGGTCCCGGGCGCCGGAGTTCATCAAGGCGCGCCGGACGCTGCACCTGAGCTGGCAGGTCGGCGTGTTCATCGTGGGCCTGGCCGTGGTCGTCGCGGGCATCATCATGCTGCCCCTGCCGGGCCCGGGCTGGGTCGTGATCTTCGGCGGCATGGCGATCTGGGCGACCGAGTTCGTCTGGGCGCAGCTGGTGCTCCGCTGGACGAAGCGGAAGGTCACCGAGGCGGCACAGCGTGCCCTCGACCCGCGGGTGCGCCGCCGCAACATCATCCTCACGAGCATCGCCCTGGTGATCGTCGCCGCCCTCGGCGGGATCTATCTGTGGAAGTTCGGCATCCAGATGCCCTGGAAGATCAACGATCAGTGACGCCGCGGCCGTCGGGGGCGGCCGCCACCTGCGCCGCAGTGGTCCCAGGGTGGTCGGGAGCACCCTCTGACATGGGGTAATGTTCTCTGTGCGCCCGGGCGATTAGCTCAGTGGGAGAGCGCTTCGTTCACACCGAAGAGGTCACTGGTTCGAACCCAGTATCGCCCACCCGGGCCCAGTATCGCCCACCCGGGATTGTGGCCCGGAGGCTGGAAACAGCCTCCGGGCCACTGTCGTATCCGGATCGCGCGCATCCGCGGCGGGCGTATGCGTCGACCGTATGTGACGGTCTTTCACAGAAATTCGCGGCCCCGTGCGGGCCCTTCCGGAATAACTCGTTCCTATTTCCGTGAGTTGACGATCCGTCCGTTCTGTCGCGCGGAAATCGGCCCGGCCGCAGACTGGGACCATGGACTGGTGCCATTACCGCTTCCGGAGCGTGTGGAATCTGCCCGCCGCCCCCGAGGCGGTGTACGCCGTCCTCGAGCAGGCCCAGGACTACCCGCGGTGGTGGCCGCAGGTCCGCGCCGTGACCCCGCTCGGCGAGCACGGCGGCACCGCGCGGCTGCGGTCGCTGCTCCCGTACGACCTCCTCATCACCGCCGAGGAGCGCCGCCACGACCCGGACCGCGGCATCCTGGAGATCACCATGACCGGGGACCTCGAAGGCTGGGCGCGCTGGACCCTGACCGCCGCCGACGGCGGAACGCGGGCGCGCTACGACCAGGAGGTCGACGTCCGCAAGCCCCTGATGCGGCGCCTCGCGGTGCCCGGCCGGCCGCTGTTCCTCCTCAACCACGCCCTGATGATGCGGGCGGGGCGACGAGGGCTGGTCTCCCGCCTGGAAGCGGTTTGAACGAAGGGCGCCCGGACCTGTATTGTTCAGTGCGTTCCCGGGCGATTAGCTCAGTGGGAGAGCGCTTCGTTCACACCGAAGAGGTCACTGGTTCGAACCCAGTATCGCCCACCTGGAGAATGCCGGTCCGTCAGTGACGGACCGGTTTTTTCATGCCCGCCCCGGCGGGCGGCGTGGCAACGCTCAGGCGGCCGCGGGCAGTTCGGGACGCAGCGGCCATGCCGGATCGACCGCCTCCGGCGCACCGCTGCGCGCGAACCACGCCTGGAGCCCGCGCGCCTGGGCCGCGTGCCACACCGCCTGCAACGTATGCAGTTCGGCGGGGGACAAGCGCTCCAGGCGGGCGGAGAAACGGCGCCCCACCGCGCGTACGACATCGAGCGCGGCCTGTGCGTCGGCCGCCGCGTCGTGCGCGCCCGCCAGCTCCACGCCGTAGTGCTCGCACAGGTCGGACAGCGTGCGGCGGCCCTTGCGGTAGCGATCGAGCTGGCGGTCGAGGACCCTCGGGTCCAGGACGCACAGCGGATAGCTCTCCAGATAGCGCGCGAGCGACGAGGCGCGGTGCCTGCGCAACTCCCGGTCGAAGAGCGTCAGATCGAACGGCGCGTTCATCACCACCAGGGGCCGCCCCGCCGCCCCCTGCTCCGCCAGCTCGCGCCCTATCTCCTCCATCACCGGAGCCGGCCAGCGGCCGTTGCGCTCCAGATGCTCCTGGGTGAGTCCGTGCACCGCGGTGGCGCCCGCGGGGACGGGAACGCCCGGATTCACCAGCCAGCGGGTGACACGGGGCCGGGCCCCCGCGCCGTTCTGGACGACGACGGCGGCCGACACGATCCGGTCGGTCTCGACGTCGACACCCGTGGTCTCCGTGTCGAATGCGGCCAATGGCCCCTCGTACCAGCACGTCATACTGACGCAACTCCTCGTTCAGCTCCGGCAGTTGACCTGCGTAACTGCCCACGCTGGTGATACCCGGGCCGTTTGCGCCGAACCCGGCACGGAGACAACACAGGTACAGGGCGCGGACATCGACCGGCCCGAGCGGGGAAACGTCTGGTTCGGAAGGCTTGTTGGACATGGCGCTCGCGCAGCCCGAACAGGGCGGGCTGCTGCCCGAGCGGATCGCACCGCCGCGCGGCACACTCGCCACCACCGCCTGCATGGAGACCCTTCAGGTGGGCTATCTGCACGCCGTGGCCGCCGCCGCGGGGTGCTCCCTCTCCCAGCCCTTTCCGGACAACGGCATCGACTGGCACGTCAGCCACAGCGCCCCCGGGCACACGGTCGACGACGAAGTCACCATCAAGGTGCAGCTCAAGTGCACGTACCAGATCCCGCCCCGGCCCGCGGGGCCCGCCTTCTCCTTCACGCTGGACAACGCGCACCTGGAGAAGCTCGCCCGCACACCGGTGTCGGTGCACAAGATCCTGGTGGTGATGATCGTGCCGCGCTTGCAGGGCGACTGGCTGCGGGCCGGCCACGACCGGCTCGACCTGCGGCACTGCTGCTATTGGACCAACCTCGCCGGACACCCCGTGACCGGCAGGCGAAGGACCACCGTCCGCGTACCCACCTCGCGGATCTTCGACGACCGGGCGCTCTGCGAGATCATGACGCGCGTCGGGACGGGAGGAAAACCGTGACGCACCGCCCGATCGACGAACGCGTGCCACCACGAGGCCCGCGCCCCCACCCCGTGGACGCCCCAGGCCCGTGGTCCGACCCGCCCGAGCCCGGCCAGGTCGACCCCGCCGTGCTCGGCGCGCTGCTCGACCGGCACGGCTGGCGCCCACGGCTGGCGCCGCCGCGGCGGCGCCGCCGGACGCTACTCCCGCTGGACCCCGCCGGACCCCGGCCACGCCGGCACCAGCCTGCTGGTGCCGGAGAGCCGCGCCTTCCCCGACTGCGAGGACCTCATCGGCGAGGCCCTGACCGCGCTGGCCCGCAGTTCCACGCCGTCCGCCCGCGAAGTCCTGGTGTCGCTGGCCGTGCCCAGCGACGAGATCCGCTGGTGGCGCGATGTGCCGAGCGGCCCCGCGGGCGCCGCCGCCTGGACCGTCGAGGAACAACTGCGCGGCGCCGCACGCCAGATGCTGCTCGCGGGCCAGATGCTGCTCGCGGGCGCGCTCGCCGCCCGCGCCCGAGCCGGGTACTACGGCGCGCGGCACCGCCGCCCCGCGGCCGCCTCCCTGGAGAACATCCTGGTGGGGCCCGCCCCCGGCGGGCGGCGGCTGACCGCCTTCGTGCCCGTGCCCGCCGGGCGGCCGCTCGCCGTGCGGCTGCACCAGGCGCTGTACGCCGCCCGCGAGGCCGTCGACTACCAGCGGGCCACCGGCGGCATGGACGCCTTCGACGGCGCCGTCGGCGCGGGCGTCAGCCACGAGCTGGTCGAGGCCGTCGTCGCCCTCGTCCGCGGTACCGAGGGGGCCAGGGTCGGCGTGCAGTGGTCACCCGCCGCCGGGGTGCCCGAGGGCTGCGCGGCGTCCGCCGAGCCTGTCGAGTTCTCGCCCGGTGACCTGCCCGTGCTGCGCGAGGCCGGCGCCCGCTATCTGCGCGAGGAGCCTTCGGTGCCGGTGCGGATCACCGGGACCGTGGTGCGCATGCGGCGCTCGGGGCCGCGGGGTGCGGGCACGGTGCGGGTGCGGGTGCTCGCGGGCGCCGAGATCCCGCAGGTGCGGATGTCCCTGGACGAGGAGGACTACCGCATCGCCGGGCACGCGCATCTGGTCGGCCTGCCGATCCGGGTGCACGGCAGGCTTGAGAGCCGGGGCGGCTTCCGCAGGCTCACGGAGGCGGCGAAGGTGGTGCCGGTGCAGGTCGACGACGCCGAGCGGGACCGCCTGATGAAGTCGCTCCACGGGAACCTGGACTTCTTCGGGGAGGCGTGCGGCGAGGACTGAGGGGAGTCCGGCGGGCGGCGTGCGGATGCCGTGGGCCGGAGCCGGGCCGGGGGATCGGGCGGCGGGGGCCGCCCGGGCCCGGGGCCGGGCATAACCGTTTCGCGATGCGCCCCCATGGCTCGGTACGATTCGTTGCGCGTGCAGGAGCAGATCTGCCGCAGCCCCCTCAGTCAGGGCGGCCCCCCTTCAGGCAGGAGAAAACCGGTGTCGGACGTCCGTGTGATCATCCAACGCGATTCCGAGCGGGAAGAGCGCGTGGTGACCACGGGCACCACGGCCGCCGAACTCTTCGACGGCGAGCGCACCGTCGTCGCGGCCCGGGTGGGCGGCGAGCTCAAGGACCTGGCGTACGCGGTCGCCGACGGCGAGGTCGTCGAGCCCGTCGAGATCTCCTCCGAGGACGGCCTGAACATCCTGCGGCACTCGACCGCGCACGTCATGGCGCAGGCCGTGCAGGAGCTGCACCCGGAGGCCAAGCTCGGCATCGGCCCGCCGGTCCGTGACGGGTTCTACTACGACTTCGACGTCGAGAAGCCGTTCACGCCCGAGGACCTCAAGGCCATCGAAAAGAAGATGCAGGAGATCCAGAAGCGCGGACAGCGCTTCTCGCGCCGCGTCGTGACCGACGAGGCCGCCCGCGACGAGCTGGCCGACGAGCCGTACAAGCTGGAGCTCATCGGGATCAAGGGCTCCGCGTCCAGCGACGACGGTGCCGACGTCGAGGTCGGCGGCGGCGAGCTGACCATCTACGACAACCTGGACGCCAAGACCGGCGAGCTGTGCTGGAAGGACCTCTGCCGGGGTCCGCACCTGCCCACCACCCGGAAGATTCCGGCGTTCAAGCTGATGCGCACCGGCGGCGCGTACTGGCGCGGCAGCGAGAAGAACCCGATGCTGCAGCGAATCTACGGCACCGCGTGGCCGTCCAAGGACGAGCTCAAGGCGCACCTGGAGTTCCTCGCCGAGGCCGAGAAGCGCGACCACCGCAAGCTCGGCAGTGAACTGGACCTCTTCTCCATCCCCGAGGAGATCGGCTCCGGCCTCGCGGTCTTCCACCCCAAGGGCGGCGTCATCCGCCGGGTCATGGAGGACTACTCCCGCAAGCGGCACGAGGAGGAGGGCTACGAGTTCGTCTACTCGCCGCACGCCACCAAGGGCAAGCTGTTCGAGAAGTCGGGCCACCTGGACTGGTACGCCGACGGCATGTACCCGCCCATGCAGCTCGACGAGGGCGTGGACTACTACCTCAAGCCCATGAACTGCCCGATGCACAACCTGATCTTCGACGCGCGCGGGCGTTCGTACCGTGAACTGCCGCTGCGGCTCTTCGAGTTCGGGACCGTGTACCGGTACGAGAAGTCGGGTGTGGTGCACGGCCTGACCCGTGCCCGCGGTTTCACCCAGGACGACGCGCACATCTACTGCACCAAGGAGCAGATGGCGGACGAGCTCGACAAGACGCTCACCTTCGTCCTGAACCTGCTGCGCGACTACGGCCTGACCGACTTCTACCTGGAGCTGTCCACCAAGGACCCGGAGAAGTTCGTCGGCTCGGACGAGATCTGGGAGGAAGCCACCGCGACCCTCAAGCAGGTGGCCGAGAAGCAGGGCCTCCCGCTCGTTCCGGACCCGGGCGGCGCCGCCTTCTACGGGCCGAAGATCTCCGTGCAGTGCAAGGACGCCATCGGCCGCACCTGGCAGATGTCGACCGTGCAGCTCGACTTCAACCTGCCCGAGCGCTTCGAGCTGGAGTACACCGGCCCCGACGGCACCAAGCAGCGTCCGGTCATGATCCACCGTGCGCTCTTCGGGTCGATCGAGCGCTTTTTCGCGGTGCTCCTGGAGCACTACGCGGGCGCCTTCCCGGCGTGGCTGGCGCCGGTGCAGGCGGTCGGCATCCCGATCGGCGACGCGCACGTCGAGTATCTGCAGGAGTTCGCCGCGAAGGCGAGGAAGCAGGGGCTGCGGGTGGACGTGGACTCGTCCTCGGACCGCATGCAGAAGAAGATCCGCAACGCCCAGAAGCAGAAGGTGCCGTTCATGGTCATCGCGGGCGACGAGGACATGGAGCACGGCGCCGTGTCCTTCCGCTACCGCGACGGCTCGCAGGAGAACGGCATCCCGGTCGACGAGGCCATCGCGAAGATCGCGAAGGTGGTCGAGGAGCGCGTCCAGGTCTGACGCACGCCGGATGGGATGCGTACGCGCCGGACGGCGATGCGTACGCGTTGACGTGTACGACGGCTCAGGAGGCCCGCGGGGACGCCCCTCGTGGGCCTCCCGCACGTCGAGCCGGTGGCCCGCGGACGAAAACCAGTCGCTGTCCGCGCAGGCGTCGGCGCGCCGCGTAGTCGGCCAGGGGCCCGCCCCGGCGGCACGCTCCGAACGGGCGAAGTCATATGCTGCACAGCATGACGATTGAGCCGGAGCAGCAGATCGGAGTGGGGACGCAGGACGCGTTCCAGCGCCTGTGGACGCCCCACCGGATGGCGTACATCCAGGGTGAGAACAAGCCCACCGGTCCGGGGGCGGACGACGGCTGCCCCTTCTGCACCATCCCGGCCAAATCCGACGAGGACGGGCTCGTCGTCGCGCGCGGCGAGCAGGTCTACGTGGTGCTCAACCTCTACCCGTACAACGGCGGGCACCTCATGGTCGTGCCCTACCGCCACGTCGCCGACTACACCCAGCTGACCGCCGCGGAGACCCTGGAGCTGGGCGAGCTGACCAAGCAGGCGATGACGGCGCTGCGCGCCGCGTCGGGAGCCCACGGCTTCAACATCGGCATGAACCAGGGCACCGTGGCCGGCGCGGGCATCGCCGCGCATCTGCACCAGCACATCGTGCCGCGCTGGGGCGGCGACACGAACTTCATGCCGGTCGTCGGCCACACGAAGGTGCTGCCCCAACTGCTGGCCGACACCCGCAAGATGCTCGCGGAGGCATGGCCGGCGGCCTAGGTCGTCCCGGCCCGGCCTCCGCTGCTCGCTGCCCGCCGGGCGCTACCCGTTGTACACGTCCGCCTGGCGCGGCATCGGGTCCTGGACCGCGCCGCTGAGGAACGTGGCGCGGGCGCCGAAACGGTCGGTGTTCACGCCGTTCTCCTCCAGCACCTTCAGAGCCGCCGAGTGCACCACCCGCAGCACCGGTGTGGCCGCGCGCAGCGCGTCGTCGGCCATGAAGCGGTGCCGCCACGGCTTGTCCGCCCAGGCGTGCCGCAGGCCGAACGGCTCGGGCAGGACCAGCTTGCCGCCCAGGTAGTCCAGCATCGGCGGATACCAGGTGAAGGGGGCGCGGACCGCGAGGCGCACCACCTCTTGCGCGTCGACGAGCGGCAGCTGCTGCGTCTTGGTCTCCCAGAACTTGACGGTCTTGCTGACCGTCTTCGTCTTGGGCGAGGGCTTGCTGGTGAACAGCGAGTGCACCGGGCCGAGCGCGTGGCCGGTGATCTCGATGCGCAGCGTCTCGTGCAGCACCGTCACCGTGATCAGCATCGTGATCACCAACTGGCCGTCCCAGAGCGTGAACTGGACGCCCAGGTAGTGCCGGTCGCCGCTGCCGAACTGCTGTTCGTTGCAGATGCGCTGTATCTCGTGGCCCTTGATCTGGAAGGCGTCGACGTCCGTGCCGGAGGGGCGGGACACCGATCCCGCGTTCTCGCCGATGGGCGTGACGATCCAGTGCCTTATCGACGGCGTCGGGAAGCCGCCGGTGTGCAGGGGGCCGCGCTCCAGCATGCGGAGCTGGTCGTGCACCGCGCGCACGACGTCCCAGCTGCGGAACGGATTGATCTCCTTGCCGTCCTCGCGGGGGGTGAGCTCCTCGGCGAGCTGCCAGCTGCCCCAGCGGGTGCCCATGCCCAGTATCCCCTTGGGGCCCGCGTAGAAGACGCTGTTGGACTGCTGCTCCGCGGAGAGCCGCGCGAGGCCCTGGCGCAGCCGCTCCGCCGCCGTCTCGCCGGGGCTGCCGGGGACCGCCTCGGGGATCTTCGCGCCGACGCCGCCGCCGGCCAGCAGGCCGCTCCAGCGGTCCCGCAGGTCCCTCGCGGTGCCCTCCGCTATGTGCTTGGCCCAGAACCAGCCGAGCACGGGCACGACGAGGCAGAGCCGCAGATACCAGGCCCAGAAGCCGCCGAACGGCAGCTTGATCAGCAGCAGCACCACGACCACGCCGACGGCCACGAGGCCCGCGGTGGCGAGGGCCTGGGTGCGCTTGTCCTTCTGCTTGGAGATCCACCTGCGGGCCGTGAAGACCAGCAGCCAGACCAGCAGGCCGGGCAGGAAGAGCAGCCCGCACACGGCCATCACGGCCGTGAGCCAGCTGTCGCGCTGCCTGCGGATGCGGTTCGCCGCGAGGCAGTGCTCGACGACCACCTGCGGCTCCGTGCCGAAGGACTGGATGAGCGGCGGGCGGGCGCCGCCGAGCATCCGCACCTGCACGGTCCGGGAGAATGCCTCGCCCAGGCTGGGCTTGCACAGCGACCACAGGCCGGGCTTCACCACGGACTTGTGCCAGTCGCTGTTGGCCTTGAGGATGTCGTCGACCTCGCCGTCGCGATACGCCGCCGACGCCAGGGCATGCGTCGCCGCCGTCTGTCCCGCGGCGCCCGACAAGGGGACCTGGGCCCCTGGCCTGAAGTCGAATACGTCGTCCGCCACCTGCCGCCCCCCACGCCGCGCCGCCCCTGGCGCCGCGGCTCTTTCCGACTGCGTTGTTCCCGGATTCCGACTGCGCTGTTTCCCGAAATGCCCGACCGCGTGGCCCGGCACACCTGTTGACCTCGCCGATACAGCTGTTGATCAGGTCATCAGCGTATCGGTGCGCACTGACATCCGGCAGGGGGCGGCCGAACGCCGCCCGCACGAGCGCTCACTGAGCGGGCGGCACCCGGCCGGATCCGGCAACTAGGCAGTGTCCTGCGCCTGTTCGCGGATCTTCTGGGAGAGCTGCGCGGGCATCGGCTCGTGCCGGGCGTAGCTCCGGCTGAACCGCGCCGTCCCCTGCGACAGGGACCGCAGGTCCACCGCGTACCGGCCGATCTCGATCTCGGGCACCTCGGCCCGCACCAAGGTGCGCCCGCCCGGGGCCTGTTCGGTGCCGACGACGCGGCCGCGCCGACCGGACAGGTCGCTCATGACCGAGCCCACGTGCTCGTCGCCGACCAGGACCCGCACCTCGGCGACCGGTTCGAGCAGATGGATGGTGGTGTCCGCCGACGCCTCCCGCAGCGCGAGCGCCCCGGCCGTCTGGAACGCGGCGTCGGAGGAGTCCACGGAGTGCGCCTTGCCGTCGAGGAGCGTGACGCGTACGTCGATGAGCGGATAGCCGGCCGCGACGCCCTTGGCCGCCTGCGCGCGGACGCCCTTCTCCACGGACGGGATGAACTGCCGCGGCACCGCGCCGCCCACGACCTTGTCGACGAACTCGATGCCGCTGCCGCCCGGCAGCGGCTCCACCTCGATCTCGCAGATCGCGAACTGGCCGTGGCCGCCGGACTGCTTCACATGGCGGCCGCGCCCGCCCGACTTGTTCGCGAACGTCTCCCGTAGGGAGACCTTGTGCGGCACCAGGTCGACCTGCACGCCGTAGCGGTGGCGCAGCCGCTCCAGGGCGACGTCCGCGTGCGCCTCGCCCAGGCACCACAGGACCACCTGGTGGGTGTCCTGGTTGTGTTCGAGCCGCATCGTCGGATCCTCGGCGACCAGCCGGGACAGGCCCTGCGAGAGCTTGTCCTCGTCCGCCTTGCTGTGCGCCTGGATGGCGAGCGGAAGCAGCGGGTCGGGCATGTCCCAGGGCGCCATCAGGAGCGGGTCGTCCTTGGCCGACAGGGTGTCGCCGGTCTCGGCGCGGCTGAGCTTGGCGACGCAGGCCAGGTCGCCGGCGACGCACTGGGAGAGGGTGCGCTGCTGCTTGCCGAACGGCGAGGACAGGGCGCCCACGCGTTCGTCGACGTCGTGGTCCTCGTGCCCGCGGTCGGCCAGGCCGTGCCCGGACACATGCACTGTCTCGTCGGGGCGCAGCGTCCCGGAGAAGACCCGGACCAGCGAGATCCGGCCGACGTACGGGTCCGACGCCGTCTTCACCACCTCGGCCGCGAGGGGGCCTTCGGGGTCGCAGGTCAGGGCCGGGCGGGGCTTGCCCGCCGGGGTGGTGACGGCCGGGGCGGGGTGCTCCAGAGGGGTGGGGAAGCCGCCCGTGATCAGTTCGAGCAGCTCCACGGTGCCGATGCCCTGGCGGGCGCCCTCGGCGGCGGGGGCGGCGGCCAGCACGGGGTGGAAGATGCCGCGTGCCACGGCCCGTTCCAGATCCTCGACGAGCGTCTTGTGGTCGATGTCCTCGCCGCCGAGGTAGCGGTCCATCAGGGACTCGTCCTCGCTCTCGGCGATGATCCCCTCGATGAGTTTGTTGCGGGCCTCCTGGATGACGGGCAGCTGGTCCTCGCCCGGCTCGGACTCCTTGCGTTCGCCCGACGCGTAGTCGAAGACCCGCTGCGAGAGCAGTCCGATCAGGCCGGTCACCGGCGCGTGCCCGTCGGTTCCCTGCTCGCCGTGCAGCGGCAGGTACAGCGGCAGTACGGCGTCGGGGTCGTCGGCGCCGAACGCCTCGGCGCAGCACCGGGTCATCTCCGTGAAGTCGGCGCGCGCCGACTCCAGGTGCGTGACCACGATGGCCCGCGGCATGCCGACCGCCGCGCACTCCTCCCACACCATGCGGGTCGCGCCCGTGATGCCCTCGGCTCCCTCGGCCGCCGAGACGACGAAGAGGGCCGCGTCCGCGGCGCGCAGACCGGCCCTCAGCTCACCGACGAAGTCGGCGTATCCCGGGGTGTCCAGGATATTGATCTTGTATCCGCCCCATTCGACGGGGACCAGGGACAGTTGTACGGAGCGTTGCTGACGGTGCTCGATGTCGTCGTAGTCCGACACCGAGGTGCCGTCCTCGACCCGGCCCGCCCGGTTCACGGCCCCCGCGGTCAGCGCGAGGGCTTCGACCAGAGTCGTCTTGCCCGATCCGCTGTGGCCGACCAGCACCACATTCCGTACGGACGCGGGATGGTCGGCCGTCGCTGCCCTGCCGGCGGCTCCGGGGTGTGCATTCGCCTTGTCGCCCATGCCTTGCCTCCCGGTTACGCGCATGGCTGAGGAGGCGCAGCCCCCTCAGGGATGCTGGCTGTGCGCGGACACACGGGACCCGCGTGCGGGGGCGGCTCCGGCGACGCCCGCGGTGCTTCCGAGCTTTCCACTCGTGTCACGGTGCGTCCATACGTCGTACGCGATCGTGAGGGGGCGAGCCGGGGTCTCGCGGGCGTGACTACGATGGGCCAGCCGGTGGCCAACGGGGCCGCCATGCGCACCGACCCTCGGGAAGGCCATGCTGAACAAGTACGCGCGTGCATTCTTCACGCGTGTCCTCACACCGTTCGCCGCGTTTCTCATCCGCCGCGGGGTCAGCCCCGACACGGTCACGTTCATCGGCACGGCCGGTGTCGTCGCGGGAGCGCTGGTCTTCTACCCCCGCGGGGAGTTCTTCTGGGGCACGGTCGTCATCACGCTGTTCGTCTTCTCGGACCTGGTCGACGGCAACATGGCCCGCCAGCTCGGCCGCTCCAGCCGGTGGGGCGCGTTCCTCGACTCCACCCTCGACCGGGTCGCGGACGGCGCGATCTTCGGTGGCTTCGCCCTCTGGTACGCCGGTTCCGGCGACAACAACATCCTGTGCGCGGTGTCGATCTTCTGCCTGGCCAGCGGCCAGGTGGTGTCGTACACGAAGGCGCGCGGGGAGGCGATCGGCCTGCCCGTGGCCGTCAACGGCCTGGTGGAGCGGGCCGAGCGGCTTGTGATCTCGCTGGTCGCCGCGGGCTTCGCCGGGCTGCACAAGTTCGGTGTTCCCGGCATCGACGTGCTGCTGCCCGTCGCCCTGTGGATCGTCGCGGTCGGCAGCCTCGTCACGCTCGTGCAGCGCGTGGTGACGGTACGCCGCGAGTCCGAGGAAGCGGACCAGGAAGCCGCGCGGGAGGCCCCCCAGGAGAGCGAGACGGCCTCATGAGCCCGGCCACGGAGAAGCTGACGGACGCGCTGTACGGCCTTGGCTGGACCACGGTCAAGAAGCTTCCCGAGCGCACCGCCGTGCGCCTCGGCCGCACCATCGCCGACCTCGCGTGGAAGCGGCGCGGCAAGGGCGTCCTGCGCCTGGAGGCGAACTACGCGCGCGTGGTGCCCGACGCGAGCCCGGCGCGCCTCGCCGAGCTGTCCAAGGCGGGCATGCGGTCGTACATGCGGTACTGGATGGAGTCCTTCCGGCTTCCGGCCTGGAGCAAGGACCGCATCAAGAACGGCTTCACCCCCGATGGCCTGCATCATCTGACCGACGGCCTGGCGTCGGGCGAGGGCGTCATCATCGCCCTGCCGCACCTGGGCAACTGGGACCTGGCAGGCGCGTGGGTCACCACGAAGCTCGACACGCCCTTCACGACCGTGCAGGAGCGGCAGAAGCCCGAGTCCCTGTACGACCGCTTCGTCGCCTACCGCAGCGGCCTCGGTATGGAGGTCCTGCCGCACACCGGCGGCTCCGCCTTCGGCACGCTGGCGCGCAGGCTGCGCGCGGGCGGCCTGGTCTGCCTGGTCGCCGACCGGGACCTGTCGGCGTCCGGCGTCGAGGTGAAGTTCTTCGGCGAGACCGCGCGAATGCCCGCCGGGCCCGCCGCTCTCGCCCAGCAGACCGGCGCGCAGCTGCTCCCGGTGACGCTCTGGTACGACGACTCGCCCATCATGCGGGGCCGGGTCCACCCGCCGGTCGAGGTGCCCGAGACGGGGACACGGGCGGAGAAGACGGCCGCCATGACGCAGGCCCTGGCCGACGCCTTCGCCACCGGGATCGCCGAGCATCCGCAGGACTGGCACATGCTGCAGCGGCTGTGGCTGGCGGACCTGGATCCGGCGAAGGCGCCGGGCGGCCGGGCCGATGAGCCGGGCGGCCGGGCCGACGAGGGGACACCGTGAAGGTAGGCATCGTCTGCCCCTACTCGTGGGACGTCCCGGGCGGCGTCCAGTTCCACATCCGCGATCTGGCGGAGCACCTCATCCGCCTGGGGCATGAGGTCTCCGTCCTCGCCCCCGCCGATGACGAGACCCCACTGCCGCCGTACGTGGTGTCGGCGGGCCGGGCCGTTCCCGTTCCGTACAACGGCTCGGTCGCGCGGCTCAACTTCGGCTTCCTGTCGGCCGCGCGGGTGCGGCGCTGGCTGCACGACGGCACGTTCGACGTGATCCACATCCATGAACCGACGTCGCCGTCGCTCGGCCTGCTCACGTGCTGGGCCGCGCAGGGGCCGATCGTCGCCACGTTCCACACCTCCAACCCGCGCTCGCGGGCCATGATCGCGGCGTATCCGATCCTGCAGCCCGCCCTGGAGAAGATCAGCGCGCGCATCGCGGTCAGCGAGTACGCGCGCCGCACGCTGGTGGAGCACCTCGGCGGCGACGCGGTGGTCATCCCCAACGGCGTCGACGTCGACTTCTTCGCCCGGGCCGAGCCCGAGCCGGAGTGGCAGGGACAGACGATCGGCTTCATCGGGCGCATCGACGAGCCCCGCAAGGGCCTGCCGGTGCTGATGAAGGCGCTCCCGCAGATCTTCGCCGCGCGGCCCGAGGCCCGCCTCCTCGTGGCGGGGCGGGGCGACGAGGAGGAGGCCGTCGCCTCCCTGCCCGCCGAGCTGCGCTCCCGGGTGGAGTTCCTCGGCATGATCAGCGACGAGGACAAGGCGCGCCTGCTGCGCAGCGTCGACGTGTACGTCGCCCCGAACACCGGCGGCGAGAGCTTCGGCATCATCCTGGTCGAGGCCATGTCGGCCGGCGCCCCCGTCCTCGCCAGCGACCTCGACGCCTTCGCCCAGGTCCTCGACCAGGGCTCCGCGGGCGACCTGTTCACCAACGAGGACGCGTCCTCGCTGGCCGACGCGGCGATCCGGCTGCTCCGCGACCCCGTACGCCGCGAGGAACTGCGCGACCGCGGCAGCAAGCACGTCCGCCGCTTCGACTGGTCGACGGTCGGCGCGGACATCCTCTCCGTGTACGAGACGGTGGCGGTGGGCGCGGCCGCGGTGGCGACGGACGAACGCACGGGCCTGCGGGCGAGGTTCGGCCTGGCGAAGGACAAGCTGTAGTGACCTCCACGTTGATCTGGATCGCCGTAGCCCTCTTCGCGATCGGCCTCTATCTGAGCTGGACCGCGGGCCGCCTCGACCGGCTGCACGCGCGGATCGACGCGGCCCGCGCCGCGCTCGACGCGCAACTGCTGCGCCGCGCGTCGGTCGCCCAGGAACTGGCCACCTCGGGAGTGCTCGACCCGGCGGCCTCCATCGTCCTGTACGAGGCGGCACACGCGGCCCGGCAGGCGGAGGAGGAGCACCGCGAGGTCGCCGAGAGCGAGCTGAGCCAGGCGCTGCGTGCCGTGTTCGAGGTGGTGGGACAGGTCGAGGCCGTCCGGGAGGCCCCCGGCGGCGAGGGCGCCGCGGACGAACTGGCCCAGGCGGTCCGCCGGGTCCCCATGGCTCGCCGCTTCCACAACGACGCCGTGCGGGCCGCCCGCGCCCTGCGCCGCCACCGCAAGGTGCGCTGGTTCCGGCTGGCCGGGCACGCCCCGTTCCCCATGGCCTTCGAGATGGACGACGTGGCACCGGCGGCCCTCGCGGACCGGCCCGGAACCTAGGGCGTGTCCGATGGGTCGGCGCGGCGAAAACGATCCACAGCCTCACCATTGGCCCTTGCTGTGGCCTGGTCCCGGGACGTTTCCTCTGTACCAGCGGAAACGCGACGGAAGCCGAAGGACGCCGAACCGAGCGGCCTTCCGGCCGCCGTCCCGCTCGGCGGCGTCCACGCGGCGTACCCGCGCACCCGCCTCCTGTCACAGCCTTCGTGCAGCCTTCGTACCGAGTGAGGTCAACCCGTGTCCAGCACGCTCTCCCACAGCCCCCAGCCCGCCGACAGCACCGCGACCGGCACCGCCCGCGTGAAGCGCGGCATGGCCGAGCAGCTCAAGGGCGGCGTGATCATGGACGTGGTCAACGCCGAGCAGGCGAAGATCGCCGAGGACGCGGGTGCCGTGGCCGTCATGGCCCTGGAGCGGGTTCCCGCCGACATCCGCAAGGACGGCGGCGTGGCCCGGATGTCGGACCCGAACATGATCGAAGAGATCATCGAGGCCGTCTCCATCCCGGTCATGGCCAAGTCGCGCATCGGCCACTTCGTGGAGGCCCAGGTCCTGCAGTCGCTGGGCGTCGACTACATCGACGAGTCCGAGGTCCTCACCCCGGCCGACGAGGTCAACCACTCCGACAAGTTCGCCTTCACCACCCCCTTCGTCTGCGGTGCCACCAACCTGGGCGAGGCCCTGCGCCGCATCGCCGAGGGCGCGGCCATGATCCGCTCCAAGGGCGAGGCCGGCACCGGCAACGTCGTCGAGGCCGTCCGCCACCTGCGCCAGATCAAGAACGAGATCGCCAAGCTGCGCGGCTTCGACAACAACGAGCTGTACGCCGCGGCCAAGGAGCTGCGCGCCCCGTACGAGCTCGTCAAGGAGGTCTCCGAGCTCGGCAAGCTGCCGGTGGTCCTCTTCTCGGCCGGTGGCGTCGCCACCCCCGCCGACGCCGCCCTGATGCGCCAGCTCGGCGCCGAGGGCGTCTTCGTCGGCTCCGGCATCTTCAAGTCCGGCGACCCGGCCAAGCGCGCCGCCGCCATCGTGAAGGCCACCACCTTCTACGACGACCCCAAGATCATCGCGGACGCGTCCCGCAACCTCGGCGAGGCCATGGTCGGCATCAACTGCGACACTCTGCCCGAGGCCGAGCGCTACGCGAACCGCGGCTGGTAACCCATGAACGACACCCCCGTAGTCGGCGTCCTGGCTCTCCAGGGCGACGTGCGGGAGCACCTCATCGCCCTGGCCGCGGCCGACGCCGTGGCCAGGCCGGTGCGGCGCCCCGAAGAGCTCGCCGAGGTCGACGGCCTGGTCATCCCCGGCGGCGAGTCGACCACCATCTCCAAACTGGCAGCGCTTTTCGGCCTGTTGGAGCCGCTACGCGCGCGCGTGCGCGAAGGCATGCCGGTCTACGGCACCTGCGCGGGCATGATCATGCTCGCCGACAAGATCCTGGACCCGCGTTCGGGGCAGGAGACGGTCGGCGGCATCGACATGATCGTGCGCCGCAACGCCTTCGGGCGGCAGAACGAGTCCTTCGAAGCGGCGGTGGACGTCAAGGGTGTCGAGGGCGACCCTGTAGAGGGCGTCTTCATCCGCGCCCCCTGGGTGGAGTCCGTCGGCGCCGAGGTCGACGTGCTCGCCGAGCACGAGGGACACATCGTCGCCGTCCGCCAGGGCGACGCACTCGCCACGTCCTTCCATCCCGAGCTGACGGGCGACCACAGGGTGCACGCCCTGTTCGTCGAGATGGTGCGGGCGAAGCGGGTACCGAGGTCCTTGTAGGATCTCTGGCGTTCGTACTGAGGTTGGTTACGCGAAGGAGACAGGCAGATGTCCGGCCACTCTAAATGGGCTACGACGAAGCACAAGAAGGCCGTGATCGATGCCAAGCGCGGCAAGCTCTTCGCGAAGCTGATCAAGAACATCGAGGTCGCGGCGCGGACCGGCGGCGCGGACGTCGACGGCAACCCGACTCTCTTCGACGCCATCCAGAAGGCCAAGAAGAGCTCGGTCCCGAACAAGAACATCGACTCCGCGGTCAAGCGCGGCGCGGGCCTCGAGGCCGGCGGCGCCGACTACGAGACGATCATGTACGAGGGCTACGGCCCCAACGGTGTCGCGGTGCTCATCGAGTGTCTGACCGACAACCGCAACCGCGCCGCCTCCGACGTGCGCGTCGCGATGACCCGCAACGGCGGCTCCATGGCCGACCCGGGCTCGGTGTCGTACCTCTTCAACCGCAAGGGCGTCGTGATCGTCCCCAAGGGCGAGCTGACCGAGGACGACGTCCTGACCGCCGTTCTGGACGCCGGTGCCGAAGAGGTCAACGACCTGGGCGAGTCCTTCGAGGTGCTCAGCGAGGCCACCGACCTGGTCGCGGTCCGCACCGCGCTCCAGGAAGCCGGCATCGACTACGACTCGGCCGACGCCAACTTCGTCCCGACCATGCAGGTCGAGCTGGACGAGGAGGGTGCCCGCAAGATCTTCAAGCTCATCGACGCCCTCGAGGACAGCGACGACGTGCAGAACGTCTTCGCCAACTTCGACGTGTCGGACGACGTCATGGCGAAGGTCGACGCGTAGGCGCTCCGCTGGGCTTCATGATGCCGCTGCGGGCCGCCTGTGGTCGCTCGCGCAGTTCCCCGCGCCCCTATGGGGCGCACGTGGGCCGACGGGACACACCCCGTCGGCCCATCGCGTTGTCAGAGGGACCCGATAACCTGCACGGACAGGCGATTGGAGGGGTCACGTGCGCGTGCTGGGGGTCGACCCGGGGCTGACCCGGTGTGGTGTCGGCGTCGTCGAAGGCGTCGCGGGACGCCCCCTGACCATGCGCGGCGTCGGCGTCGTGCGCACCCCCGCCGACGCCGACCTCGGCCACCGCCTGGTCGCCATCGAGCAGGGCATCGAGCAGTGGCTCGACGAGCACAGCCCCGAAGTCCTCGCCGTGGAGCGCGTGTTCAGCCAGCACAACGTCCGCACGGTCATGGGCACCGCCCAGGCCAGCGCCGTCGCCATGCTGTGCGCGTCCCGCCGCGGCATCCCCGTCGCGCTGCACACCCCCAGCGAGGTCAAGGCCGCCGTCACCGGCAGCGGCCGCGCGGACAAGGCCCAGGTCGGCGCGATGGTGACCCGCCTGCTTCGGCTCGACGCACCGCCCAAGCCCGCCGACGCCGCCGACGCCCTCGCCCTCGCCATCTGCCACATCTGGCGCGCGCCCGCGCAGAACCGCCTCCAGCAGGCCGTGGCCCAGAACCGCCTCCAGCAGGCTGCGGCCCAGCGCGCCTCGCAGACCCCCACAGCACAGAAAGGCCGTATCGCATGATCGCCTTCGTCAGCGGCCCCGTCGCCGCCCTGGCCCCCGATGCCGCGGTGGTCGAGGTCGGCGGCATCGGCATGGCCGTCCAGTGCACGCCGAACACGCTCTCCACGCTCCGCGTCGGCCAGCAGACGAAGCTCGCCACGTCCCTGGTCGTCCGGGAGGACTCCCTGACCCTGTACGGCTTCGCGGACGACGACGAGCGCCAGACCTTCGAGCTCCTGCAGACCGCGAGCGGCGTCGGCCCGCGCCTGGCGCAGGCCATGCTCGCCGTGCACAGCCCGGACGCCCTGCGCCGCGCGGTCTCCACCGGCGACGAGAAGGCGCTCACCGCCGTCCCCGGGATCGGCAAGAAGGGCGCCCAGAAGCTCCTCCTGGAGTACAAGGACCGCCTCGGCGAGCCCCTCGGCACCGGCGGCCCCGCCATCGGCACCGCCGTCACATCCGGCTGGCGCGACCAGCTGCACGCCGCACTGATCGGCCTGGGGTACGCGACGCGCGAGGCGGACGAGGCGGTCGCCGCCGTCACCCCGCAGGCCGAGGCCGCCGGGGGCGCCCCCCAGGTGGGGCAGCTCCTCAAGGCCGCACTCCAGACCCTGAACCGCACCCGCTAGCCAACACCCGCCACACTGCCGTACGCACCCGCCGCCCCCCTTGAACCGCATCGCGAGGCACACCGCATGAACTGGGACGACACGACCGACGAAGCTGCCGCCGCGGCCGAGGGCCACGTCGGTCCCGCCGCGGAGCGGCTGGTGGGCGCTGTCGCCGACGGCGAGGACCAGGCGGTCGAGGCCGCCCTGCGCCCCAAGGACCTGGGCGAGTTCATCGGCCAGGAGAAGGTCAGAGAGCAGCTCGACCTCGTCCTGCGCGCCGCCCGCGCGCGCGGCGCCACCGCCGACCACGTGCTGCTCTCCGGCGCCCCGGGGCTCGGCAAGACCACCCTCTCGATGATCATCGCCGCCGAGATGGGCGCCCCGATCCGCATCACCAGCGGCCCGGCCATCCAGCACGCCGGCGACCTCGCCGCGATCCTCTCCTCCCTCCAGGAGGGCGAGGTCCTCTTCCTCGACGAGATCCACCGCATGTCGCGGCCCGCCGAGGAAATGCTGTACATGGCCATGGAGGACTTCCGCGTCGACGTGATCGTCGGCAAGGGCCCCGGCGCCACCGCCATCCCGCTGGAGCTGCCGCCCTTCACGCTCGTCGGCGCCACCACGCGCGCGGGCCTGCTGCCGCCGCCGCTGCGGGACCGCTTCGGCTTCACCGCGCACATGGAGTTCTACGAGCCCGCCGAGCTGGAACGGGTGATCCACCGTTCCGCGAGCCTGCTCGACGTGACCATCGACACCGACGGCGCCGCCGAGATCGCGGGCCGCTCCCGCGGCACCCCCCGCATCGCCAACCGCCTGCTGCGCCGCGTGCGCGACTATGCGCAGGTCAAGGCGGACGGCGTGATCAACCGCGAGATCGCGGGCGCGGCCCTGGGCGTGTACGAGGTCGACGCCCGCGGCCTGGACCGCCTCGACCGCGCCGTCCTCGAAGCCCTCCTGAAGCTGTTCGGCGGCGGCCCCGTCGGCCTGTCCACCCTCGCCGTCGCGGTGGGGGAGGAGCGTGAGACGGTGGAAGAGGTGGCCGAGCCCTTCCTCGTCCGGGAGGGGCTGCTCGCCCGCACGCCCCGCGGCCGTGTCGGGACGCCCGCGGCATGGGCCCATCTGGGTCTCGTACCGCCCCGGCAGGGAGCGGGAACTGGACAACAGGACTTGTTCGGGTCGTGACGCGGCGCGTACCGGCGCGGAGAGTCGCACGGTCAGGAACTGCGGTGCCATGCTGAGCGTTGTTCGTTAGGTGCGGACTCGCTTAGACTCCGCCGATGCCGCCCTTGTGGGCGGCGCCGCCCACCCCCATCCATCAGGCCGCTCAAGTACGCGGTCGTGCGAAGGAAACTCCGTCCCGTGAATATCGTGACCCTCCTCCCGTTCATCGTGCTCATCGGGGCCATGTTCCTGATGACCCGGTCCGCCAAGAAGAAGCAGCAGGCGGCCGCCCAGATGCGCAACGACATGACGCCTGGCACCGGCATCCGCACGATCGGAGGCATGTACGCCACCGTCAAGGAGGTCCACGACGACGCGGTCCTCCTCGAGGTCGCCCCCGGCGTCCACGCGGTGTACGCGAAGAACTCCATCGGCGCCGTCCTCGACGACGACGAGTACAACCGCATCGTGCACGGCGCCGAGGACGACCTGAAGTCCGACGACACCCCCGTGGTGCCCGACGACGCCTCCTCCCTCACCGAGACCGGCGAGCCCGCCGCCGCCGCGGACGCTTCGGACGACGAGTCGCGCATCGACCTCGGCAAGAAGGACACGGCCGACGAGGCCCCCGAGGCAGCGAACGCAGAGCCGAAGAAGACCGACGGCGAGTCCGACGCGAAGTAGTCACGGACGGGGGTCCGTGCGCCCGCTCGCGCATCCCGGCCCCCGCCGCAGGTGATTTCGCGCCGCGTCTCGACACAACTTCATGGCCGCCCGCCCGGGTCCCTCCACCGCAGGAACCTCCGCTCAGCGCAGGTGACGGGGAGGCACCCCGCAGGCCGGACGGTTGGACAGGGAGAACGAGAAGGTGGCAGCACCCACGAAGGGCCGCAGGCAGGCCGCCCAGGGGAAACCGGGCCGCACCCTGGTCCTGATCATGATCGCCCTGGTGGCGCTCACCGGAGGGATGTTCCTCTCCGGTCACACCACGCCCCGCCTGGGCATCGACCTCGCCGGTGGTACGAGCATCACGCTCGAGGCGAAGAACGAGCCGGGCCAGAAGAACGCGATCAACCAGACCAACCTGAACACGGCTGTTGACATCATCAACAACCGTGTCAACGGTCTGGGTGTCTCCGAAGCCGAGGTGCAGACCCAGGGCGACCGGAACATCATCGTCAACATCCCCAAGGGCACCAACGCCAAGCAGGCGCGGGAGCAGGTCGGCACGACCGCTCAGCTCTACTTCCGGCCCGTCCTCGCCCAGCAGCCCAGCACGGGTGCGGGGGAGCAGCCGAAGCCGACGCCCAAGCCGTCGGACTCGGGCAAGGGTGATGGCAAGGGCGACAAGCCCAAGGAGAGCGACAAGCCCAAGGGCGAGTCGGCCTCGCCCAGCGCGACGCCGACCACCCAGGGCCGCTCCGTCACCGACGGCCTGAAGGCCGACGCCACCCCGTCCGCGACGCCCACCGGCGACGCCAAGGACGACCCGGCCAAGGACGGCAAGAAGGACGACGGCAAGAAGGACCCGTCGCCCACGCCGTCCGGCGATGCCACCGCGAAGCTCCAGGAGCAGTTCACCAAGCTCGACTGCACCGACGAGAAGGCCCGCCTGAAGATCAAGGAAGGCGTCAAGCCGACCGATCCGGTCGTGGCCTGCGGCAAGAGCGGAAGCGGAAAGGGCTGGGACAAGTTCATCCTCGGACCCTCCGAGGTCAACGGCAAGGAGGTCGACGACGCGAAGGCCGTCTACGACACCCAGGGTGCCGCTGGCTGGAAGGTCACGATGAAGTTCTCCGGCAAGGGGACGAAGCAGTTCGCGGACATCACCGGCAAGCTCGCCAGCCAGCAGCCGCCGCAGAACGAGTTCGGCATCGTCATGGACGGCGAGGTCGTCTCCGCGCCGTACGTCCGCCAGGCGCTGACCACCGGCGACGCCGAGATCTCCGGCAGCTTCACCCAGGACGAGGCCAAGGACCTGGCCAACATCCTGTCGTACGGCGCGCTCCCGCTGACCTTCAAGGAGCAGAGCGTCACCACGGTCAGCGCGGCGCTCGGCGGTGAGCAGCTGCGCGCCGGTCTCATCGCCGGCGCCATCGGCCTCGCCCTCGTCATCGTCTACCTGGTGGCGTACTACCGCGGCCTGGCCCTCATCGCCATCGCGTCCCTCGGCGTCTCCGCGGCGCTGACGTACACGATCATGACGCTGCTCGGCCCGACGATTAAGTTCGCGCTGAACCTGCCCGCGGTCTGTGGTGCCATCGTCGCCATCGGTATCACCGCCGACTCGTTCATCGTCTACTTCGAACGCATAAGGGACGAGGTCCGCGAGGGCCGTACGCTGCGGCCCGCCGTCGAGCGTGCCTGGCCGCGGGCCCGGCGCACCATCCTGGTGTCCGACTTCGTGTCGTTCCTCGCCGCCGCGGTGCTCTTCATCGTCACGGTCGGCAAGGTGCAGGGCTTCGCGTTCACGCTGGGCCTGACGACGCTCCTCGACGTCGTGGTGGTGTTCTTCTTCACCAAGCCGCTGATGACGATCATGGCCCGCAAGAAGTTCTTCGCGAGCGGCGGCAAGTGGTCCGGCCTCGACCCGAAGCGGCTCGGTGCCAAACCGCCGCTGCGGCGCACGCGTCGCACCGGCGCGTCCGCCCCCGTCGACTCGACCCCGAAGGAGGCGTGAGATGTCGAAACTGGGAGATCTCGGCGCCCGGCTCTACCGCGGCGAGGTCGGCTACGACTTCGTCGGCAAGCGCAAGATCTGGTACGGCATCTCGATCCTGATCACCATCACGGCCATCGTCGGCCTGGCGGTGCGCGGCCTGAACATGGGCATCGAGTTCGAGGGCGGCGCCGTCTTCAACACGCCGAAGACCAGCGTGTCGGTCGCCAAGGCGGAAGAGGCCGCGGAAGAGGCGTCCGGCCACGACGCGCTCGTACAGAAGCTCGGCAACGACACCCTGCGCATCCAGATCGCGGGCGTGGACACCGACAAGTCCGACCGGATCAAGGCCGAGCTCGCGAGCGAGTTCGACATGAAGGCGGACGACATCAACGCCGATCTGGTGGGTCCGAGCTGGGGTGAACAGATCGCCAACAAGGCCTGGCAGGGCCTGGCGATCTTCATGATCCTGGTCGTGATCTATCTGGCGATCGCCTTCGAGTGGCGGATGGCGCTGGCCGCGCTCATCGCGCTCATCCACGACATCACCATCACCGTGGGTGTGTACGCCCTCGTCGGCTTCGAGGTCACACCGGGCACGGTGATCGGTCTGCTGACCATTCTCGGTTATTCGCTGTACGACACGGTCGTGGTCTTCGACAGCCTCAAGGAACAGTCGAAGGACCTCGCCAAGCAGACCCGCTTCACCTACAGCGAGGTCGCCAACCGCTCCATCAACAGCACCCTGGTGCGGTCGATCAACACCACGGTCGTGGCGCTCCTGCCGGTCGCCGGCCTGCTGTTCATCGGCGGCGGGTTCCTCGGTGCGGGCATGCTGAACGACATCTCGCTGTCGCTGTTCGTCGGCCTCGCCGCGGGCGCGTACTCCTCGATCTTCATCGCGACCCCGCTGGTCGCCGATCTCAAGGAGGCCGACCCGCAGATGAAGGCCCTCAAGAAGCGGGTGCTCGCCAAGCGCAGGGCGGCGGCCGCCAAGGGCGAGTCCGCCGAGGCCCCGGAGTCGGCGGGCGACGACCCGCAGGACGGCGCCGAGCAGGCCGACCAGGACGCGGCCCCGGCCGTGGTCGGCCCGCGCTCCGGACCGCGGTCCCAGCCCACCCGCAACCGCGGCCGCGGCCGCCCGTCGGGGAAGCGCCGATGACCGAGACGGCCGAGATCAACACGCTGCTGCTCAGCCGCATCCGCGACGTGCCGGACTATCCCGAGCCGGGCGTGATGTTCAAGGACATCACGCCGCTGCTCGCGGACCCGGTGGCGTTCGCGGCCCTGACCGGCGCGCTCGCCGATCTGAGCGTGCGCTGCGGGGCCACGAAGGTCGTCGGCCTGGAGGCGCGCGGTTTCATCCTGGGCGCCCCGGTCGCGCTGCGCGCCGGGCTCGGCTTCATTCCCGTACGCAAGGCGGGCAAGCTCCCCGGAGCGACCCTCAGCCAGGTCTACGACCTGGAGTACGGCAGCGCCGAGATCGAGGTGCACGCCGAGGATCTGGCAGTCGGCGACCGCGTCATGGTCATCGACGACGTCCTCGCCACCGGCGGCACCGCCGAAGCCTCGCTCCGGCTCATCCGCCGGGCCGGGGCCGAGGTGGCGGGCGTCGCGGTGCTGATGGAGCTCGGCTTCCTGGGCGGCCGCGAGCGGCTGGTTCCCGCCCTGGACGGCGCCCCCCTGGAGGCGCTGCTCACGGTCTGAGCGTCCACGGGAACCGGCGCGGCGGCGGGACGGCCGCGGCAGCCGGTTCCGGACAGCCCAGCAGGCGACGGAGGCGGGCCCGGAGGAATCCGGCGCCCGCCTCTGGTGTTTCTCCAGTACAGAGCCGTCTCACCGGCCGAGGGCGAGCCGCGGGCCCAGGATCGATACCATGGGCACTTCGGGACCTGACCGGGGGACCCGATCGCGCACAGGGAGCGCTCTTGCCAGACGAGTCCCAGCCACTTGCCGCCGCCAAGTCCGCCCAGCAGGCCGAGCGGGCCGCGGGGCCCGCCGTCGCGCCCGCGAAGCCCGGGGACTCCAAGGACTCCGGGACGAGTGCGCCCGGTGGCAGGGACGCGCAGCGCGCGCCCGGTGGCGACACCGCGCGTGACGGCAAGCCCGCCGAGCAAGCCCGCCGAGCAGCCCCGCCCCGAGCCGTCGCCGGAGTCCCGCCCCACCACGCCGGCCCGCCCCGCGGCAGCCACCCACGCCGCCCCGCCGGTCCGCCCCGCCCCCGCGAAGGCCCCCGTACCGCCCAAGCCGCCCGTCACCGGCAAGACGGAGCGCTCCGGGTCCTCCAACCGCGTGCGGGCCCGCCTCGCCCGCCTCGGCGTCCAGCGCTCGAACCCGTACAACCCGGTCCTGGAGCCGCTGCTGCGCATAGTGCGCAGCAACGACCCGAAGATCGAGACCGCGACGCTGCGCCAGATCGAGCGCGCCTACCAGGTCGCCGAGCGCTGGCACCGCGGCCAGAAGCGCAAGAGCGGCGATCCGTACATCACGCACCCGCTCGCCGTGACCACGATCCTCGCCGAGCTCGGCATGGACCCGGCGACCCTCATGGCCGGCCTCCTGCACGACACCGTCGAGGACACCGAGTACGGCCTGGAGCAGCTCCGCCGCGACTTCGGCGACCAGGTCGCCCTCCTCGTCGACGGCGTCACCAAGCTCGACAAGGTCAAGTTCGGCGAGGCCGCGCAGGCCGAGACCGTGCGCAAGATGGTCGTCGCCATGGCCAAGGACCCGCGCGTCCTGGTCATCAAGCTCGCCGACCGCCTGCACAACATGCGCACGATGCGCTATCTCAAGCGCGAGAAGCAGGAGAAGAAGGCCCGCGAGACCCTGGAGATCTACGCTCCGCTGGCGCACCGCCTGGGCATGAACACCATCAAGTGGGAGCTGGAGGACCTCGCCTTCGCGATCCTCTACCCCAAGATGTACGACGAGATCGTGCGGCTCGTCGCCGAGCGCGCCCCCAAGCGCGACGAGTACCTGGCCATAGTGACCGACGAGGTCCAGGCCGACCTGCGCGCCGCCCGCATCAAGGCCACCGTCACCGGCCGCCCGAAGCACTACTACAGCGTCTACCAGAAGATGATCGTCCGCGGCCGTGACTTCGCGGAGATCTACGACCTGGTGGGCATCCGCGTCCTCGTGGACACCGTCCGCGACTGCTACGCGGCCCTCGGCACCGTGCACGCGCGCTGGAACCCGGTCCCCGGCCGGTTCAAGGACTACATCGCGATGCCGAAGTTCGGCATGTACCAGTCGCTGCACACGACGGTCATCGGCCCCAACGGCAAGCCCGTCGAGCTGCAGATCCGCACGTTCGACATGCACCGCCGCGCCGAGTACGGCATCGCCGCGCACTGGAAGTACAAGCAGGAAGCCGTCGCCGGCGCCTCCAAGGTGCGTACGGACGTGCCGAAGAAGTCCGGCAAGGACGACCACCTCAACGACATGGCGTGGCTGCGCCAGCTCCTCGACTGGCAGAAGGAGACCGAGGACCCCAGCGAGTTCCTGGAGTCCCTGCGCTTCGACCTGTCGCGCAACGAGGTCTTCGTCTTCACGCCGAAGGGCGACGTCATCGCGCTCCCGGCGGGCGCGACCCCGGTCGACTTCTCGTACGCGGTGCACACCGAGGTCGGCCACCGCACCATAGGCGCCCGCGTCAACGGACGGCTCGTACCGCTCGAATCGACCCTGGACAACGGCGACTTGGTGGAGGTCTTCACCTCCAAGGCCGCGGGGGCGGGCCCGTCCCGCGACTGGCTCGGCTTCGTCAAGTCGCCGCGCGCCCGCAACAAGATCCGCGCCTGGTTCTCCAAGGAGCGCCGCGAGGAGGCCATCGAGCAGGGCAAGGACGCCATCGCGCGCGCCATGCGCAAGCAGAACCTGCCGATCCAGCGGATCCTGACGGGTGACTCGCTTGTCACGCTCGCGCACGAGATGCGCTACCCCGACATCTCTTCCCTGTACGCGGCGATCGGCGAAGGCCACGTCACCGCGCAGTCCGTCGTGCAGAAGCTCGTCCAGGCGCTCGGCGGCGAGGAGGCCGCCAACGAGGACATCGCCGAGAGCGCGCCGCCCTCGCGCAGCCGCTCCAAGCGCCGCTCCAGCGCCGACCCGGGCGTGGTCGTCAAGGGCGTCGACGACGTGTGGGTCAAGCTCGCACGCTGCTGTACGCCGGTGCCGGGCGACCCCATCATCGGCTTCGTCACGCGCGGCAGCGGCGTATCGGTTCACCGCAGCGACTGCGTGAACGTGGAGTCGCTGTCCCGCGAGCCCGAGCGCATTCTCGAGGTCGAGTGGGCGCCCACGCAGTCCTCGGTGTTCCTCGTCGCCATCCAGGTGGAGGCGCTCGACCGCTCGCGGCTGCTCTCGGACGTCACGCGCATCCTCTCGGACCAGCACGTGAACATCCTGTCCGCGGCCGTGCAGACCTCCCGCGACCGCGTCGCCACCTCCCGCTTCACCTTCGTGGGCGACCCCAAGCACCTGGGGCACGTGCTCAAGGCGGTCAGGGGAGTCGAGGGCGTGTACGACGTGTACCGCGTGACGTCGGCGCGACGGCCTTAAGAGCCTGTCTTTGAACC
>NZ_AOPZ01000372.1 GCF_000414115.1 Streptomyces aurantiacus JA 4570
GGCGGGGGCGGGGGCGGGGGCGACTCCGGCTGGCGGTGGGCGATACCGAGCGCGGCCGTGGGCGCGGCGGCAGGAGCGGGTGCCCTGCACTGGTTCCGCCGCCGCACCCAGGGGGAGCCGCCCGGCCAGGAGCTGGTCGACGCCTGACCGGCCGCGTGGCCGCCTGCGCCGGGGGCCCGGGAAGTCTGACCACCCGTGCGCCCCCGCCGCTCAGGCCGTGGGCAGCCCCGGTGCCGGGAACGCCGCCATCAGCTCGGCCACCTCGCCGCGGATCTTCAGGAGCGCGTCCTCGTCGCCGGCCCCGGCGGCGCGGACACCGCGGTCGATCCAGTCGGCGACGGTGTCCATGTGCGCGGTGCCGAGGCCGCGGGAGGTGAGGGAGGGAGTGCCGATGCGGACACCGGAGGGGTCGAACGGCTTCCTGGGGTCGTAGGGGACGGTGTTGTAGTTGACGACGATCCCGGCCCGGTCGAGGGCCTTCGCGGCGACCTTGCCGGGGACGTCCTTGGGGGTGAGGTCCATCAGGATCAGGTGGTTGTCGGTGCCGCCGGAGACGAGGTCGAAGCCGCGGGCGAGCAGGGCGTCGGCGAGGGCCCGGGCGTTGGCGACGACGGCGTGGGCGTAGTCGCGGAAGGAGGGCTGGGAGGCTTCGTGCAGGGCGACGGCGATGGCGGCGGTGGTCTGGTTGTGGGGACCGCCCTGGAGACCGGGGAAGACGGCCTTGTCGATGGCCTTGGCGTGCTCCTCGCGGGCGAGCAGCATCGCGCCGCGCGGGCCGCGCAGGGTCTTGTGGGTGGTCGTGGAGATCACGTCGGCGTGCGGCACGGGTGAGGGGTGGGCGCCGCCGGCGATGAGCCCCGCGATGTGGGCGATGTCGGCGACGAGCACGGCGCCCGCCTCCCGGGCGATCTCGGCGAAGGCGGCGAAGTCGATGGTGCGGGGCAGGGCGGTGCCACCGCAGAAGATCAGCTTCGGCCGCTCCTTCAGGGCGAGTTCGCGTACGGCGTCGAAGTCGACGAGGCCGGTGTCCTCCCGTACTCCGTACTGCACGCCGCGGAACCACTTGCCGGTGGCCGACACGCCCCAGCCGTGGGTGAGGTGGCCGCCCATCGGCAGGGCCATGCCCATGACGGTGTCGCCGGGCTCGGCGAAGGCGAGGTAGACGGCGAGGTTGGCCGGGGAGCCGGAGTAGGGCTGGACGTTGGCGTGGTCGGTGCCGAAGAGGGCCTTGGCGCGGGCGGCGGCGAGGCGCTCGACCTGGTCGATGTTCTGCTGACCCTCGTAGTAGCGGCGGCCGGGATAGCCCTCGCTGTACTTGTTCTGCAGGACCGTGCCGGAGGCTTCGAGGACGGCGGCGGAGACGTAGTTCTCGCTGGGGATCAGGCGGAGCGTGTCGGCCTGGAGGCGTTCCTCGGCCCCGACGAGGGCGGCGAGTTCGGGGTCGGCGGCGGCGAGAGCCGGGTGCTGGTGGGCAGGGGGCTGCGTCATGGCGTCCTCCGGGGCGAGCGGTGAGTGTGTCCGGTCGTGGTCCCGGGGTGCCCAGGCGGGCGGCACCTCGAAGGCGTTGCCTCGCACGGCTTCCTCAGGGTCGATTCCCTGTGCGCCAGTCGCCGTGCTGTGAAAATCCAGCCTATCGGGCGCTCCACCGTGTCGTGGTCCTTCGCCCAGGTCGTTCGTCCAGGATGCGAGCGACGATAGGAAGCAACGACAGGAACGGCGCCACGTGCCCGTCCTGTCCCGGAAGAACGCGCATCGCGCCGTGAACAGCCGGAAAAAGTGCGCACAACGACGTGCGCCCGCGAGAAACGGAGCCCCCGTGACTGCTACGGAAGACCTCATCGCCTCGGCCGAAGCGCACAGCGCGCACAACTACCACCCCCTGCCGCTCGTGGTCGCGTCGGCGGAGGGCGCCTGGATGACGGACGTGGAGGGACGCCGCTACCTGGACATGCTCGCCGGGTATTCGGCGCTCAACTTCGGCCACGGCAACCGCCGCCTGATCGAGGCGGCCAAGCAGCAGTTGGAGCGCGTGACGCTGACGTCGCGGGCGTTCCACCACGACCGGTTCGCGGAGTTCTGCGCGCGCCTCGCCGAACTGTGCGGCAAGGACATGGTGCTGCCGATGAACACGGGCGCGGAGGCCGTGGAGACGGCCGTGAAGACGGCGCGGAAGTGGGGGTATCGCGTCAAGGGCGTGCCGGACGGCCGGGCGCGGATCGTGGTGGCGGCGGACAACTTCCACGGCCGTACGACGACGATCGTCAGCTTCTCCACGGACCCCGAGGCGCGCGCGGACTACGGCCCGTACACGCCGGGCTTCGACATCGTGCCGTTCGGCGACCTGGACGCGCTGCGCGAGGCCGTCACGGACGACACGGTGGCGGTGCTGATCGAGCCGATCCAGGGCGAGGCGGGGGTCCTGGTGCCGCCGCCCGGCTATCTCCCCGGCGTCCGGGAGCTCACCAGCGACTACAACATGCTGTTCATCGCGGACGAGATCCAGTCGGGGCTCGGCCGGACGGGCCGGACGTTCGCGTGCGAGCACGAGGGCGTGGTCCCGGACGCGTATCTGCTGGGCAAGGCGCTCGGCGGGGGTGTGGTGCCGGTGTCGGCGGTGGTGGCGGACGCGGACGTGCTCGGGGTGTTCCGGCCGGGCGAGCACGGGTCGACGTTCGGCGGGAATCCGCTGGCGTGCGCGGTGGCCCTTGAGGTCGTCGCGATGCTGAACACCGGCGAGTTCCAGCAGCGGGCCACGGAGCTGGGCGAGCACCTGCACGCGGAGCTGGGCCTCCTCGTGGGCACCGGCAAGGTCACCGAGGTGCGCGGGCGGGGCCTGTGGGCGGGCGTCGACATCGACCCGGCGCACGGCACCGGCCGCGAGATCTCCGAGAAGCTCATGGACCGCGGGGTCCTGGTGAAGGACACCCACGGCTCGACGATCCGGATCGCGCCGCCGCTGGTGATCAGCAAGGAGGATCTGGACTGGGGGCTCGACCAGCTTCGCTCGGTCCTCGCCTGAGCGCTTCGCTGGATGTGCGGCGTCTTCGTGCGGGCCGGTGGGGGCTGGGCGCGCCCCGCGGCGGAGCCGCATGTCGATACCGCCCCGCGCCCCTTACGGGGCGCGTCTCCTACGCGACGTTGTTCGTAACCTCGTACGCATCCTCGAACGCGGTGACGCCCAAGGCCGCCCGGGAGCGGGCGGTGGCGCGGTCGACGTCGGCGCGTTCCGCCGGGGGCAGCGGCGTGCCCTCGGCCGCGCGCAGGGCGGCGGCCTCGCCGAGGAGGGCGGCG
>NZ_AOPZ01000373.1 GCF_000414115.1 Streptomyces aurantiacus JA 4570
CCTCCTCGGCGAAGGCGCGCGCGTCCCTGGCGGCGGTGGCGAGCTCGGCGAGGCGCCCGGCCGGGCAGCCGGACCGCCAGGAGGCGAGCCGCGCGGCCAGCTCCCGGTCCTTGGCCAGGCGCTGGGCCAGTACGCGGATCTCGTCGTCGCGCCGGGTGGCGCGGGCGCGCAGAGCCTGGCGCTCCTCGTCGGCGGCCTGCTCGTCGTGCATGGCCGGGTTCGGCGGTACGAGGAAGACGTCATCGGCCGACCCCGCGGCGCCGTCCGGCACCGGGGCGAGGAGGGCGGCGGCGGTGCCGACGGCGACCGTGGAGCGCGGCAGCAGCGCGGCTCCGGCGAGCGCTTCGCGCGCGCGGGCGTGCGTGTGCGGGTCGGTGATGACGACGCCGTCGACCAGCTCGGGGCGCGCGGCGAGCACGCGCGCGTGGTCCGCGGGATCGACTGCCTGTGCCAGATACCGCCACCCCGGGAGGGCCGGAATGCCGTGCTCCCCGAGGAACTCGACGGTGGCGAGGACGTCGGGGCCGGGCGGCAGCAGGCCGCCGTCGCCGAGGGCGCCGAGGATCCGGGAGTCGTCGGCGGCGGCGGTGCGCAGCTCGAACAGCTGCCGCTCGGCGGCGGCCACTCCGTCGTCGAGGAGGGTCTTCAGGTCGTCGGCGCTGCGGTCGAGCTCGTCCGGGGAGAGCGGGGAGCCGGGGGCTCGCCGGGTGTCGGACGGCGCCCCGTCAGCGGCGGCGTAGGGGGCGTCGTCTTCGACGGTCCCGTGCGCGCGTGGTCCTGGAGCGCCGTCCGCGCCCAGTGCGCCCGCCTCGCCCGTGCCTGACGCATCGCCCTCGCCGCTCTCCGGGGGGCCGTCCCCGGAACCGCCCCCGGTGTCCCCCGAATCGGCTCCCGCGTGCCGGGGCTGCGGCACCCCGCCCCGTACGCTCCGGCTTCCGGACCCGCCGGGTGCGCCCGGCAGGCCCAGGAGTTCGATGAGGCGGTCGTCCTGCGCGAGGGAGTCGGCCGTGCGCCGCTCCGCGTCGTACGCCTGCTCCGCGGCCGTCGCCGCGTCGGCCGCGCGGGCCGCCGTCAGCTCGGCTCGGGACTCGACCGCGGCGGCTTCCTTGGCCTGGTCGGTGGCCCGGCGCGAGGCTTCCCGCGCCTCGTCCCAGGCGGCGACCGCCGTCTTCTCGGCGTCGCTCGCGGCGAGCGCGGCACGGGCCGGGTCGGCGTCGGGCGCGCTGTCGTCGAGCCAGCCCGCGCGGACCGCCTCGGCGGTCTCCTGCTCCACCTCGGTGAGGCGCTGGCGCAGGTGCCCGGCCTCGCTGCGGGCGCGCTGGGCCTCGGTCGCCGCGGAGGTGGCGTCGCGGTGCGCGGCCTCGCCGGTCTCCTGGAGGGTCGCGGAGCGCTCCTCCTCCTCGTTGGCCTGGGACTCGGCGCCTTCGGCCGCGGTGTGCAGGGCCCGTACGAGATCGGCGGCGGCCTTCGCGCGGGCGGCGAGCGCGGGCGCGGCGTCGCGCTCGGCCTCGCGGATCGCGGCGGCCACGCGC
>NZ_AOPZ01000374.1 GCF_000414115.1 Streptomyces aurantiacus JA 4570
GGAGACGGCCACGACCAGGCCGCCCGCCAGGACGGCGAGCGCGGGCGGCCCGACGTGGTGCGCGCACCAGGCACCCAGCGCCGCCGCCCCGGCCGCGGCGAGCGCGAGGCGGGCCAGCTGTCCGGCGACGGCACGGGTGCGCAGCGGAACGGCGCGCGGGCCGAGCGCGTGCAGCAGGAGCACCGCGGTCACGCAGATCCCGGCCGCGTTGGCGCCCGCGATGCCGTACACGCCCCAGGTGCCGACGGTCAGGAAGCCGAGCCCGGCCGTGGCGACGATGCCGATGGCCATCGCGGCCAGCGGCGCCCAGGTGGTCCTGCCGACGGAGAAGTGCGCGCGGGCGAGCGCGCCGACCAGGGTGTGCCCGAGCAGGCCGATCGCGTACACCCGCATCACGGCGGCCGTGGTGGCGGTGTCCGCGCCCGTGAACGCGCCCCGTTCGAAGAGCAGTCGGACCAGCGCGGGCGCGCACGCGACGATCGCCGCCGCGCCGCACAGCACCACGCAGGCGGCGAGCACGAGGTCCCGTTCGACGCGGTCGCGCGCCCGGTCGGTGTCGCCTTCGGCCAGGGCCCGCGCGACCACCGGGAAGGTGACGGTGCACAGCATCAGGGAGAGGACCATCGGCATCTGCGCGACCTTCTGCGCGTAGTTCAGATGCGAGATCGCCCCGGCGGGCAGCGACGACGCGAGGAACCGTTCGATCAGCACCTGCGACTGCCGGCACAGCGCGAACAGCAGCACGGTCCAGATGACGGCCTTCTGCAGCCGCGCGGCCGGTGCGTCCTCCGTACGCGGCGCGGCCGGGGGCGCGAGCCGAACGGGCCGGTGGCGCAACTGCCGCCACAGGGAAGGCGCCTGGACGACGACCATGAGCGCCCCGCCCAGCGCGACGCCCGCCGCCGCCGCGCGCACGCCGAAGGGCGCGGCGAGCAGGAACAGGGCGGCGATGATGGCGGCGTTGTAGACGACGTACACGGACGCGGGCGCGACGAAGCGCTGGTGGGCGCGGAGGGCGGCGCTGCAGTAGCCGGCCAGGCCGAAGGTCAGGGTGCAGGTCGCGGTCAGCCGGGTGCAGTCCACGGCGAGCCCGGGGTCCGGCAGGCCCGGGGCGAGCACGGCGACCAGGAGCGGGGCGGCGGCGATCAGTACGAGGCCCGCGGCCACGAAGCACAGGGCCATCCTGGGCAGCGAGGCGGCGACCAGCGCGCGCACCGGATCGGGACCCGGGTCCGCCGCCGCGCGCCGCACGAGGGCCAGGCTGAACGCCGGCACCAGGAAGAACGCGAGCCCGTCCTCGATGAGCAGCGTCGCCGCCATCTCCGGCACGGTCCAGGCCACCAGGAACGCGTCGGTGTCGCTCCCGGCCCCGAAGAAGTGCGCGAGCACCTGATCGCGTACGAGCCCGAGGAGCGACCCGGCGACGGTCAGCACGGCGGTGACGGCGGCGGCCTTGGCGAGGAATGCATTGCCGGGGTCGGCGGGCGGAGCGTCGGCGACCGGGGCGTTTGCGGCGGGGGCGTCCGCGGCGGGGGCCGCCACCTTGGCGCCGGGCAGGATCGTCACCGCGCCCCCACCGCCTCGTACGACTCGTACGTATCCCGGGGCCGCAGCCCCCACCAGGCGCACCCCCCGAGCGCCACCGCCGTGAGCACCGTGGACGGGCCGCCGATGTCGGCGTACATGAAGTCGACCAACTGCCAGACGAGCAGGCCGCAGGCGGCGAGGGCGCAGTCCAGCTCCCCGGCCCGGGACGGGCGGCGGTCCCGCCTGGCACGGGCCCACCCGCGCACCGCGCACACCAGCAGCGCGAGCCACCCGCCCGCGAGGGTGAGGAGGCCGAGGAGGCCCTGTTCGCCGAGGACGAGCAGGTACATGTTGTGCGGGGAGAGCAGCGGCTGGCGGCGGAACTCGGCGCCTGCGCCCGCCGTGTCGCTGCCGGAGGACAGGGCCAGGGAGGCGTGGCTGTCGCGGTGTTCGGGGAAGCCCTTGAGGCCGACGCCGGTCACCGGCCGGTCCCGCCACATGTCGACGGAGGCGGCCCACATCGCGTACCGGTCGGTGACCGACTGGTCGGGGGCGTCGGTGACCTGGGTGATGCTGCTGAGCCGGTCCTGGAGCAGCTGGGAGCCCAGGCCGAGCCCGGCCACCAGGACCACGGCGGCCGCCGTCGCGGCGAGCGCGGCGCGCAGCGCGCGGCGCACCCCGGCGAGCAGCAGCACCGCCGCGCAGGCCACGACCGTGGCGATCCACGCGCCCCGGCTGAAGGACAGCGCGAGCGGCACGGTCAGCAGGCCCGCGCAGGTCAGCGCGGCGGTCCGCTGCCGGGGCGCGCCCGGCCGGAAGGCGAGGGCGAGGGCGGCCACGAGCCCGTACGACACGACCGTCGCCATGCCCATCACGTCCGTCGGACCGAAGGTGCCGACGGCCCGGATGTCCTCGCCCATGTACGAGGCGCCGGTCCCGGTGAGGTTCTGCTGGGCGCCGAGCGCGCCCTGGAACAGCGCGAGGGCGACGAACGCCCAGGCGAGCAGGCGGAATTGGCGTGCGTCGCGGAGGAGGACCAGGACGGCGGCCGGTACCAGGACGAAGACCTGGAGGTAGCGCGCGGCCCCGGTGAGCCCGGTGGCCGCCGATGTGGAGGCGCACGCCGCGGCGGTGATGCCGACGACCGGGAGGCCGAGGACCACGGCGGCGCCGCGGGTGAGGGGGCGGCGCGCGGTGCGTACGACGTGGACGAGGGCGCAGCCGACGACCAGGGCGGAGAAGGCGTCGGCGGGGCTGCCGGTGCCGCCGGAGCCTTCGTCGGCCCCGGCCGGGACGGGCAGCGCGAGCAGGGCGACCAGGAGGACGACGGGGAGGACGGACAGGCTTTCGCGCAGGGCGGGGGTCAACTGGCCGGTCAACTGGCCGAAGGGGCGGCCGGGTTGGGCGGCCTCCTCGGGGGCGGGCGCGGGCGCGAGGGCGGGCGCGTGGGACACGGCCTCAGCTCCCCGTGCGGCGCAGCAGGCAGCCCACGGTGCGCAGCAGGATGCACAGGTCCTGCCAGAGCGACCAGCTGTCGATGTAGGCGTTGTCGAAGCGGCACCGGTCCTCGATGGAGGTGTCCCCGCGCAGGCCGTGGATCTGGGCGAGGCCGGTGACGCCGGTCAGGACGCGGTGGCGCTGCGCGTAGTGGGGGTAGCGGCGGCTGAACCGGTCGACGAAGAAGGGGCGTTCGGGGCGCGGGCCGACCAGGCTCATGTCGCCGCGCAGGACGTTCCAGAGCTGCGGCAGCTCGTCCAGGGAGGTGCTGCGCAGGAAGCGGCAGAACGGGCTGATGCGGTGCTCGTCGGCGACGCTCCAGCGGGTGGCGGACTCCTGGGAGTCGGCGGGGCGGTGGGTACGGAACTTCAGGACGGTGAACAGGCGGCCGTCCTTGCCGACGCGTTCCTGGCGGAAGATCACGCCCGGTCCCTCCGTGGCGCGCAGCACCAGGGCGCACGTGAGCAGCAGCGGCCCGGCCAGCAGGAGGAGGGCGCCGGACACGGCGATGTCGAGGGCGCGCTTGCCCGCGCTGGTGCGTCGCGACAGGGGCGCGGTCAGCAGCGGCCGGCAGCGGAACCCGGCCACGTACAGCGGCCGCGCCCCGTCGCGCGGCGCCGGGGCGGCCGCCGGGCCGCGCGGGTCGATCTCCCACAACTCGCACCCGAGCCCGCGCACCACGGCGAGCAGCTCGTCGTGGGCGGCGGCCCGCCCGGCGAGCAGCAGGACGACTTGGACGTCGTTCTGGATGACGGCCCGCTGCAGTTCGTCGGCGGAGGTCAGGAGCGGCAGCTCATGCTCCGGCGCCGACTGCCGTGCCCCGGCCCCCGCCCCTTCCTCGCCCTCCGCTTCGGCGTTCGCCGCGTACTCCTCGGCCTCGGCGTCCGTCGCTCGCGCCGCCACCCCGGTGGGTGCAGTTCGCGCGGCCTCGGCGTTCGCCGCCCGCCCCGCCCCGGTGTTCGCCGTCCGCCCCGCCGCCCCGATGTTCGCGGCCCGCTCCGCCGCCCCCGCGCTCCCCGCCTGCTCGGCCCCGGCTTGCGCCCGGTGCTCCGCCTCCGCCGCGGCCCA
>NZ_AOPZ01000375.1 GCF_000414115.1 Streptomyces aurantiacus JA 4570
GTCGCTGGCCGCCGTCTGGCAGGCGGCGGGCGTGAAGCCCGCAGCCGTGGTCGGGCACAGCCAGGGCGAGATCGCCGCCGCGTGCGTCGCGGGTGTGCTGTCGCTGGAGGACGCGGCCCGTGTCGTGGCGCTGCGGAGCCTGGCCATCCGGGAGCTGTCCGGCAAGGGCGGCATGGTCTCCGTGCCGCTGCCCGAGGCCGAGGTGCGGGAGCTGATCTCCGGCTGGGACGGCCGGATCGAGCTCGCGGCGGTCAACGGGCCTGCCCAGGTGGTGGTTTCGGGCGAGCCCGAGGCCCTGGAAGCGCTGGTTGCCCAGTGCGTCGCGCAGGACATCCGTGCCCGCACGATCCCCGTCGACTACGC
>NZ_AOPZ01000376.1 GCF_000414115.1 Streptomyces aurantiacus JA 4570
TCATCCGCGCCGCCCTCGCGGACGCCGGCCTGACGCCCGCCGACGTCGACGCGGTCGAGGCGCACGGCACGGGCACCACGCTCGGCGACCCCATCGAGGCCCAGGCCCTGATCGCCACGTACGGCAAGGACAGGCCCGAGGGCCAGCAGCCCCTGTGGCTGGGCTCCTTGAAGTCCAACGTCGGCCACACGCAGGCCGCGGCGGGCGTCGTCGGTGTCATCAAGATGGTCCAGGCGATCCACCGGGGCACGCTGCCCAAGACCTTGCACGTGGACGAGCCGAGCCCGCACGTGGACTGGTCGGCGGGGTCCGTGGAGCTGCTGACCGAGGCGCGCGCCTGGCCCGAGCGGGCCGACGGCGCGCCGCGGCGCGCGGGCGTCTCGTCGTTCGGCATGAGCGGCACGAACGCGCACGTCGTCGTCGAGCAGCCGCCGGCCGACGAGCCGGTGGCCGCGGACGACGAGCCCTCCGGGGCCGCCGCACCGGCCGTCACGGCGGGCGTCGTCGGCGGGCGTCGTGCCCCTGGCCCTGTCGGCGAAGACGCCGGAGGCGCTGCGGGCGCAGGCGGGGCGGCTGCGCGAACACCTCCTCGCCCACACCGGGTCGGGCGTGGGCGATGTGGCGTGGTCGTTGGCGGTGGCGCGGTCGCGGGTGGTCGTTGGCGGTGGCGCGGTCGCGGTTCGAGCACCGGGGCGTGGTCCTCGGGCAGGACCGGGACGAGCTGCTCGCCGGGCTCGAGCGCCTGGCCGAGGGCGACGGCGCCTCTGGTGGGGTGGTCACCGGGCGGGCCCAGGGCGGCAGCGGCACCGGCAGTGGCACCGGCGCCGACAGCGTCCGTCCCGTGTTCGTGTTCCCGGGGCAGGGCTCGCAGTGGGCCGGCATGGCCCGTGAACTGCTGGACCAGTCGCCGGTGTTCGCGGAGCGGATGCGGGAGTGCGCGGAGGCCCTGTCGAGTTCGTGGACTGGGATCTGTTCGAGGAGCTGAGCGGCGAGCGGTTCGACCGGGTGGACGTGGTCCAGCCGGTGTGCTGTTCGCGGTGATGGTGTCGCTGGCCGCCGTCTGGCGCGCGGCGGGCGTGGAGCCCGCGGCCGTGGTCGGCCACAGCCAGGGCGAGATCGCCGCCGCCTGCGTCGCGGGCGCCCTGTCCCTGGAGGACGCGGCCTGGGTGGTGGCGCTGCGCAGCCAGGCCATCCTCGAACTCTCCGGCCGCGGCGGCATGGTGTCCGTACCCCTGCCCGAGGAGCAGGTGCGCACCATCCTGGCCCAGTGGGGCGACGACCTCTCGGTGGCCGCGGTCAACGGCCCCGCCCACGTCGTCGTCTCCGGCGCCACGCGGGCACTGGAGGAGCTCGTCGCGCAGTGCGTGGCTCAGGACATCCGTGCGCGGACGATCCCCGTCGACTACGCCTCGCACTCTTCGTACGTGGAGCAGATCGAGCAGCAGATGGCGCGGGTCCTCGCGCCGGTCGCGCCCCGGTCGCCCGAGGTGCCGCTGTTCTCCACCCTCACCGGCGACTGGCTGGCCGATGACACCCTCATGGACGCGGACTACTGGTACCGCAACCTGCGCCGCACGGTCCTCTTCGAGCACGCCACCCGCGGCCTTCTGGCCGAGGGGCACGGGCTGTTCATCGAGATGAGCCCGCACCCGGTCCTGACCGTCCCGGTCCAGGCCACCATCGACGACGCCGACAGCCCCGCCGCCACGATCGGCTCCCTGCGCCGCGACGAGGGCGGCGCCAGGCGCCTGCTCACGTCCCTCGCCGAGGCCCACGTCCACGGCGCGGAGCCGGACTGGGCCGCTCTCCTCCCCGGCGAGCGGGCCGTCGTGGACCTGCCCACGTATCCCTTCCAGCGCCGCCATTACTGGCTGACCGAGGAGCGGGCCTCCGGCGGGGTCGTCCCCGCCGCCGGGGAGGCAGCCTCGGACGCGGCCGAGGCCCGCTTCTGGGAGGCCGTGGAGCGCGAGGACGTGGACGAACTGACGTCCACCCTCGACGGCGTGGCGCAGGGCGCGCTCAGCGAGGTGCTGCCCGGCCTCTCCGCGTGGCGGCGGCAGCGGCGCGAGCGTGCCGTCATCGACAGTTGGCGCTACCGCGTCGCCTGGCAGCCGCTGCCTGCCGGCCGCCTGCCCTCGGCACGCCTGTCGGGGCGGTGGCTGGTCGTGGTCCCCGACAGCGCGCGGGATCACCCGTGGGTCACGGGTGCCGCCGACGCGCTGACGGGCGCGGGTGCCGAAGCGGTGCGGTGGTGCCCGGGCACGGAGGAGACCACGCGTGACGGGCTGGCGGCGCGGTTGCGGGAGGCGGCCGGGAGCGGCGGATCCGCTGACGCGGAGGGTGACGGAACCGGCTCCGGCGACGTGCCGCTCGTCGGTGTCGTCTCGCTGCTCGGCCTCGACGAGACCCCCTTGGACGAGCACACCGCCGTGCCCGCCGGGCTCGCGGCCACCGTGGCGCTGGTGCAGGCCCTCGGCGACATCGGCTCCGACGCCCGCCTGTGGGCCCTGACCCAGGGCGCCGTGTCGACGGGCCGCAGCGACCGCCTCGACCACCCCGTCCAGGCCCACCTGTGGGGCCTCGGCCGGACCGTCGCCCTCGAACACCCCGACCGCTGGGGCGGACTCGTCGACGTACCCCGCTCCTACGACACCCGCGCGGGCGCCCGCCTCGCCGCGATCCTCGCCGCGGCCGCGGACCCTGCCCCGGAAGGCGCCCCGGCCGGCCCCGGCACCGAGGACCAGCTCGCGGTACGCGGCTCCGGAGTCTTCGTACGCCGCCTCCTCAGGGGCGAGGCGACGGGCGCCGGTCTCACCCGGCACACCCGATGGACGCCGAGGGGCACGGTCCTGGTCACCGGCGGGACGGGTGCGCTCGGCGGGCATGTGGCGCGCTGGCTGGCGCGTGAGGGCGCCGAACACCTCGTCCTGACGAGCCGTCGCGGCCCCGACGCCCCCGGAGCGGCGGAGCTGCGCGCCGAGTTGGAGGAGCACGGCGCCCGGGTCACCGTCGCGGCGTGCGACGCGGCGGACCGTCAGGCGCTGGCGCGCGTCCTGGACGGCATACCCGCCGACGCGCCCCTGACGGCCGTCGTCCACACCGCCGGAATCCTGGACGACGGCGTCGTCGACGGCCTCACCCCCGAGCGCTTCGACGGCGTGCTGCGTCCCAAGTCCCCGGCGGCCACGACCCTGCACGAACTCACCCGCGACCTGGACCTGGACGCGTTCGTCCTGTACTCGTCGGCGTCCGGCGCGCTCGGCAGCGCGGGCCAGGCCAACTACGCCGCCGCCAACGCCTACCTCGACGCGCTCGCCGAACAGCGCCGCGCCGACGGCCTGCCCGCGACCTCCATCGCCTGGGGCACCTGGGACGGCGCCGGTCTCGCCGACACGGCCGTACGCTCCGATCGGGCACGGCGCGACGGCATGCCGCCGATGCCGCCCGAGCCCGCCGTCGCAGCCCTGCGGGACGCGGTGGAACGCGGCGACGCCCACGTCGTCGTCGCCGCCGTCGACTGGGACACCTTCCTGCCGGGCTTCGTCGCCGCCCGGCCCAACCCGCTCTTCGACGCACTCCCCGAAGTACGGCGGCGGACGGCCGACTCGGCCGATGGCACCCCGGACACGTCCGGCGCCGCCACCGTCACCGGCCCCGAGTGGATACGACGGCTCGCCCCGCTGCCCCCGGCGGAACGCGACGCCGCCCTCGTCACCTTCGTACGCTCCCAGGCCGCCGCCGTCCTCGGACACTCCGCGCCCGACGCCGTCGACCCCGCCCGCGCGTTCCGCGAGCTGGGCTTCGACTCGCTCACCGCCGTGGAACTCCGCAACCGCGTCCAGGCGGCCACCGGCCTGCGCCTGCCCGCCTCGCTGGTCTTCGACTACCCCAACTCCGCCGTCCTCGCCGCCCACTTGGCGGAGGAGGCGTTCGGAGCCGCCGCCGCGCAGCAGCAACCCCACGGTGCTCCCGCCCCCGGGCGGGCCGCCGACGCGGCGCCGGACGACGGCGACCCCATCGCGATCGTCGCGATGACGTCGCGATGAGCTGCCGCTTCCCCGGCGACGTACGCTCCCCCGAGGACCTGTGGCGCCTGGTCGCCGAAGGCCGCGACGCCATGGGCGAGTTCCCCGGCGACCGCGGCTGGGACCTCGCCGAGCTGTACGACCCGGACCCCGACCGCGCGGGCAGGACCTATGTCCGCGAGGGCGGATTCCTGCGCGACGCGGGCGAGTTCGACGCGGACTTCTTCGGCATCTCGCCCCGCGAGGCCCTCGCCATGGACCCGCAGCAGCGCCACCTCCTGGAAACCTCCTGGGAGCTGTTCGAGCGCGCGGGCATCGACCCGACGACCCTGCGCGGCACCCGCGCCGGCGTCTTCGTCGGCTCCAACGGCGACGACTACATCTCCCGCATGGCCGCCGTCCCCCAGGACATCGAGAGCCACGTCCTCACCGGCAACGCCGTGAGTGTCATGTCCGGCCGCCTTTCGTACGCGTTCGGCCTGGAAGGCCCGGCGGTGACCGTCGACGGCGGTGACCGTCGACACGGCCTGCTCGGCGTCCCTGGTGGCCCTGCACCTCGCCGCGCAGGCGCTGCGCCAGGGCGAGTGCGACATGGCCCTCGCGGGCGGCGTGACGGTCATGGCGTCACCGGACACCTTCGTGCAGTTCAGCCGTCAGCGTGGCCTTGCTGTGGACGGCCGGTGCAAGGCGTTCGCGGAGGCGGCCGACGGCGCGGAGGCGGCGGACGGCACCGGCTGGGGCGAGGGCGTCGGTCTGCTGTTGCTGGAGCGCCTGTCGGACGCGCGGCGTCTCGGCCATGAGGTCTTGGCCGTCGTGCGCGGTTCCGCCGTGAACCAGGACGGGGCGAGCAACGGCCTGACCGCTCCGAA
>NZ_AOPZ01000377.1 GCF_000414115.1 Streptomyces aurantiacus JA 4570
GGGCGCCCGAGGGGCCCTGCGGGGAGCCGGGGCCCCCGCGCGGGCCCTGGCCCGCGCTCGTGGGACCGCCACCGGGGGCGGCGGGCCCGCCGGGGCCCGCGGGGCCTCCGGGAGCGTGGTCGGGAGTCTGCGAGGTGCTCGACGCCAGCGTGCGGCTGCGCACCCGGTAGAGGCCCGTGTCCAGGTCCTCCGCCTTCTCCAGGTGGACCTTGATGGGGCCCATGAAGCTGTAGCGCTGCTGCTTGGCGTACTCACGGACCATGCCGGAGAGCTCGTCGCCGAGCTGCCCGGAATACGGGCTCAGCCGCTCGAAGTCGGGCGCGCTGAGCTCCACGATGAAGTCGTTGGGCACGACGGTCCGCTCGCGGTTCCAGATCGTCGCGTTGTTGTCGCACTCGCGCTGCAGGGCGCCGGCGATCTCGACGGGCTGGACCTCGGACTTGAACACCTTGGCGAAGGTGCCGTTGACCAGACCTTCGAGTCGCTGCTCGAACTTCTTCAGGACTCCCATGGGGCACCTCCTCCGTCGTCGTCATCCTCGTACTGCTTACTGATCGTATCCACGCGCCGGGAAATCAGGTGGTTCCCCCTGTCTGCCCAGACCACGAGTGTCGCCTCTCACAAGGCATGCCCGCACTGGTCTTCCGCGATCCTCCGGGATCCCTCAGGGGGGTCCCGGGGTTCCGCCGGGGGCTCCGCCGCCGATCTTCAGGGATCAGTCAGGGATTCCCTCGGGAACCGGTCGGGCCGGGGCGCCGAGTCTTCGCCGGCGGCTCGGTCCGGGCTCGCTCCGCGCATGCGTGCCGCGCTCCTGCTCGGGGCTGCTTCCGCGCTCCTCCTGGGCTCCTTGTGGGCTCCTTCCGGGTTCCCGCGCCGGGCCTGGCTCGGGCCTCCTCTTACTAGGGATCGTAGAGGGGGTCCGGAGCCAGTGTCCCGCACGCGGCTGTGGACCTAGGAGGAGGACTTGACGGGTGGCTTGGTTGCGTCGGGCGGGCGGCGGGGTGGTCCCGGGGCCCGGGGCGCGTCCCGCCGGTGCGCGGGCGGTGCCGCCCGCGACCAGGGGTGGCCCGGCCCCGGTTCCTCCGCAGGTGCCCCCGAATACGGATGTGAATCCACCGTCCGCAGCGTGCTAATCTTCTGGATGTCGGCAGGCGCTCGCACCACTCAGTGAGAGACCCAAAGACAACACCCATGCGCGGGTGGCGGAATAGGCAGACGCGCTGGATTCAGGTTCCAGTGCCCGAAAGGGCGTGGGGGTTCAACTCCCCCCTCGCGCACAGATGAAAGACCCCAGCCCAGCTGGGGTCTTTCTGTTTTTCTGGGTTTGTGCCGCTGTGCGGTGCGTTCCGGTACGGCGTGTTCCGGCGCTGCGGTGATGTATGTCACCGGGGCAGGCGCCGGTGGCCGGGGGCTCGGGTGGTCGCGGGGAGTTATCCACAGGCTGTGACGGCGATTCGCGAGCGGCGGTACCGTCGATGCCAGTTGAAGGCCGTGGACGGGGGGCGATGGGCGTGACTGAGACAACTCACACATCGGGCGGGAGCACGGGCGGAGGCTCGGGCCCGGGAGCCGAGGCGGTCGTCGATCAGGCGCTTCCCGCGCCCCGCGCGACGGGGCGGGGCGCAGGCAGGCTGCCCCGCGTGGCGGGCTTCGCCCACTGGTCCGCGCACGGAACGCAAGGGCCCGCCCAGCCCAAGCAGGAGGGCAAGGCCCTGCGCACCCGCACCCCGCGCTCCGCGCACGCGGAGTGCACGGCGGACGACCACCGCCCCGACCCCGTCTCCGTCATCGAGGAGACCAACCGCGGCCGGCTCGCGGAGCTCACGCCGCTCCGCGTCGGCAGGATGGCCGCGAGCCCCTTCGCCTTCCTGCGCGGCGCCGCCGGACTCATGGCCCACGACCTCGCCCGCACCCCGCTCACCGGCATCGGCGCCCAGATCTGCGGCGACGCCCACGCGGCCAACTTCGGGCTCTATGGGGACGCGCGCGGCGGCCTCGTCATCGACCTGAACGACTTCGACGAGACGGTGCACGGCCCCTGGGAGTGGGACGTCAAACGCCTCGCCACCTCCCTGGTCCTCGCCGGCCGCGAGGCGGGCGCCAAGGAGGACGCCTGCGAGGAAGCGGCCTACGACGCCGTCGGCGCGTACCGCCGCACCATGCGGCTGCTCGCCAAGCTCCCCGTCCTCGACGCGTGGAACGCGATAGCCGACGAGGAACTGGTCTCCCACACGGACGCCCGCGACCTGCTCGGCACCCTCGACCGCGTCTCCGAGAAGGCCCGGCAGAACACGAGCGCCCGCTTCGCCGCCAAGTCCACCGAGCCGGTCCCGGACGCCGAGGCGCCCCCGGGCCACGCCGCGCCCCGGCGCTTCGTGGACGCTCCCCCGGTGCTCCGGCGGGTCCCGGACGCGGAGGCCGCGGCGGTCGCCGCCGCCCTCGGCGAGTATCGGACCACCCTCCCGGAGGACCGTCTTCCCCTCCTCGCGCGGTATTCGATCCAGGACGTGGCCTTCCGCGTCGTAGGCACCGGCAGCGTCGGACTGCGCTCCTATGTGGTGCTGCTCCTCGACCACCGGGGGGAGCCGCTGGTCCTCCAGGTCAAGGAGGCATGCCCCTCCGCGCTCCTGCCGCACCTGCCGGCGGCGGGCTTCAAGGAGCCGACGACCGAGCACGAGGGCCGGCGAGTCGTCCTCGGCCAGAAGCGCATGCAGGTCGTCAGCGACTTCCTGCTCGGCTGGACGACGATATCCGGACGGCCTTTCCAGGTACGGCAGTTCAGGAACCGCAAGGGCAGCGTCGACCCGGCCGCCCTGGCCGCCGACCAGCTCGACGACTACGGCCGCATGACCGGCGCCCTGCTCGCCCGCGCCCACGCGCACAGCGCCGACCCCCGCCTCATCTCCGGATACTGCGGCAAGAACGACGAACTGGACGAGGCGATGTCCGCCTTCGCGGTGGCCTACGCGGACCGCACGGAGGCCGACCACGCCCAGCTCGTCGCCGCGGTGCGGGAGGGGCGGCTGCGAGCCGAGTCCTAGGGAGTCGTGGCCTAGGGTGGACAGGGTGACGACCCCGGAAGCCGAGCCGACCAGCCGCGAGACGCCCGAGGAGCCGCCGCTCGACGCGGGTGCGCGGCCCGACGCGGAGGGACGTCCTGAGGAGCGGCTCGCGAAGGCGGTGCGCGCCGCCGAGCAGGCGCTGATCGAGTACGAGATCGCGGTGGAGACCTTCCGGGTGGAGGTGGAGAACTTCTCCCGGCTGCACCACCAGAAGCTCGGCCCGATGTACGCCCGCCTCGACGAGCTGGACGCGTTGATCGCCGAGGCCGTGGCGGCACGGTCCGGCGACCCCGAGGACCGGCGCAAGGCGGACGAGGCGCGGGCGCGGGTGCTGCCCATGCCGGCCGTCGAGGAGCTGTTCCACGGCTGGATGGACGGCGACGGGCTGTTCCCGGAGGCCGCCGCGATGCTCACCGACCAGTCCGTGCGGCCACCGCAGCGGGTACGGCCGAGCGACGAGGTCCGCAAGCTGTACCGGGAGCTGGTCCGCAAGGCGCACCCCGACCTCGCGCAGGACGAGAAGGAGCGCGAGCGTCGCGACGAGTTCATCACGCGCGTGAACGCCGCGTACGGCCGCGGCGACGAGACGCTGCTGCGCGAGCTGCTCGCCGAGTGGGCCGCCGGGCCGGTGCCCGAGGAGCAGCGGCCCAGCCCGAGCGAGGAGCTGTACGCCCGGCTGGAATGGCTCGCCCGGCGCAAGGAACTGCTCACGGTCGTGGCCCGGGACCTGGAGGAGAGCGCGATCGGCTCGATGCTCAAGCTGGCGCCCGACGACCCGGACCGCCTCCTGGACGAGATCGCCGAGCAGCTCCTGGCCCAGGTCGCGGAGCGCGAGGCGGAGCTGGAGCGTGTGTCCGCGTGACTGCGTGAGCTGTGCGGACGCGTGGCTGGCTGAGCTGCGCGGGACGCGTGGCCGCGTCGTGTCGGCGGTCGGGTAGCGTCGGGGGCATGGCTTTCGGATCCCATGTGCCCACGGTCGGCGTCGACGAGCTCTCGGACGGAGACTTCCTGCTGGACGTCCGCGAGGACGATGAGTGGCAGGCGGGCCACGCGGCAGGCGCGCTGCACATTCCGATGAGTGACTTCGTCTCCCGCTACGGGGAGTTGACCGAGGCGGCGCCGCAGGACGGCAGGATCAACGTGATCTGCCGCTCCGGCGGCCGTTCCGCGCAGGTGACGGCGTACCTCGCCCAGCAGGGCCTCGACGCCGTGAACGTCGAGGGCGGGATGCAGGTCTGGGAGGCCGCGGGCAGGCCCGTCGTCGACGACAAGGGTCAGCCCGGCTCGGTGATCTAGCCCGCCCCTCCCTGGGGTCTCCCACCCGGCTCGGTGATCTGGCCCGCTCGCGGCCGCCCGGCTCAGGTCAGGGCGTGCGCGGCCAGCAGGTCGCCCAGTGCCTCCTCGTGTGCCGCGGCCGGGCCGAGCGACAGTTCCAGATGCTTGGCCCAGGCGTGATAGCGGTGCAGGGGATAGTCGGTGTCCGCGCCGAAGCCGCCGTGCAGATGCTGCGCGGTCTGCACGACGCGGCGTACGCCGTCGGCCGCCCAGATCTTGGCCACCGCCACGTCCCCGGATGCGGGCAGCGGCCCGCCGCTGCCCGCGCCCGCGCGCTCCGGTGAGCTGAGCCGCCAGGCGGCCTGCCAGAGGGTGACCTCCATGGCGCGCAGGTCGATGTACCGGTCGGCGGCCTGCATCGCGACCGCCTGGAACGTGGCCACCGGAAACCCGAACTGCTCGCGCTTGCTGGTGTATTCACTCGTCATGCCGAGCACGCCCGTACCGAGCCCGAGCGCCAGCGCGCAGGTGCCCGTCGCGAGCAGGTCCCGCAGGAAGTCCCAGGCCCCGTCCGCCGTGATGACATCACGGGCCCCGACCCGCACCGAGTCCAGACGCAGCTCGCCCAGCCGTTCACCGCTGGTGGAGAACTGCTCGGCGAGGGCGGATCCGGGCCGCGCGCGGGATACGAGGGCGAGGACCGTGCGGCCGTCGGCAGCGGTGGCCGGTACGACGGTGAAGTCGGCTTCGTACGCCCATGGGACGCCCGTCTGGGCGCCGTCCAGGACCCAGTCGTCGCCGTCGGGGCGTGCGGTGACGGCGAGTTCGGCGCCGTCGTGTCCGGTGCGGCCGTTCGCCGCCACGGTCAGCACGGTCTCCCCGCGGGCGACGGCCGGGAGCACGGCCTGCTTCAACTCCTCGCCGCCATGGGCCTGGACGGCGTACGCGGCGGCGCAGCTCTCCAGGAGCGGGACGCGGGCGAGCACCTTCGCCGATTCGCGCAGCACCAGGCAGAGCGCGATGGGATCAAGGCCCGACCCGCCGTACTCCGGCGCGAGCAGCAGGCTCAGCAGGTCGGCGTCGGCGAGCTTGGCCCACAGCGCCCGGTCGAAGTCCTCGGCGACAGCGCCGGGGGTGAGGGCGGGGCTGGGCACGCCGTCCGGCGGGACCCCGGCGAAGACCGCCTTGGCCGCTTCGAGCGCCGCCTGCTGCTCCTCGGAGAAGGTGAAGTCCACGTTGTCCCTCCGCACCGGGCGGTACGCCGCCCGTCATGGCTCCCTCGGCCCCGTCTCGGCTCTGCCGTCGTTTCTGACGGGTCGTCAAGATAGAACAGGTTCTACGGGAAGGGAACAGGTGCGCCGGGCGGCGCCGGAGCGAGAGCCGACGGCAGGGCCGGGGGCGCCCCGCGTCGGCGTACAGCAGCCCCGCTCAGCGGTCGAAGTCCCGCTCAGCGGTCGAAGTCCAGCTCCACCTTGGCCGTGGTCGGGTGCGACTGGCACGCGAGGACGTAGCCGGCCTCGGTCTCGTCCGGCTCCAGGGCGAAGTTCCGGTCCATCCGGACCTCGCCGGACACCTTGAACGCCCGGCAGGTGCCGCACACTCCGCCCTTGCAGGCGAACGGCGCGTCCGCGCGGTTGCGCAGCACCGTGTCCAGGAGGGACTCCCCCGCCTGCACCGGCCAGGTGCCGGAGCGGCCGTCCAGGGTGACGGTGACCGTGCTGTCCGCCGGGGCGGGCACGGCCGGGGTCGTCACGAGGCCGTCGTCCACGTGGAATATCTCCTCGTGGATGCGGTGCCGCGACACCCCAAGGGCACGCAGCGTCCGCTCCGCGCCCTGCACCAGGCCGTACGGACCGCACAGGAACCAGCCGTCGACCTCCTCGACCGGCAGCAGCGCGGGCAGCAGCCGCGCGAGTCGCTGCTCGTCCAGGCGCCCCGAGGTGAGCCCCGCCTGCTGCTCCTCGCGGGAGAGCACCGTCACCAGCTGGAAGCGGTCCGGCCAGCGGTCCTTGAGGTCGGCGACCTCGTCGAGGAACATCGTGGACGCCGCCGTGCGGTCGCTGCGGATGAGGCAGAACTGGGCGCGCGGCTCGCGCTCCAGGAGCGTCGTGACGATGGACAGCACCGGCGTGATGCCGCTGCCGCCGACCACCGCGGCATACCGCCCCGGGGCCGGGTCCAGAGTGAAGCGGCCCGCCGGGGTCATCACGTCCAGCTCGTCCCCCGCGGCTATCTCCTTGTGCGCGTACGTCGAGAAGGCGCCGCCGTCCACCACGCGCACACCCACCCGCAACTCCCGCGGCTCATCGGCCGCTTGGGGGGACGGTGCCGGGGAGCAGATCGAGTACGTACGCCGGATCTCCGTGCCGTCGACGACGCGGCGGATGGCCAGGTGCTGGCCCGGTGCGTACCGATACTCCTCGCGCAGGGCCGGGGGCACCGCGAAGGTCAGCGTCACGGAGTCGTCGGTGAGCTGCTCGACCGCCGCCACGCGGAGCGGGTGGAAGCGCGCCATCACAGCTCCTTGAAGTGGTCGAAGGGCTCGCGGCAGGAGACACAGCGGCGCAACGCCTTGCAGGCGGTGGACGAGAAGCGGCTGAGCAGTTCGGTGTCGGTCGAGCCGCAGTGCGGGCAGCGGACCGTGAGGGACAGCGGGACCGGGCCGTCGGCGGCGTGCGGGCGCGGCGGGGCGATGCCGAACTCGGCGAGCTTGCGGCGGCCTTCGGCGCTGATGTCGTCCGTCGACCAGGCGGGGGAGAGCACCGTGCGCACGCTGACGTCGTCCCGGCCGTGCTCGCGCAGCACCTGCTCTATGTCGGCGGACATGGCCTCTATGGCCGGGCAGCCCGTGTACGTCGGGGTCAGCTCGACGTCGACATGGCCCGTGCCGCTGACCCACACGGCGCGGAGCACGCCCAGCTCGGCCAGGGTGAGCACGGGCAGCTCGGGGTCGGGCACGGAGCCCGCGAGGGCGCGGAGCTCGGCTTCGAGGGCGGTGGGGGCGCGGTGGGCCGGGGCGGCTTGCTCGGCCTGGGCGGCGCCGGGCGTGGTGGTCACCATGACGCCCCCGGGTGGCTGCGGTGCAGGTGCTGCATCTCGGCGAGCATCCGGCCGAACGACTCCGTGTGCAGGCCCTCGCGGCCCGCGCCGGCCGCCCACGCTCCACTCTGCGGCCCCTCGGGGACGCCGAGCGTCGCCTTCTCGATCACTTCGGTGACCCTGGCCGTCCACTGCTCCCGCATGGCCTGCCAGTCCAGGTCCAGGCCCGGCACCGGCTGGAACATCTCGCCGGTGAACCGCCACAGCGCGTCCAGGCCGCGCTGCATCCGCTCATGGCTCTCCGCCGTGCCGTCGCCGAGGCGGAGGGTCCACTGCTCGGCGTGGTCCTGGTGGTAGGCGACCTCTTTGACGGCCTTCGCGGCCAGCGGTGCCAACGGGCTGTCCGTGGTGGCCAGGTGGCCGTACAGCAGGTTCTGGTACACCGAGAAGTAGAGCTGGCGGGCGATGGTCCGGGCGAAGTCGCCGTTCGGCTGCTCGACGAGCTGGAGGTTGCGGAAGGCGCGCTCCTCCCGCAGATACGCCAGCTCGTCCTCGTCGCCGACCAGGGAGAGCAGCACGCGGGCCTGGCCGAGCAGATCCAGGGCGATGTTCGCCAGGGCGACCTCTTCTTCGAGGACGGGGGCGTGGCCCGCCCATTCACCCAGGCGGTGCGAGAGCACCAGCGCGTCGTCGCCCAGGGCGAGGGCCGCGGCGTGGAGGGCCGGGGGCCCGGCGGTCGGGGACGCGGTGCCGGTGTCCGGGGACGCGGGGGTCACGGGTGCCGGGGGCACAGCTGCCGAGGTCACAGGTGCTTCACTCCTTCCGGGATGTCGTAGAACGTCGGGTGGCGATAGGGCTTGTCGCCGGCCGGCTCGAAGAAGGAGTCCTTCTCGTCCGGCGAGGAGGCCGTGATCTCCGCGGACGGCACGACCCAGATGGAGACGCCTTCGTTCCTGCGTGTGTACAGGTCCCGGGCGTTGCGCAGTGCCATCTCGGCGTCCGGGGCGTGCAGGCTGCCCGCGTGGGTGTGGGACAGGCCGCGGCGCGAGCGCACGAACACTTCCCACAACGGCCATTCGGTCGAGCTGCTCATGCGGTCGCCTCCTTGCGCTCGCTGTTCTTGGTGGCGTAGGCGGCCGCTGCCTCGCGCACCCAGGCGCCCTCTTCGTGGGCGCGCCTGCGCTGGGTGATGCGCTGTTCGTTGCACGGGCCGTTGCCCTTGAGGACCGACCAGAACTCGGTCCAGTCGATGGCGCCGAAGTCGTGGTGGCCGCGCTCCTCGTTCCAGCGCAGGTCCGGGTCCGGGAGGGTCAGGCCCAGCGACTCGGCCTGGGGGACGCAGATGTCCACGAAGCGCTGACGCAGCTCGTCGTTCGAGTGACGCTTGATCTTCCACGTCATCGACTGCTCGGAGTGCGACGACTCCGCGTCCGGCGGGCCGAACATCATCAGGGACGGCCACCACCAGCGGTCCACGGCGTCCTGGGCCATGGCGTGCTGCGCAGGAGTGCCACGGCTGAGGGCGAGCAGCAGCTCATACCCCTGGCGCTGGTGGAACGACTCCTCCTTGCAGACGCGGACCATCGCGCGGGCATAGGGGCCGTACGAACACCGGCACAGCGGGACCTGGTTGGTGATCGCCGCGCCGTCCACGAGCCAGCCGATGGCGCCCACGTCCGCCCAGGTCAGGGTGGGGTAGTTGAAGATCGACGAATACTTCTGGCGGCCCGAGTGGAGCTTGTCGAGCAGGTCGTCGCGGCTGGCGCCTAGGGTTTCCGCCGCGCTGTACAGATACAGGCCGTGGCCCGCCTCGTCCTGGACCTTGGCCATCAGGATCGCCTTGCGGCGCAGGGACGGCGCGCGCGTGATCCAGTTGGCCTCCGGCTGCATGCCGATGATCTCGGAGTGGGCGTGCTGCGCCATCTGGCGCACGAGCGTGGAGCGATAGGCGTCCGGCATCCAGTCACGCGGCTCGATGCGTTCGTCGGCCGCCACGGCCGCGTCGAAGGCGGACTCGAGCGCGGCGGTGTCCGCGGCGCCGGCCGCTGTGTGGTGCGGCGCCGTGCTGGGCGGCTGGTGCGCTGTCGCCATCTCGGTCCCCCTCGACCTCGGGCAGTGTCCCGGCAACTCTCGGTGTTCTCAGTGTTCTCGGTGCAGCGGTGTCGGCGTCGGCGTCGGTGTTCTCGGTGTGCCGATCCGGACGTCTTTCGATCGTGGACGTCTCCCTCGAAGCCGGCGACCTACCGACCGATCGTTCGGTTCGTGGGAATTCAATGGTGCGGCGCCTCGCCATAAGGTGTCAACCCTGTGGATAACCTCCGGGACGCTGTGCCTGGCGGGCGGGCCTGAGTACCGTTCCGGCGGCAGGGTTCGGTCGCGGGTCGAGGAACGGGGCGAGATGGACGCGTACGACAAGGGTTCGGGCGGCGGGGCCGCCGGGCCCGATGACGCGCCCGCCGGGCCCGAAAGCGCCCCCGCCCGGCCGCCCGGTCACGCCCCCTCCCCGCCCGCCGGCGCCCCCGCGAAGCCCGCCGCCGGCATCGCCGCCCTCTCCCGAGGCCCGCAGGTCGTCGCCGCGCTCGTCCTCGCCGCGGTCTTGGTCGGCGTATGCGTCCATGTCGCGATGCTGTTCCTGCACGTGGCACCGTCGAACACCATGACCAAGGAGCACGGCAGGACGGTCGACGACTGGGTGTACCCGGAGTTCGAGCAGAACTGGAAGCTGTTCGCGCCCAACCCGCTGCAGCAGAACGTCGCCGTGCAGGTCCGCGCGCAGATCCGCACCGCGGACGGAACCGGCCGGACCACGCGCTGGTACGACCTGTCCGCGCAGGACGGCGCCGCCATCGACCACAACCTCCTGCCGAGCCACACGCAGCAGAACGAGCTGCGCCGCGGCTGGGACTTCTTCGTGGCCACGCACGACGCGCAGAATCGTCCCACCGGGCTGCGCGGCGAACTGTCCGAGCGCTACATCCGCCGCATCGTGCTGCTCCGTCTGGACCGGCACGAGCCGCTGGCCCGCGGCGAGTCCTTCGACCAGGTGCAGGTCCGGTCCCGGACCACGGCTGTCCGGCCGCCGAAGTGGAGTGACGAGAAGATCGACACCAAGCCCGTGCTGCGGGTGCTGCCGTGGTGGTCCGTGACCCCGGCCGACCTGCCGCTGGCCGAGGAGGACCGGGCGCGGAGAGACGTGGCCGCCGATGTGAAGGGGAGCGGCCGGTGACCGACGCTGAAGGGCAGCGGCCTGTGCCCCACGCCGAGGGCGAGCGCCCGGTGACCCACGCTGAAGGCGCGCGGCCCGTGCCCCGCTCCGGCGGCGGGCGCCTGAAGCCCCGTTTCGAGCCGCTCGCGCGCGGGGTGCAGCGCGTCACGGCGCACGCCCTCGGCCCGTACCAGACCGCCATAGTGCGCATCGGCTTCGCCGCGACATGGCTGCTGTTCCTGCTGCGCGAACTGCCGCACCGGCGCGAGCTGTACGGGCCCGACGGGCCGTGGAGCTGGGACATGGCCCGGCAGCTCATCTCCGCCAACGATGCCTTCACGGCGCTGATGTGGTCGGACGGGCGGGTGTGGTTCGAGATCGTCTACTTCCTGGCGATCGTCTCCAGCGCCCTGCTGCTGGTGGGCTGGCGCACGCGCACCATGTCCGTGCTGTTCATGATCGGCGTGCTGTCGCTGCAGAACCGCAGCATCTTCATGGGCGACGGCGGCGACAACGTCATCCATCTGATGGCGATCTACCTGGTGTTCACGCGGTGCGGCCAGGTCTGGTCCCTGGACGCGCGTCGTGCGGCACGAGCCGGTGGCGTGGACGGCGCGGGCGCCTCGACCCGCGACGACCGCGTCGGCCCCGTGCTCTGGTGGGTCCTCGGCCTCGCGCTGTCCGTGGTGACGTTCATGGGGGAGCTCAGCGGTTTCTGGCTGCTGTTCTTCTGGGGGCTGTGGCTCGCGCACGGCCTGTGGTGGGTGGTCGTACGGCGGGCGCCGCTGGGGGAGCCGCGGCTGCTGCTCGACGTCGTCGCCAACCTCGCGCACAACGCCGCCCTGTTGGTGATCATGGTCGAGGCGTGCCTGATCTACGCCACGGCCGGCTGGTACAAGATCCAGGGCAGCCGCTGGCAGGACGGAACGGCCGTCTACTACCCCCTCCAGCTCGACTACTTCTCTCCCTGGCCCGCGCTCGCCGACCTGCTGACCTCGCACGGCCTGCTGATCATGCTGGTGACCTACGGGACGGTCGCCGTGCAGGTCGCCTTCCCGTTCACGCTGTTCAACCGGCGCGTCAAGAATGTCCTGCTGGCGGCGATGATCTTCGAGCACGCCGTCATCGCCGTCGTTCTGGGACTGCCGTTCTTCTCGCTCGCGATGATCGCGGCCGACGCCGTCTTCCTGCCGACGACGTTCCTGCGACGCCTCGGCGGCTGGGTGGCACGCGCGCGTGGAGGGCTGATTTCCCGTACGCCGCTCTCGAGGGTGCCGCGGCTGCCGCGTCTCTCGCGCGGGGATACGTCGCCGGGGACGCGCGGCGAGGAGAGGCACGCCCAGGAGGCCGCCGAGGACGCGCGCGTAGGCTTCGGAGCATGAGCGGCAGCGGTACGGCCCGGGGCGACGGGCCGGCACGGACAGCGTCGGCGCCCCGGGCGGATCAGGCGTCCCCGGCCGATCCGGCGTCCCCCACCGTTCAGGTGCCCTCGGCGGATCAGGCGCCCCCGCAGGACCCCGTGCGCGCCTGGCACGGCCTCGCGGACTCCTCCGTGCTGCTCGACGGCTTTCACGCCCTGAAGCACGCGCTGCGCTTCGGCGCCCGCATCCCCGTGGCGCTGACCAGCGACAAATCCGCCGTCCTGGCCCTTGCGGAGGACCTGGCACCGGATGTTGCCGCCGCTCTGGACGCACTGCTCGCCGAGACCGACGGCGCGACGCTGCGCGCTCTCGTGCCGCGGCTGCACCCGACGGCCGTCGCCGCCTTGGCGGTACGTCCGTCACGCACCGCCAACCTCCGGGCGCTGGCACACACCTCCAGGTCCGCCCCGGTCGTCGTCCTCGACGATCCGCGCAACCTGGGCAACGCGGGGGCGGTGATCCGGCTCGCCGCAGGCTTCGGCGCGACGGGTGTCGTGACGACGGGGACGCTCGACCCCTGGCATCCCACGGTCGTCCGCGGCGGCGCGGGCCTGCACTTCGCCACGGCGGTGGAACGCGTGGAGGTCCGGGAGCTGCCCGCGGGCCCGGTGTTCGCCCTCGACGCGGAGGGCGAGGACATCCGGGGGCTCAAGATCCCCGATGACGCCGTGCTGGCCTTCGGGTCGGAACGCAGTGGTCTGTCGGCCGAACTGCGCGCACGCGCCGACCACTTGGTGTCGCTGCCGATGCGGCCGCAGGTGTCGAGCTACAACCTCGCGACGAGCGTCGGCATGACGCTCTTCCACTGGTCCTCGGGACGGCCCCCGGGAGCCCAGGTCTGAGCCCGCGCTCCCGGGGCCGTGCGGCCGCGCCGGACCGCCCGGCTCATGCCTCCTTGCGGATCTCCACCACACGGAAGCGGTTGGCCACGAACGCGCTGTCGCACAGCGCGGCGTTCGCCGCCGGGTTGCCGCCGGAGCCGTGGAAGTCCGAGAAGGCCGCCGTCTGGTTCACATACACGCCGCCCGTGAGGTTCAGCGAGAGCTGGGCGCTCTCCTCCAGGCAGGTCTCCTCGACGGCGGCGGACACCTCCTCGGAGGTGGTGTACGCCCCGACCGTCATCGCGCCCTTCTCGCGCACCGTGCGCCGCAGCAGCTCCACCGCTTCCGCCGCGGAGTCGACCGCGACGGCGAAGGAGACCGGGCCGAAGCACTCGCTCAGATAGGCCGCCTCGGCGTCCGGCTTGGCGCCGTCCAGCTTGACGATCACCGGGGTGCGCACCACGGCGTCCGGGAACTCCGGGTTGCTGATCTCCCGTGAGGCGAGGGCGACTTCGCCGATGCCGGGAGCCGCCTCCAGGCGGGCCTTCACGTCCGGGTTGACCAGGGCGCCCAGGATGCCGTTCGCCCGGGCCTCGTCGCCGAGCAGGCCGTCCACCGCGCCGGCGAGGTCCGAGACCACCTCGTCGTACGACTTCGCGCCCGCGTCCGTCGTGATGCCCTCGCGGGGGATCAGGAGGTTCTGCGGGGTCGTGCACATCTGGCCGCTGTACAACGACAGGGAGAAGGCCAGGTTGGACAGCATTCCCTTGTAGTTGTCGGTCGACTCGACGACGACCGTGTTGACGCCCGCCTTCTCCGTATAGACCTGGGCCTGGCGGGCGTTGGTCTCCAGCCAGTCGCCGAAGGACGTCGAGCCCGTGTAGTCGATGATCTTGATCTCGGGGCGGGTGGCGAGGGTCTTGGCGATGCCCTCGCCGGGGCGCTCGACGGCCAGCGCGACCAGGTTCGGGTCGAAGCCGGCCTCGCCGAGGACCTCGCGGGCCACGCGCACCGTCAGGGCGAGCGGCAGCACCGCGCGCGGGTGCGGCTTGACCAGGACGGGGTTGCCGGTGGCGAGGGAGGCGAACAGGCCCGGATAGCCGTTCCAGGTGGGGAAGGTGTTGCAGCCGATCAGGAGGGCGATGCCGCGCCCGACCGGCGTGAAGCGCTTGGTCAGGGCGAGCGGGTCGCGCTTGCCCTGGGGCTTGGTCCACTCCGCGGAGTCGGGGGTGCGGGACTGCTCCGCATACGCATACGCGACCGCTTCCAGGCCGCGGTCCTGAGCGTGCGGGCCGCCCGCCTGGAACGCCATCATGAACGCCTGGCCGCTGGTGTGCATGACCGCGTGCGCGAACTCGTGCGTGCGGGCGCTGATGCGCGACAGGATCTCCAGACAGACCATGGCGCGGGCCTCCGCGCCCGCGTCGCGCCAGGCACGCATGCCCGCGCGCATGGCGGGCAGCAGCGCGTCCACGTCCGGGTGCGGATACGTGATGCCCAACTCGGGGCCGAAGGGGGAGACTTCCGCGCCCGTCCAGTCGTCCGTGCCCGGCTGGTCGAGGTCGAAGCGGCTGTTCAGGAGGGCCTCGAAGGCGGCCTTGCCCTCGGGGAGGCTCAGGCTTCCGTTCTCCCCATACGCCTTGGGGTGTTCGGGGTGCGGCGACCAGTACGCGCGCGTGCGGATCGTCTCCAGCGCCTGGTCGAGGGTGGGCCGGTGCTTTTCGATCAGCGTGTGCGCGGTGAGTTCGGCGGCCATGAGGGACCAACTCCTCGTCGAGCCAGCTCTCCTTCGAGCCGGCGAGCTGGGCAGGGACTGTGCGGGAACGGCTGGACAGAGCTAGAGTAACCGAACGATCGGTCGGGACAAGAGGGTCTGCCGAACCTGTGGAAAACCTCCCCTCCGGTCACCCCGAGCCCCTGGCCGAGACCCCTGTGCGGGAGGATCGCGAGCATGACAGCACTCGATCTCAGCAGCCCCGTTGCCGTGGTCGGCACCGGCACCATGGGCCAGGGCATCGCCCAGGTCGCGCTGGTGGCGGGCCACCCCGTGCGGCTGTACGACGCCGCGCCCGGCTTCGCGAAGACGGCGGCCGCCGCGATCACCGCCCGCCTGGACCGCCTCGTGGAGAAGGGCCGCCTCGACGCGGCCGCCCGCGACGCCGCGGCCGGACGTCTGCGGGCCGTCGACGGCCTCGCCGAGCTGGCCGGGTGCGATCTCGTCGTCGAGGCCGTCCTGGAGCAACTGGACGTCAAGCAGCGCCTGTTCCAGGACCTGGAGGAGGTCGTCGGCGCCGGCTGCCTGCTGGCCACGAACACCTCGTCCCTGTCCGTGACCGCCGTCGGGGGCGCCTTGAAGCACCCGGGGCGCTTTGTCGGGCTGCACTTCTTCAATCCCGCGCCCCTGCTGCCCCTGGTGGAGGTCGTCAGCGGCTTCGCCACGGACGAAGCGGCGGCCACGCGCGCGTACGACACCGCGAAGGCGTGGGGGAAGACCCCGGTGCGCTGCGCCGACACCCCCGGCTTCATCGTCAACCGCATTGCCCGGCCCTTCTACGCCGAGGCGCTGCGCGTCCACGAGGAGCGGGCCGCCGACCCCGCGACGATCGACGCGGTCCTGCGCGAGTGCGGCGGCTTCAAGATGGGCCCCTTCGAGCTCACCGACCTCATCGGTCAGGACGTCAACGAAGCGGTCACCCGCTCGGTATGGGAGTCCTTCTTCCAGGACCCCAAGTTCACCCCGTCCCTCGCCCAGCGCCGCCTCGTCGAATCGCGCCGCCTGGGCCGCAAGTCGGGACAGGGCTGGTACGCGTACGAGGACGGCGCCGAGAAGGCCGGACCGCACACCGCCGAGCCCGCGGAGGCGCCCCGGTCCGTCACCCTGCACGGCGAGCTGTTCCAGGCCGCCGCGCTGGTCCCGCTCATCGAGGCCGCGGGCGTCCGCGTCGAGCGCGGGCGTCCCGGGCAGTCCGGGCACCCGGACTTTCCCGGCTGGATCGAGCTGCCCGGCGGCGCCCGCCTCGCCCTCGCCGACGGTTCGTCCCCCGACAGCGCCGCGCAGCCCACCGTCCAGTTCGACCTGGCACTCGACTACGGCACGGCCACCAGGATCGCGCTCGCCCCCGCGGCCCGCGTGAGCGAGCGGATGCTCGGTGAGGCGGTGGGCCTCTTCCAGGCGCTCGGCAAGCAGGTCAGCGTCGTACGCGCCACCCCGGGGATGATCGTCGCGCGTACGGTCGCGATGCTCGTGGACTTCGCCCACGACGCCGTCGCGCGGGGCGTGGCCGACGCGGACGACATCGACACCGCGATGCGTCTGGGCGTCAACTACCCGCGCGGACCGCTGTCCTGGGGCGCGGACCTCGGTCTGTACTGGGTGGCCGAAGTCCTGGACCACTTGCACGACGAGTACCCCACGGGGCGCTACGCGGTCTCCCAGGGGCTGCGCGGCGCCGCCGCGAAGGAGGACCACGCATGAGCACCCGGCGTGACACCTACACCCCGGAGACCCTCCTAGAGGTCGCCGTGCGGGTCTTCAACGAGCGCGGCTACGACGGCACCTCCATGGAGCACCTCTCCAAGGCCGCCGGCATCTCCAAGTCGTCGATCTACCACCACGTGGCGGGCAAGGAGGAGCTGCTGCGCCGCGCGGTGAGCCGTGCCCTCGACGGTCTCTTCGGGATCCTCACCGAGGAGCACGCGCGCGTGGGCAGCGCGGTGCGGCGCCTGGAGTACGTCACGCGCCGCACCGTCGAGGTGCTCGTCGCCGAACTGCCCTACGTGACGCTGCTGCTGCGCGTGCGCGGCAACACGGACACCGAGCGGTGGGCGCTGGAGCGGCGCAGGGAGTTCGACCACGAGGTCGCCGAGCTGCTCAAGGAGGCGGTCGCGGACGGTGACCTGCGCTCGGATGTCGAACTGCGGCTCGCCACCCGGCTGCTCTTCGGAATGATCAACTCCATTGTGGAGTGGTACCGGCCGGAGGCCCGCAACGCCGCCAACGGCGCACAGGTGGCCGACGCCGTGGTGCAGTTGGCGTTCTCCGGCCTGCGCACGGACGACCGGCCCTCCGCCGGAGACCGCTGGACCTAGACCTCCGCCTCCAGGTCGTCCTCCTCGAAGACCAGCAGCGTTCGTGTGCTGAGGACCTCCGGCATGGCCTGGAGACGGGTGAGCACCAGCTCGCGCAGCGCGCGGTTGTCCGGCGTGTGCACCAGGAGCAGCACGTCGAAGTCCCCGCTGACCAGCGCGATGTGGGCGGCGCCGGGCAGGGTCCGCAGCTGTTCGCGGACCGTGCGCCAGGTGTTCTGGACGATCTTCAGGGTGATGTAGGCGGAGGCGCCCTGGCCCGCCCGTTCGTGATTGATGCGGGCGCCGAAGCCGCGGATCACGCCGTCCTCGATGAGGCGGTTGATGCGCGCGTAGGCGTTGGCCCGCGAGACGTGCACGCGCTCGGCCACGGAACGTATCGACGCGCGACCATCCGTGTGCAGGATCTGCAGGATGTCGCGGTCGATGGGGTCGAGCGGGCGGGGCTGTGGTTCCGGACGGCCCGCCTCGTTCCCTTCGGCCATTCGTTCAGGTGCCATGTCCCCCCGCCTCCCTACCATGGACGTACTGCGTTCATCTCAGGCTGTGGAGAACCGTTTGTCCACAGCCTGGAGGTGCCTGTAGCCAAAATGTGCCGACGACCGAACAATCGGTAGGTGAGGCGCATCACATCGTCGCGCCTCTGTTGCCGCTCCCACGAGGAGATCGCTTCCCCACAGGAGGTGCCGTCATGACGGTCATGGAGCAGCGGGACGCATATCGACCCGCCCCGCCCCCCGCATGGCAGCTCAGGACCGACCCCGCGCCGCTGCTGCCGGACGCGGAGCCGTATCGCGTGCTGGGCACCGAGGCCGCCCGCGAGGCGGACCAGGAGCTGCTCCTGCGCCTCCATGGCGAGCTGGTGCGCGGCCGCCGCTACAACACCCAGGCGACGGCCCTGACCAAGCAGGGAAGGCTCGCGGTCTATCCGTCGAGCACCGGCCAGGAGGCGTGCGAGATCGCCGCCGCGCTCGCCCTGCGCGAGCGGGACTGGCTGTTTCCCAGCTATCGCGACACCCTCGCGGCCGTGGCCCGCGGCCTGGACCCGGTGGCGGCCCTCACGCTGCTGCGCGGCGACTGGCACACGGGGTACGACCCGCGCGAGCACCGCATAGCGCCCTTGAGCACGCCCCTCGCCACCCAGCTGCCGCACGCCGTGGGCCTCGCGCACGCCGCGCGCCTCAAGGGCGACGACGTGGTGGCCCTCGCCATGGTCGGCGACGGCGGCACCAGCGAGGGCGACTTCCACGAGGCGCTCAACTTCGCCGCCGTCTGGCAGGCGCCCGTGGTCTTCCTCGTGCAGAACAACGGCTTCGCCATCTCCGTGCCGCTCGCCAAGCAGACGGCCGCGCCCTCCCTGGCCCACAAGGCCGTCGGGTACGGCATGCCGGGCCGCCTGGTCGACGGCAACGACGCGGTCGCGGTGCACGAGGTCCTCTCCGAAGCGGTGCGGCGCGCGCGTGAGGGCGGCGGCCCCACGCTCATCGAGGCCGTGACGTACCGGATGGAGGCGCACACGAACGCCGACGACGCCACCCGCTACCGCCACGACGCGGAGGTCGAGGCATGGCGCGACCACGACCCGATCCTGCTCGTGGAGCGCGAGCTCGACGCCCGCGGTCTCCTCGACGAGGACCGCAGGCGCGCCGTGCGCGAGGACGCCGAGGCGATGGCCGCGGACCTCAGGGAGCGCATGAACCAGGACCCCGCCCTGGACCCCATGGACCTGTTCACCCAGGTGTACGCCGAGCAGACCTCCCAACTGCGCGAACAGGCGGCCCAGTTGCGGGCCGAGCTGGAGGCCGAGAACGACGCCGAGGGCGGCGCCGGCCGGGACGGAGCGGCCCGATGACCACTGTCGCCGTGAAACCGGCCACCATGGGGCAGGCGCTCGGCCGCGCGCTGCGCGACGCGATGGCCGACGACCCCGCCGTGCACGTCCTCGGCGAGGACGTCGGCACGCTCGGCGGGGTCTTCCGGGTCACCGACGGGCTCGCGAAGGAGTTCGGCGACGACCGCTGCACGGACACCCCGCTCGCCGAGGCGGGCATCCTCGGGACGGCGGTCGGCATGGCGATGTACGGGCTGCGGCCCGTCGTCGAGATGCAGTTCGACGCGTTCGCGTATCCCGCCTTCGAGCAGCTGATCTCGCACGTGTCGCGGATGCGCAACCGCACCAGGGGCGGCATGCCGATGCCGATCACCATCCGGGTGCCGTACGGCGGCGGCATCGGCGGCGTCGAGCACCACAGCGACTCCTCCGAGGCGTACTACATGGCGACTCCCGGGCTGCACGTCGTCACGCCCGCCACGGTCGCCGACGCCTACGGCCTGCTGCGCGCCTCCATCGCCTCCGACGACCCGGTCGTCTTCCTGGAGCCGAAGCGGCTGTACTGGTCCAAGGCCGACTGGAACCCGGACGCGCCCCAGAGCGTTGAACCCATCGGCAAGGCCGTGGTGCGGCGCGCGGGCCGCAGCGCCACGCTCCTCACGTACGGCCCGTCCGTGCCCGTCTGCCTGGAGGCCGCCGAGGCGGCTCGGGCCGAGGGCTGGGACCTCGAAGTCGTCGACCTGCGCTCGCTGGTGCCCTTCGACGACGAGACGGTGACCGCGTCCGTGCGGCGCACGGGACGCGCGGTCGTGGTGCACGAGTCGGGCGGCTTCGGCGGGCCCGGCGGGGAGATCGCCGCCCGCGTCACGGAGCGGTGCTTCCACCACCTGGAGGCGCCGGTGCTCCGGGTCGCCGGGTTCGACATCCCCTATCCGCCGCCGATGCTGGAGCGGCACCACCTGCCCGGCGTCGACCGGATCCTGGACGCGGTGGCACGGCTGCAGTGGGAGGCGGAAAGCTGATGGCGCAGGTCCTCGAATTCAAGCTGCCCGACCTCGGCGAAGGGCTCACGGAGGCGGAGATCACCCGCTGGCTGGTGCAGGTCGGCGACGTCGTCGAGGTGGACCAGCCGGTCGTCGAGGTGGAGACGGCCAAGGCGATGGTCGAGGTCCCGTGTCCGTACGGGGGCGTGGTGACGGCCCGCTTCGGCGAGGAGGGCACCGAACTGCCCGTGGGGGCACCGCTCTTGACGGTCGCCGTGGGCGCGTCCGCCGCCGCTCTGGACGGTGGTGTGCCTGCCTCTGCTGGGCACGCCGGTGCGGCCACCTCCGCTGCGGAAGGCGGTGGGCCCGCCTCGTCCACCGACGCGGGTGCGTCCGCCTCTGGTGGTGACGAGGCGTCGGGCAACGTGCTCGTCGGGTACGGCACGGCGGCGGCGCCCGCGCGACGACGCAGGGTGCGGCCCGCGCGCGGGGGCGCGGGTGCCGGTTCCCCGGCCGTGGGCGGGAGCGAGGGCGTGGACTCCGGAGGAGGTGACGCCGGCTCCGGTTCCGGGGCGGTGTCCCGTTCCGGGGGTGACGTGTCCGGGGCTGACGTGGCCTCCGGTTCCGGGGGGCACGGGTTCCCCGCGCGCGGTGACGGGCCGGTCCCGGTGATCTCCCCGCTCGTGCGCAAGCTGGCCCGCGAGAACGGCGTGGATCTGCGGGAGCTGGCGGGCTCCGGGCCGGACGGGCTGATTCTGCGGGCCGACGTGGAGGACGTCATGCGGGCCTCGGCGGCCGCGGGCGCGCCGATCGCGGGTCCGGCGTCGGCGTCCGCCGTGGCACGCACGGCGGTGCCGGGGATCGGGGCCACGTTCGGTTCTCCTGGGGCAGTTGGGGCAACTGGTGCGGTTGGGACCTCGGGGGATTTGGGGGCCTCGGCGGCCTACGGGGCTCCTGGAGCTCCAGGAGCTCCAGGAGCTCCAGGAGCTTCGGGAACTCCGGGCGCTCCCGGGACTTCCGGTCCCGCCAAGCCTGCGGCGGCCTCCGGCCGAGGCACGCGGATCCCCCTGCGCGGTGTCCGCGGTGCCGTCGCCGACAAGCTGGCGCGCAGCCGCCGCGAGATACCGGACGCGACGTGCTGGGTCGACGCCGACGCGACGGAACTGATGCACGCGCGCGTGGCGATGAACGCGGCGGGCGGACCGATGGTGTCCCTGCTCGCGCTCCTCGCCCGCGTCTGCACCGCCGCCCTCGCCCGCTACCCGGAGCTCAACTCCACGGTGGACATGGAAGCGCGCGAGGTCGTGCGGCTCGACGAGGTGCACCTCGGCTTCGCCGCGCAGACCGACCGCGGGCTCGTCGTGCCCGTCGTGAAGGACGCGCACGCCCGCGACACGGAGTCGCTGAGCGCCGAGCTGGCCCGGCTCTCGGAAGCGGCCCGCACCGGGACGCTGACGCCGGGGGAACTCACGGGATCCACGTTCACGTTGAACAACTACGGCGTGTTCGGGGTGGACGGATCCACGCCGATCATCAACCACCCCGAGGCGGCCATGCTCGGCGTCGGCCGGATCGTGCCCAAGCCATGGGTGCACCAGGGCGAGCTGGCAGTGCGTCAGGTCGTCCAGCTCTCGCTCACCTTCGACCACCGGGTGTGCGACGGCGGGACGGCGGGCGGCTTCCTGCGGTTCGTCGCCGACTGCGTGGAGCAGCCCGCGATGCTGTTGCGGGCGGTCTAGGGGCGGCGGGTCCAGGGGCGGTCCGACGTTCCCGCCGGGCTGCCCGGCAGGGGTGGTATTGATCCCGCGTACGCCCATACTCGGGGAATGACCGCGCCCACGGCCCCGGACGCCGACCCCTCCGACCTCGACCCCATGGACGCCGACGCCGACGCCGACACCGACACCGACACCGACACCGACGATGACGGCCCGTTCGGCGATGTCCCGTTCGACGCCGTCGTGCTCGCGGGCGGGCGGGCCGCGCGGCTCGGCGGGGCGGACAAGCCGGGTGTGCGGGTGGGCGGCAGGGCCCTGCTGGAGCGGGTGCTCGCGGCGTGCGCCGGGGCCGGGACGACCGTCGTCGTCGCGGCGCCCCGGCCCACCGGGCGGCCCGTGGTGTGGGCGCGCGAGGAGCCCGCGGGCGGCGGGCCGCTGGCGGCGCTGGACGCCGGGCTGCGCCACACCCGGGCCGAGGTCGTCGTGGTGCTCTCCGCCGACCTGCCGTTCCTCCGGGAGCAGACCGTGCGTCGGCTCGTCGCCGCCCTGAGCGCGGCCGACGGCGCGGACGGCGCGGTGCTGACCGACCCCGACGGCCGGGATCAGCCGCTCGTCGCGGTGTACCGGAGCGCGGCCCTGCGGCGCGGGTTGGCGGTGCTCGCGGACGAGGGGGCAGCATCGGCGGGCGCGCGCGGGCTGACCGGGCTGCCGCTGCGGCGGCTCACCGCGCGGCTCGAACTGGTGCGGATCGCCGATCCCCTCGCCGCGTTCGACTGCGACACCTGGGACGACATCGCCGCGGCCCGCGCGCGGATCAGGGAGCATGGGCACGTGTTGGATGAATGGATTACCGCAGTCAAGGACGAACTGGGCATCGAGCTCGACGTCGACACCGGCATCCTGCTCGACCTCGCCCGCGACGCCGCGCACGGTGTGGCCCGGCCCGCGGCACCCCTGACCACCTTCCTCGTCGGGTACGCGGCGGCGCGGGCCTCGGCCGGCGGGGGCGGGCCGCAGGCCGTGGCGGAGGCCGCCCGCAAGGCGGCGGCGCTTGCCGCCAGGTGGGCGGAGGAGGACCGGCCGGACGCGCCCGGCGGGACGCCCGCGCCCGCGCCCGCACCCGGGGCCGGTATGGCGCCGTCGCCGTCGGGCACGGAGGCCGCGTCCGGCACACACTCGCCCGACGCGGCCCAAGGAGAGCCCTCCACGCCCGAGCCGGACGTGCCTTTCAAGCCCGAGCCCGACGTGCCCTTCACGCCCGAGCCGGACGTACCCTTCACCCCTGAGCCCGACGTTCCCTTCAAGCCCGAGCCCGACGTGCCCTTCACTCCGGAGCCGGACGTCCCCTTCACCCCCAAGCCGGACTCCCCGTGAGCGGGCAGCACGCGGCCGACGCCGAGCTCGACGAGGCACTCGCTCTGGCGAACGAGGACCGGGCCAAGGGGGGCGCGGGCGTCGCGCGGCCGCACAGCGCGACATCCGCAGGAGCATCCGGCACCCCCACTCCGCCTGCCGCACCCGGCACACCTGCCGCACCCGGCGCCCCCACCCCCCCTGGCGCACCCGGCACCCCCGGCACCCAGCGCCAACACCTCGCCGCAGCGCAGGCCAAGCCGTCCGGTGACGGCCTGAACCCACCGGGTCGCCGCCCCGAGGAGTCCGGCGCACAGCCCGGCGGCCCCGCTCCCGAAGGCCCGGCGCCCGCCGCCCGCGCCCACACCACCCCCTGGTCCCAAGCCCGCGCCACCGCCCGCAGCGCAGGCACCTCAGCAGCGGCAGCGGCATCGGCATCGGCAGCGCCCGTGGCGGCGGAGGCCCTCCAGGCCACAGCCCGACCGGCAGCCACCCGCCCCACCCCCACCCCCCTC
>NZ_AOPZ01000378.1 GCF_000414115.1 Streptomyces aurantiacus JA 4570
CGGTGGTCCCATCCTCCATCAGTGCAGGATCTCGGCGCGCAGCCTCTCCTTGGGTGTGTTGATGTCCCAGTAGCGAACGCTGCCCCGGGCGTCCTTGAAAGCGCCTGTGCCGCCGGTGATGGCCATGTCGAGCGAACTCGCTTCGTTTGACCGCAGCGATTGCATCGTCAGAGAGCCACGCTTGAGTTCTATCGTGATCACGGCCTGCGATGTGACTTTCCCACCGCCGGCGTACACGACCTGAGAGGTCCCGGCCCCCCGTCCGACGTCGCGGCCGTTCTCCACCGCGGTGGCGCAGTAGACGCTCATGTCGCCCAGGCTCGGCCCCGTCCTGCCGAGATCGATGGACTCGTGCTCAAGGTCCTTGAGCTGGAGTTCGATGACCTCGACCCGGCTCTTGTCCGGGGCATCGGCATTCGCGCCCCCCGCGGCGAGGACGCCGGCCGCCACGGTGGCCAGCGACAGGGCGGCGAATCTCTTGAACAGGGGCCGGTTGCTGTTGTTCCCCATGGTGGAAACTCCTCATGGTGATCTGCGTGTGCGAACAACTTGACGCTATGGCGGTCGAGTTGAG
>NZ_AOPZ01000379.1 GCF_000414115.1 Streptomyces aurantiacus JA 4570
ACTGGAGGAGCGGGGCGCCGGGGTCTACTCGGACCTGGTGCGGGCGGCCGCCGGGCGCCGGCGCGGGACAGCGGCCGAGTCGCTGCGGGAGGCGGCGGTGCGGGCGGCGCGGTGGCGGGGCGGGAGCGTAGCCTTCCCTGGGCTCGCGGAACGGTCCACCGGCTCCGGTGGCGGCTCGGGGTCCGGGGCGCCACGGGAGTGAGCGCGCCGTGCGCCGCGGCGGTGGGCCCCCTCGGGCGTGGGCGCGCTGGTACGTACGTATGCCTTCGGGCAGTTGGGACACGGGCGTCTTCGGACGGCCGGGAAGGGAACACCCCGCGCATGGCTTTCGAACCGCCGCCGCGCCTCGTCCGTGCGCTCGGCGAGACGCCGCGCGACACCGCCACCGACGACTGGCTCCGCCGTCTGCCCGAGCTGGCCCAGGAGGCCGTGGCGCGACGGGACCTGACCGTCGAGCGGGTGCAGGTGCCCGGCGGGCGCAGCAGCCTCGTCGTGCTCGTGCGGACGCGGGAGGGTACGCCCGCGGTGCTCAAGCTGGTGCCCCCGCGGTCGCGGCCCGACAGCGAGCGCGCCGCGCTGGGGCACTGGGGTGGGCTGGGCGCCGCGCGGTTGCTGGACGGGGCGGATGCCTCGGGCGACGGGGCGTTCCTGGTCGAGCGGTTGCAGCGGGATGTGTCCGTGCGGTCGTTGCCCGAGGCCAAGTCGATGCTGGAGGCGGCGGGGACGCTGCGGCGGCTGTGGGTGCCGCCGCCCGCCGGGCACCGGTTCGAGACCGTCGCGGAGCGGACCGGGCGGCAGGCCGGGGCGATGGCGGACTGCCCTGACCCGGACGCCGAGCCGCTCGTGGCGGCCGCGCTCGCCGCCCGCGAGGAGCTGCTCGCTTCCGTGCCCGAGGGCGCGGAGGCGTTGCTGCACGGGACGTTCCGGCAGAGCAAGGTGCTCGCCGGGGAGCGGATGCCGTGGCTGGCCGTGGGGCCCGATCCGGTGGTCGGTGAGTGCGCCTTCGACCTGGCGCGGCTCGTGCGGGATCGGGTCGAGGATCTGATCGCCTCCCCGTCGGGGGCGGCGGTGACGCGGCGGCGCGTGAAGCGGCTTGCCGAGGCGCTGGAAGTGGATCAGGAGCGGTTGCGGGGGTGGACGTTGTTCCGGGCCGTGGAGTCCGGTGTCCGCGCGCTGCGCGTGGGGCGGGGGCAGGACGCGGAGCTGCTCCTTGAGTTCGCGGGGTGGTTGTAGGCCCTCGCGGGGAGCGCCCCAGTCCCGCCCCTTCCCGTAACCAGGGGGCTGCCGCCCTCCGGCGTTTGAGGAGCGGGGGTCTGGGGGCAGAGCCCCCCAGTGGCGCCCCCGCGAGGCCCCCTACGCCGAGAGGCGGGCGATCGCCTCGGCCACGGAGAGCTCCTCGCGCTCACCGGTACGCCGGTCCTTGAGCTCCAAGACCCCCTCCGCGGAGCGCCGCCCCGCGACCAGGATCTTCGGGACGCCGATCAGCTCGGCGTCGGTGAACTTGACGCCGGGCGAGACCCCCGCCCGGTCGTCCACGAGCACCCGCACGCCCGCGGCGTTCAGCTGCTCGGAGACGTCGAGCGCCAGCTCGGTCTGCACGGCCTTGCCCGCCGCGACGACGTGCACGTCGGCCGGGGCGACCTCGGCGGGCCAGCACAGCCCCTGCTCGTCGGCGGACTGCTCCACGAGCGCGGCGACGGCGCGGGAGACCCCGATGCCGTACGAGCCCATGGTGACGCGGACGGGCTTGCCGTTCTGGCCGAGCACGTCGAGCTGGAAGGTGTCGGCGTACTTGCGGCCGAGCTGGAAGATGTGGCCGATCTCGATCGCCCGGTCGAGGCGAAGACCGGCGCCGCAGGCGGGGCAGGGGTCGCCGGCCTCGACCACGACGACATCCAGGTAGTCGTCGACCTCGAAGTCACGGCCGCAGACGACGTTGCGCGCGTGCCGGTCGGCCTTGTTGGCGCCGGTGATCCAGGAGGTGCCGGGCGCGACGCGCGGGTCGGCGATGTAGCGGACCTTCTCCAGGCCCTGCGGGCCGACGTAGCCGCGTACGAGGTCGTCGCGGCCCTCGAAGTCCTCCGCGGTGACCAGCTCGACCTCGGCGGGCGCGAGGTGCTCGCCGAGCTTGCCGAGGTCGACCTCGCGGTCACCGGGCACGCCCACGGCGACGATCTCGCCGTCGACCTTGACGAGCAGGTTCTTGAGGGTGGCGGAGGCCGGGACGCCCAGGTGCTCGGCGAGGGTCTCGATGGTGGGCGTGTCGGGGGTGTCCAGCTCCTCCACGGCCGGGTGGCCGTCGACGGACACCGGCTTCAGGGCGAAGGTGACGGCCTCGGTGTTCGCCGCGTAGTCGCACTCCGGGCAGTCCACGAAGGTGTCCTCGCCCGCGGGCGCGGGCGCCAGGAACTCCTCGGACGCCGAGCCGCCCATCGCGCCGGACACGGCGGAGACGATGCGGTAGTCCAGGCCGAGGCGCTCGAAGATGCGCTGGTAGGCGGCGCGGTGCAGGGCGTACGCCTCGGCGAGGCCCTCGTCGGAGGCGTCGAAGGAGTACGAGTCCTTCATCTGGAACTCGCGGCCGCGCAGCACACCGGCGCGCGGGCGGGCCTCGTCGCGGTACTTGGTCTGGATCTGGTAGAGGATCACCGGCAGGTCCTTGTAGGACGAGCACTGGTCCTTGACGACCTGGGTGAAGATCTCCTCGTGGGTGGGGCCGAGGAGGTAGTCGGAGCCCTTGCGGTCCTTCAGGCGGAACAGCAGGTCGCCGTACTCCTCATAGCGCCCGCTGGCCTCGTAGGGCTCCTTGGGCAGCAGCGCGGGGAGGAGAACCTCCTGGCCGCCGATGGCGTCCATTTCCTCGCGGACGACGCGGGCGACGTTCTCGTAGACCTTCTTGCCGAGCGGCAGCCAGGTCCAGATGCCCGCGGCGGTGCGGCGTACGTAACCGGCGCGGACGAGCAGCTTGTGGTTGAGCGTCTCCGCGTCCGCCGGGTCGTCGCGCAGTGTCTTGACCATCAAACGGGACATGCGCTGGACCTGGGCCATGGTGATCTCCTGCTACGAAAGAGTGATGGGCGCAGGTTAGCCGGGGCACACGGGCACGTGGAAATCCGATTCAGCGAACGGGCCGCCTGAGCGGCAGCGGGGCGCCCATCACGGCGTACGGCTTGGGGGCGCTCGGGAAGAGGACGCCCCGCGCCAGATCGGCGTAGCCGAGGGAGCGGTACAGGGCGCGGGCGGGGCTCTCCGTGTCGATGGCGGAGAGGATCGAGCGGGGCTCGGCGGCGGCGTCCGTGACGGTGGTGATGAGGGAGCGGCCGATGCCGCGGTTCTGGTAGCCGGGCCGTACGTGCAGCTCGGTGATCACGAAGGAATCGTCGAGCCAGCCGTCCAGGCCCCAGCCGCGCAGATAGGGCTCGACGACCGTGGACCACCAGTGCCCGCGGTCGTTGGGCATGCCGTAGACGAAGCCGACGAGCCGTCCGTCGCGGGTGGTCGCGCCGAGCGCACGCGCGCCGGGGTGGGTGAGGTGCCGCAGGACGATCTGGCGGCGCACCGCGATCTCGTCGTCGCTGAGTCCGAAGGCCAGGGCCTGCACGCGCAACGCGTCGTCCACGCGCGCGGCCAGGTCGAGCGGCCCGATCACGACGTCGTCAGTCATGCGGGAACCCTACTTCGCGGCCTGGCGGCGGCGGGCGGCGCCGGGGACTGGCCGCGGCCGGAAGCGGCCCCGTCAGGGGCGCGGGGAACTGCGCGACCAGCCACAAAAAAGCCGCAGACGCGTCTGCCGAGTAACTGAGCAGACGCGTCTGCGGCATTTCGTGCGCTGAGCGCGCCCACGCGGCGGAGCCGCAAATCGGCACAGCCCCGCGCCCCTTACGGGGCGCTCAGAACAGCACACTCATGAACGCCCCGACTTCCTGGAACCCCACGCGCCGGTACGTAGCCCGGGCCGCCGTGTTGAAGTCGTTGACGTACAGGCTGACGACCGGCGCGACGTCCGCGAGGGCGTAGCGCAGGACGGCCGCCATGCCGGGGGCGGCGAGCCCCTGCCCCCGGTACTCGGGCGCCACCCACACGCCCTGCACCTGGCAGGCCCGGTCCGTCGCGGCGCCGATCTCGGCCTTGAAGACGACGCGGCCGTCGGCGTCGAGGCGGGCGAAGGAGCGTCCGGCGCCGACGAGTTCGGCGACCCGTGCCTGGTAGAGGAGCCCGCCGTCGCCGGCCAGCGGCGAGACGCCGACCTCCTCGGTGAACATGGCCACGCACGCGGGCATGATCGTTTCCATCTCGTCCTTGCGGACGCGGCGGACGTACGGATCGGGCGTGACGTCGGCGGGCAGCCGGTCGGTGACCATCAGGGGCTGCTGGGCGCGGACCTCGCGGGCCGGGCCCCAGGAGGGTTCGAGGAGCCGCCACAGGAGGGCGGTCGGTTCGGCGGGGCCGACGATGGAGGAGCAGCGTCGGCCTGCCCTGCGGGCGCGGTCGGCGAAGCCGCGGACGGCGCGCGGGGTGGCGCAGATCGGGACGAGGTTGGCGCCCGCGTAGCAGAGCGACTCCAGCATGCCGTCCTCGTACCAGCCCCACATCTCGCCGCCGAGCCGCCACGGGTCGAGGCCGGCGATGCGGACCCGGGCCGTGACGAAGGCGTTCGCGACCGGCTCGCGGTCGAGCACGGCGAGCGCGGCGTCCAGGTCACTCGGATCGAGGACCCTGGTGGTGGTCTGGGTCAACACGTGCGGGGGCCTCACCATACGGTCTGCTGATCTCCGCACTGTACCTGGCGAGGTTCCGCGATGCCGCCCGGTCGCGGTGGGCCACCGGGCGGCCGGGCGGCGCGGTCAGCGGCGGGACACGTGGCCGTGGCCGACCTGGATCTCGTCGATCTTGAGTTGGCGGTGGAAGTTCGGGGCGCCGGCCGCGGCCCAGGTGGTGGCGACGTCGAGCTTCAGATAGCGGGTCGTGAGGCGGTCGCCGAGGTCGATGAAGCGGATGCCGCGGGCGCTCTCCAGGACCCCGGCCCTGATCCGGCGCCACCGTGTGCCGTCGTCGCTCGCGGACACCGTGTAGTCCTTGATCCGCGCGGAGTCCTCCGGTCTGCCGAAGGTCGAGCGGTTGTGGGTGGGCGACCACTCGCGCTGGTTGACGCCGAGATGGGTGGCCTTCTTCCGGCCGCCGAGGTCGAGCGTGTACGACACGGGCAGTCCGCCCTTGTTGTCGGTGTACGTGGCGAAGTCGCCGTCGGTGAGGGCGGGTTCGCTCGCCTTGACGGAGCCGGTGGGGTAGACGCCCTCGCGCCCGCCGGTGGTCTCGACCTTGAAGACGGTGTCGTAGGGGTCCCAGTTCTTGATGGACCGGATGGTGAGGCGGCCGTCGCTCTGGGCGAACGGCAGGGGCTTGCCGGTGCGCAGATCGGTGACCTTCTTGACGCGGTGGCCGTTGTCGCGCAGCCGGACCTGGTCGCCGCCCGTGGGCCGGGTGGTGACGTGGACGTACTGCGTGGCGGGCTTGGCGCGGCTCACGGTGATGTAGCCGTACGCGCCGTCGTTCCAGGCGCCGGGCTGCATCCCGCCGTACAGGTAGCCGCCGCCGTCGACGGCGCCCAGGGACTCCCGGATGGGCGGCAGGTAGTCCTTCATGAAGTTGGTGAACTTCTGCTGCTGGGGCGGGAACCGGCCGTCGACCATGGCCTGGAGGTCCATCAGGGACTTGATGGACGTGCCCGAATTGGCCACGTAGCGGCCGACGTTGAGGCCCGTGTCGACGGGGCGGTCCTGGCCGTCGTACCACCAGGCGCCGGTGCTCGGCACCTTGTAGCAGGACTCGGTCAGGCGCGGCATGGGCGTCCAGATCGCCGAGGGCTGGTCGTAGGGCGGGGTCATGCCGGTCTTCTGCTCGTGGGACACCATGTCCATGATCGCGGTGTCCTCGTTGTTGTTGCTGAGCGTCATGCCGGGGCGCTTCTCGCGGATCTGCTCGTAGAGCTTGTGCTGCTCCCAGTACTCGTTGTCGTTGTCGATCCAGAAGCCGGACAGCTTCGGGTAGTTGTCCATCACCTCGAAGAAATTGTCGTAACTGAACTCGCCGAAGCCGGGGCGCTGGGTGAGGTCGATGTCGCGGCCCTTGTGGGCGGAGTACGCGGCCGAGTCGAGGGTCTCGACGCCCTGCTCGTCGTGCCATTTCGGGTCGTCGGTCATGTAGAGGATCGTCTTGACGCCCTTGGCCTCGCCCGCCTTGATCAGCTCGCCGAGGAAGTCGCGCTTCGTGGCGCAGGTGCCGGGGATCTTCGAGGGCCAGGGGCGGGCGTAGCCGAGGCGGGAGTGGAAGGTGGCGAGGACGATGTAGCTCGCCTTGAGCTTCTTGGCCTCGTCGACCCAGTAGTCGGGGGTCCAGCCGCCGTCGGTGACGGCCTTCTCCCACGCGGCGCAGTCGTAGTGCTTGGGGCTGGTGAACATGCCCCAGTGCAGGAAGAGGCCGGCGGTGGCGTTCCTGAGCATGCCCTGGCGGGGCGGGTCGGCGGGCGGCCGCGCGCGGTCGGCGGCGACGCCCGTGCCGGTTCCGGTGCCCGTGTGGGCACCGGTGCCGGCGAGGAGCAGGGTCAGGGCGGCGGCCCATGAGGACCAGAGTCTGCGGCGGCGGGCGCGGCGGGTGGCGGCCATGCGTGGACCTCGGTTCCATCGACTCAGTCATCGGATGAAACGGTGCGGGCGTGCGCCCTCTGGAGCGGGCGCCCGGACAAGGTCCTGCGATACATCGGAGCTGTCAAGGTGTTGTGCGGGTCGCCGGGGGCGGCAACTGTGCCGCCGCT
>NZ_AOPZ01000380.1 GCF_000414115.1 Streptomyces aurantiacus JA 4570
GCCCGTCCGGCGATTGAGGATGAGCGCGTCAGCGCGATTCGGCGCCCGCCACAGCGGCCCGCACGATGGACTGCAGCCGTTCGTGGTGGGCGCCCCGCCAGTACACGCGGCCGCAGGCCCCGCACTCCGCGAACACGTCATACGTCCCCCGGGTCCCGCCTTCGAGCCGCTCGGCCACGTCCTCCTTGCGGGCCGCCCGCAGGGCGCCGTTGCAGGCGGTGCACCGCGTCCACGGCCGCAGCGGCGGCGCGAACCGCTCCAGGACGTCGCTGAGCTGCTCGTCGGGCCGGTCGCTGTAGACGTACGCGCCCGCCCAGAGCTCGCGCCGCCGCAGCAGCCCCCGGTCCCGGCTGAGCAGCACCCGCCGTTCGGCGGCGGACTTCGCGGCGAGCACGGGGTCGCCCAGGTCCGTGCTCTCGTACGCCGTGTCGACGCCGAGCAGCCGCAACCGCCGCGCCAGCGTGCCCAGATGGACGTCGAGGAGGAAGCGCAGCGGCTCCTCGGGGGCCTCGTCGGGCCGCACCCGCTGCGGCCGGGGCACGGCCCGCACCTCGACCCGCTGCCCGGCGGCGGGCACATGCGCGGCCGGCACCTCGCGTCCGTCCACGACGAGCGCGCCGACCTCCGTGAGCGGCACGCCGAGGGACTCGACGACGTGTCCGAGCGTGGACGCGCCGTCGGTGACCGCCGTGGTGGGCCCCTTCCGGCGCTGGTGCGAGACGAAGAGCGCGAGGCCGGGGGCGAAGTCGACGAGGATCTCCGGACCGTTCATGCGGCCAGGATATGAGGGCAGCGCCCCTCGACGGGCCCGGTCAGGCCCTGAATCCGGTCGACAGCATGTCCAGCGTGCGGTCCACCAAATCGCCCAGGTCGTCCTGGTGGTCGTGCTCGGCCCAGTACGCCGACACCTCCGTGAGGGCGCCGATCAGTCCCATGGAGAACGCCCTGACCTCCAGGTCGCCGGCGTCACGGCCGGTGCGTTCGGCGATGACGCGGCACAGCATGCGGCCGGTGACGGACATGCTCTCCAGCATCCGCGAGCGCACCGCGGGCACCTCGACCATCAGCTTGGTGCGCAGCCGCGAGATCTCCGGCTCCTCCGCGGGGCCGAGGCGGACGGCCCGGCGCAGCACCTGCCGCAGGGACTCCACGATCGGCTCGTCGGCGGGCCGCGCGCGCAGGTCCTCCTCCAGGAGCGGGTCGTACTCGTCGGTGAGGACGATGTCCTCCTTGGTCGGGAAGTACCGGAACACGGTGGACGGCGAGACCTCCGCCGCCTCCGCGATCTGCTCGACCGTCGTCGCCTCGTACCCCTGCTCGCGGATCAGCCGGTACGTCGCGTCCCGGATCGCGATCCGCGTCTTCAGCTTCTTGCGTTCCCGCAGCCCCATCCCTGCGGTGCCGGCCGGACCGGGCGCCGGGGCCGCCGGGGAGGTGGCCCGGGAGTCTGGGGCGGCGGAGGGCTCGGGGGTCTTGGTGCGTGCGGCCGTCATGGCGTCATTGTCGGACATCCGTGGGGGCGGGGGCCATGCCGGTGCCGGTCGCCGCGTCGCGCACGGCGCGCGGCAGGAGCGCGGCCACGAGCAGCGCGGCCACCAGTGCCGCGATGCCGCTGACCAGAAGGACGACGTCCATCCCGTGTACGTACGCGGAGTTCGCGGACGCCACCAGGCCGGGCGCGTCGGTGCGCTCGGCCACCATGTGCGCGGCCACCACCGAATCCCCCGCCGCGCCGGCCGCGGGGTCCGGCAGCCCGCCGGTGTCGAGCCGGTCGGTGTAGAGGCCGGACAGCAGCGAGCCGAGCAGCGCGATGCCGACCGCGGCACCCACCTGACGTACCGTCATGATCAGCCCGGAACCCGAACCGGCCCGGTCCACCGGCAGCGTTCCCAGCGCCGCGTCCATGGCAGGCACGGTCCCGAAGCCGAAGCCGAGCCCCGCGATCGAGAGCCACAGCGCCGTGAAGCCGAAGCCGGACCCGGCGGTCGTGCGGCTGCCGAGGATCGCGGCGAAGGCGAGGACCGTCAGGCCCGCGCTGATCACGGCGGGCGAGCCGAAGCGGCGTACGAGCGGCTCGGTGGCCCTGCCCGCGACGACGAGCCCGCCCATCATCGGCAGCAGCCGGAGGCCGGTGCCGAGGGCGTCGTTGCCGAGGACCGCCTGGAGGTAGGGCGGCAGCACGAACATCAGGCCGGCGAGCACGAACATCACGAGCGTCGCCGCGAGCGTGTTCAGCAGGAAGCCGCGGTGCGCGAGGAGCGACAGGTCGAGCATGGGCCGCGCGACGCGGCGCTCGCGCAGTACGAGCGCCCCGATCAGGACGACGGCCGAGGCTTCGGCGCCGAGCACCAGGGGGTCGGACCAGCCACGGCCGGGGGCCTCGATGATCCCGTAGACGAGCGCGGCGAGGCCGGACGCGACGAGCGCGGTGGAGAGGGCGTCGACCTTCGGCGCGGACGGGTCGGTGGTCTCGGGCAGCAGCAGGGCGCACGCGGTGATGCCGAGGGCGACCATCGGGACGTTGATGAGGAAGATCGAGCCCCACCAGAAGTGGTCGAGCAGGAAGCCGCCGACGATCGGCCCGAGGGGCAGGCCCAGCGCGGAGGCCGCCGTGACGATGCCGACCGCCTTGGTGCGCTCGCCGGGACCGAACAGCGCGGGCAGCACGGCCATCGCGAGCGGCATCACGAGCGCGCCGCCCAGGCCCATCACGGCGCGCGCCACGACGACCAGCGCCACGGAGCCGACGAGCGTCCCGATCAGCGAGCCGACGAGGAAGATCCCGAGCCCGGTGATCAGCATCCGGCGCCGCCCGAACCGGTCCCCGAGCAGCCCCGCGGGAAGCATCAGCGCCGCGAACACCACCACGTACGCGTCGGCCATCCACTGCTGCTCACCCGTGCTCGCGCCCAGCTGGTCGGCCATCGTCGGCAGCGCCACGTTGAGGATCGTCATGTCGAAGCCGAGCACGAGCATGGTCGCGACGAGGGCGCCGAGCGCCAGCCAGCGGCGGGGGTCCTGCCGTGCGCCGTCCGGCGAGGTGACAGTGGGCATGAATTGAGAGTAGCTCTCAAAAGGTGCTCGCTGTCAATATCGCCTTAGAGCTCGATTGGTCCTGTTGTTCGGCGGGTGCGGGTTGTTCTGGGCTGGTCGCGCCCCGCGGCGGAGCCGCCGATGTCACAGCCCCGCGCCCCTTCGGGGCGCGCGTTCCGCCGCCAACAAAAAAGGGGGCCGCGGCGTACGCCGCGGCCCCGGAGGAAACCGTGAGTGAAACCGCCCCCCCTGGGGGCGTCAGCCGTGTTGGTACGCGACCAGGGAGATCCCCACGTAATGCACCGCGAACGCCGCGAGTGTGAAGGAGTGGAAGACCTCGTGGAAGCCGAACCAGCGGGGGGAGGGGTTGGGGCGCTTGAAGCCGTACACCACGCCGCCCGCGCTGTAGAGGAGGCCGCCGACGATGACCAGGACGAGGACCGCGAGGCCGCCCGTGCGCAGGAAGTCGGGCAGGAAGAAGACGGCCGCCCAGCCCATCGCGAGATAGCAGGGGGTGTAGAGCCAGCGGGGGGCGCCGACCCAGAAGACGCGGAAGACTATGCCCGCCGCGGCGGCCGCCCAGATGCCCCACATCAGCCACTGGCCCTTGGCGTCGGGGAGGAGCAGCAGGGTCAGCGGGGTGTACGTGCCCGCGATGATCAGGAAGATGTTGGCGTGGTCGAGTCTGCGCAGCACCCCGTCCGCGCGTGGACTCCAGTCGCCGCGGTGGTAGAGCGCGCTCACGCCGAACAGCAGGCAGGCCGTGAGGACGTAGATCCCGCAGGCTATGCGGCCGCGCGTGGAGTCCGCGAGGGCGGTGAGGAACACGCCCGAGATCAGCACCGCCGGGAACATGCCGGCGTGCAGCCAGCCGCGCAGCTTGGGCTTCGCGGGAAGCGCGGGCAGGGGCGCGGGTCCGGACGCGCCGGCCGCGGCCGGATCCGGGACGCCTGCGGAGGAGTTCACGATCGCGTCGGGGACGGGTGCGGTCATGACCGGCATCGTACCTACGGAACCGTAAGTTAGGTATCAAGGCCGACGTACCAGAAGGCTACAAGTGGCGAGCCTCACGGTCACGGGTGTGAGCGCGCCCGGATGCGGGAACAGCGAGTGGCAATGCTCACGCCGCTCAGGTGTGAGGCACTCTGGACAGATGCGCAAACGCGTCGGATGATCAAATGAGTGCGGTCGGCACCGGATGAGCGCCAAAGAGTTCGAAGCAGTGAAGCGTCCGGGTCGCAGCCCCCACGGGGCCCCAACCACAAAAACCCTCGTATAGGAGCAATCGTGGCGCGCGATATCGCGGCTCCCCTGTCAGCGACGTCCGTGGGCACCGTCCCCACCGACCACCAGGAGCTCGTCTCCTGGGTGAACGAGATCGCCGAACTGACGCAGCCGGACCGGGTGGTCTGGTGTGACGGCTCCGAGGCCGAGTACGAGCGCCTGTGCGAGGAGCTCGTGGCCAAGGGCACCTTCAAGAAGCTGGACCCGATCAAGCGGCCCAACTCCTACTACGCGGCCTCCGACCCGACCGACGTCGCGCGCGTCGAGGACCGCACGTTCATCTGCTCCGAGAAGGAGGCGGACGCCGGGCCCACCAACCACTGGAAGGCCCCCGCCGAGATGCGGAAGATCTTCACCGGTGAGGGCGGTGAAGACGGCCGGGGCGGGATCTTCCGGGGCTCCATGCGCGGCCGCACCATGTACGTCGTGCCGTTCTGCATGGGCCCGCTCGGCTCGCCGCTGTCCGCGATCGGCGTCGAGATCACCGACTCCGCGTACGTCGCCGTGTCCATGCGCACCATGACCCGCATGGGTCAGCCGGTCCTGGACGAGCTCGGCTCCGACGGCTTCTTCGTGAAGGCCGTGCACACCCTGGGCGCCCCGCTGGAGCCGGGCCAGGCGGACGTCCCCTGGCCCTGCAACTCCACGAAGTACATCTCGCACTTCCCGGAGTCCCGCGAGATCTGGTCGTACGGCTCGGGCTACGGCGGCAACGCCCTGCTCGGCAAGAAGTGCTACGCCCTGCGCATCGCGTCCGTCATGGCGCGCGACGAGGGCTGGCTCGCCGAGCACATGCTGATCCTGAAGCTCACCCCGCCCACCGGTGAGTCCAAGTACGTCGCCGCCGCCTTCCCGTCGGCCTGCGGCAAGACGAACCTCGCCATGCTGGAGCCCACGATCTCCGGCTGGACCGTCGAGACCATCGGCGACGACATCGCCTGGATGCGGTTCGGCGAGGACGGCCGCCTCTACGCGATCAACCCCGAGGCGGGCTTCTTCGGCGTCGCGCCCGGCACCGGCGAGCACACCAACGCCAACGCGATGAAGACGCTCTGGGGCAACTCGGTCTTCACCAACGTCGCCCTCACCGACGACAACGACATCTGGTGGGAGGGCATGACCGAGGAGCAGCCCAAGCACCTCACGGACTGGAAGGGCAACGACTGGACGCCGGACTCGGAGACCCCGGCCGCCCACCCGAACGCCCGCTTCACGGTCCCCGCCTCCCAGTGCCCGATCATCGCGCCCGAGTGGGAGGACCCCAAGGGCGTGCCGATCTCGGCGATCCTCTTCGGCGGCCGCCGCGCCTCCGCCGTGCCGCTGGTCACCGAGTCCTTCGACTGGAACCACGGCGTCTTCCTCGGCGCGAACGTCGCCTCCGAGAAGACCGCCGCGGCCGAGGGCAAGGTCGGCGAGCTGCGCCGCGACCCGTTCGCGATGCTGCCGTTCTGCGGCTACAACATGGGCGACTACATGGCCCATTGGGTGAAGGTCGGCGCGGACAAGGATGCCGCGAAGCTGCCGAAGATCTACTACGTGAACTGGTTCCGGAAGAACGAGGCCGGGAAGTTCGTCTGGCCCGGCTTCGGTGAGAACAGCCGCGTCCTGAAGTGGATCGTGGACCGCCTCGACGGCCGTGCGGACGGCGTCGAGACCCCGATCGGCGTCCTCCCGACGCCGGAGTCCCTCGACACCGACGGCCTCGAACTGCCCGCCGCCGACCTGGAGTTCCTGCTCACGGTCGACAAGGAGGTCTGGCGCGAGGAGGCTGCGCTCGTGCCCGAGCACCTCAACACCTTCGGGGACCACACCCCGAAGGAGCTGTGGGACGAATACCGCGCGCTGGTCGCCCGCCTGGGCTGAGCCTTCGATTCTCCGCTGCGGCGCGGTGGGGGGACACCGCGCCTGCGGCGCGGTTTTTTCCCACCCGCCCGCCCTTACTACCTACCGGAACAGTCCGGCGAGGTATCAGCCCGTCCGGCGTTTGAGGACGAGGCCCGGAGGGCAGGGCCGAAAAGGGGGGAGAGGGGGCGCAGCCCCCATAGGGCTAGGCGGCGGGAACCAAGTGGGCGGCCTCCGCATGGGCCTCCATGCGGCGGGCCGCCAGAATCGCCGCGCCGGTGTCCGCGCGGGACGCGGCCACCACCAGCGCCCGCCCCGCCAGGGCATGCGCGCGCTGATGCAGCGCGGCCACATGCGGCTCGTGGATGGCGGTGGCGACCGAGGCGCGGACCGGCGGCAGCCCCCCGCGCAGCCGCGCCACCTGCGCGGCAAGCTGTTCGGCGGCCGCGTCCAGACCGGGCTCGGCGGACAGGGCACGCAGCTCGTCGGTCACGGCGAGCAACGCGGCGAGGTGACCGGCGAGCTGGATGTCCAGCTCCTCCTCGCGGGAGCGGTGCGGGAAGTCGCCCGGGTCGGCCAGGGCATGGACCGACTTGGTGCGGATCGGCTCGTACATGGGATGGCCTCCAAGCGGGTTGCTTGAAAGCCATCCTACATTAGATTCTGTCTAAAGTTGACTGAAGCCTTGGCGGAGACCGCGGAGACCTACGGCTGGCTGTAGCCGTCCAGGAACGTTCCGATCCGGGTGACCGCCTCCGTCAGATCCGACGCCGTCGGCAGCGTCACGATCCGGAAGTGGTCGGGCTCCGGCCAGTTGAAGCCCGTGCCGTGGACCACCATGATCTTCTCGGCGCGGAGCAGGTCGAGGACCAGCTGCCGGTCGTCCTTGACCTTGAAGACCTTCGGGTCGAGGCGCGGGAAGAGATACAGCGAGCCCTTGGGCTTGACGCAGGTCACGCCGGGGATCTGAGTCAGCAGGTCGTACGCCGCGTCGCGCTGTTCGAGCAGCCGCCCGCCCGGCAGGACCAGGTCGCCGATGGTCTGCCGCCCGGTGAGCGCGGCGACGACGCCGTGCTGTCCCGGCATGTTCGCGCACAGGCGCATGTTCGCCAGGATCGTCAGGCCCTCGATGTACGAGGCGGCGTGCGCCTTCGGCCCGGAGACGGACATCCAGCCGACGCGGTAACCGGCCACGCGATACGCCTTCGACATGCCGTTGAAGGTGAGCGTGAGCAGGTCCGGGGCGACGGCGGCGGTCGGCGTGTGCGTCGCGCCGTCGTACAGGATCTTGTCGTAGATCTCGTCCGAGCAGACCAGGAGGTTGTGGCGGCGGGCGATGTCGGTCAGGGCGCGGACCATCGCCTCGTCGTACACCGCGCCGGTCGGGTTGTTCGGGTTGATGATCACGAGCGCCTTGGTGCGGTCGGTGATCTTGCGCTCGATGTCGGCGAGGTCCGGCATCCAGTCCGCCTGCTCGTCGCAGCGGTAGTGCACGGCGGTGCCGCCGGAGAGGGAGACCGCGGCGGTCCACAGCGGGTAGTCCGGCGCGGGTACGAGCACCTCGTCGCCGTCGTCGAGCAGGCCCTGCATGGCCATCACGATCAGCTCGGAGACGCCGTTGCCGATGAAGACGTGCTCGACGTCGGTCTCGATGCCGAGCGTCTGGTTGTGCATCACGACCGCGCGGCGCGCCGCGAGCAGGCCCTTCGCGTCGCCGTACCCGTGCGCGTCGCCGACGTTGCGGAGGATGTCCTCCAGGATCTCCGGCGGGCACTCGAAGCCGAAGGCTGCGGGGTTGCCGGTGTTGAGCTTGAGGATGCGGTGGCCTGCGGCCTCCAGCCGCATCGCCTCCTCGAGGACCGGGCCCCGGATCTCGTAACAGACGTTGGCGAGCTTGGTCGACTGGATCACCTGCATCCCCCGAGCGTACTCGGGCGGGGGCGCCTTTCGCGGGGAGAGCTCGGTCACTTCGGCCGGTAGGCGGGTGCGGGTTGTTCTGGGCTGGTCGCGCAGTTCCCCGCGCCCCTTGCCGTACATCCCTCGGGTGGGACTTGGCTGTACGCGGTCTTGTGGTGGTGCCCGACTGCCCCAACAATGCGCATGACAAAACCGAAGGACCTTCGGTTACTTAGTCATCCAGAGGGGACCCCCACATGAACAAGCCTCTCGTCGGAGCCGCGCTCGCCGCCGTACTCATCGGCGCGGCGAGCGTGCCCGCGGCGGCCGTGAGCAGTGACGCGCCCGCGCCCGACAAGCAGACGGCGGCCGTGCAGCCCGCGGCCAAGGCGAAGGCCAAGGCCGTGACCTTCGCCGGGACCGTGGCGCTCAGCAACTGTTCCGGCTCCGTCGTCCGCGTACCGTCCTCGCAGCCGACCGACCCCGCGCTCGTGATGTCCAACGGGCACTGCCTGGAGACCGGCTTCCCGGCGCCAGGACAGGTCATCGTCGACCGCGCGTCCACCCGCAGCTTCACGCTCCTGAACGCGAGCGGCGGCAACGCGGGCACCGTGCGTGCCAGCAAGATCGCGTACGGCACGATGACCGACACGGACGTCTCGCTCTACCAGCTGACCAGCACGTACAAGGACATCGAGAGCCGGTACGGCATCAAGGCCCTCGAACTCGACTCCGCGCGCCCGGCGCAGGGCAAGGCCATCACGGTCGCGTCCGGCTACTGGAAGCGGATGTACAAGTGCAACATCGACGGCTTCGCGTACCGGCTGAAGGAAGGCCGCTGGACCTGGAAGGACTCGGTCCGCTACACCTCCGCGTGCCAGACGATCGGCGGCACGTCCGGCTCGCCGGTGATCGACGACGCGACCGGCAAGGTCGTCGCCGTCAACAACACCGGCAATGAGGACGGCGGGCGCTGCACCGACAACAACCCGTGCGAGGTGGACGAGAACGGCAAGGTGACCGTCCGCCAGGGCATCAACTACGGCCAGCAGACCTACACCATCGTCCCGTGCGTCGGCGCGGGCAACAAGATCGACCTGAACCGTCCGGGCTGCACGCTGCCCAAGCCCTGACCCACCCCCCGGTGGCTCAGGCGGTCCGGCGCACGGCGCGTCCCGCGAGGACGTCCGTGCGCCGGCCGTCCTCGATCACCGGCTTCCCGTCGACGAGGACGTGCGGGATGCCGACCGGGAGCGTGCGCGGTGCCTCGAAGGACGAGCCCGCCGCGACCGTGTCCGGGTCGAAGAGGACGAGGTCGGCGCGGTAGCCCTCGCGGACGAGGCCGCGGTCGGGCAGCCGCAGCCGGGCCGCGGGCCGCGAGGTGAGGTGCGCGACGCACTCCTCCAGGGACAGCACCCCCAACTCCCGTACGTACTTGCCCAGATACTGCGGGAAGGTGCCGTACGCCCGCGGATGCGGCTTGAAGCCCTGGAGGATGCCGTCGCTGCCGCCGGTGTGGACGCGGTGCCGCATGATCGCCCGCACGTTCTCCTCGTGGCCGACGTGCTGCAGGATCGTCGAGCCGAGCCGGTCGTTGATCAGCAGCCGCCGTGCCGTCACCCACGGCTCCTCGCCGCGCATGTCGGCCGACTGCTGGATCGTCTTGCCCACGCAGGAGGCGAGCCCGGGGTCGGAGACGCCGGAGATCTCGATCGTGTCCCACTCGATCGGCACGCCGTGGCATCCGTCCGCGCCGACGACCTCCATGTGGTGCCGGATCCGCGCGGCCGTCCCGTCGTCCTGGAGACGGGACAGAATCGCGTCGGGCCCGCCCTCGCTCGCCCAGCTCGGCAGCATCGCCACGAGCGTCGTGCAGCCGGGCGTGTACGGGTACGTGTCGAGGGTGATGTCGGCCCCGGCGGCCAGCGCGTCGTCGAGCAGCGCGAGCAGGTCGGGTGCCCTGCCCTTGTTCACGCCGAAGTTCATGGTGGCGTGGGCGAGATGGAGGGGGCAGTTCGCGGAGCGCGTCAGCTCCACCATCTCCTCGTACGCCGCCAGCGCGCCGGCGCCGTAACTGCGGTGGTGGGGGCAGTAGTAGCCGTCGTACGCCGCCACCACCCGGCACAGCTCGGTGAGTTCGGCGTCCTTGGCGTACATGCCCGGCGTGTACGTCAGCCCCGACGACATGCCGACCGCGCCCTGCTCCATGCCCTCGGCCACGAGCCGCTTCATCCGCTCCAGCTCGGCCGGCGTCGCCTCGCGGTCGTCCCAGCCCACCGCGTACATCCGGACCGTGCCCTGCGGGATCAGGTAGGCCGCGTTCACCGCGATGCCGCGGCCGCCGTGCGCCCGGTCCAGGCGGTCCAGGTACTCGCCGACGGTGCGCCAGTCGAAGTCGATGTCGCTCCCGTCGCCGTTCCAGCCCGTGATGGCCCGGCGGACCTCGGCGAGGGTGCGGTCGTCCACCGGGGCGTACGACAGGCCGTCCTGGCCGATGACTTCCAGGGTGACGCCCTGGGCCGCCTTCGCGCTGTGGTCCGGGTCGCGGAGCAGTGCGAGGTCGCTGTGGGCGTGCATGTCGATGAAGCCCGGCGCCAGGGCGAGGCCGTCCGCCTCGATCGTCCTCGCGCCCGTCGGCCGGGGGCCCTCGCCCTCCCGCCGGATCTCGGCGACGCGGCCGCCTGTTATGCCTACGTCGGCTCTGTACGAGGCGTCGCCCGTGCCGTCGATGACGCGGGCGCCGCGGATGAGCAGGTCCATGGGGTGCCTCTCTGGGGTGCGGGTGGGGCCCTGCCGGGGGCTCCCCAACCCCACCCCTTCCCGAAACTGGGGGCTCTGCCCCCAGACCGGGGCGGAGCCCCCTGGTTACGGGAAGGGGCGGGGTTGGGGTGTCGCGCAAGCGGTCAGAAATACGTGCGGACGTAATCCGTGACCGTCCCGTCCGCCTCGACGAGAGGGATCAACTGCCACTTGTCGAAGGACGTACAGGGATGGGAGAGCCCGAGCCCCACCCAGTCCCCGACCTCCACCTCGGCGCCCGAGGCGACCCGCAGCCACCCATGCTGATCGGAGAGCCCGGTCACGTCGACCCCCTCGGCAGCCACCTCCGTCCCGTCGGCCCGACGGACAACCTGCGCCGCCGGCAGGTGGAGGTCGTACGCCGCGTCCCGCTTCCCGGCGTTGACGAACGCCTGCTCGGGCGTGGGCCGGGACACGACCTGCGCCCACAGCCGGAAGGCGGGATGCAGGGCCCCCTCCTCGGGCACGCGGTTGAAGGGCGTGAGCGCCTTGTAGTGCCCGTCGTCGTGCGAGACGTACGCACCGGAACGGAGCAACTTCAGCACGGGAAGCGACAGTTGAGGCAGGGCGGCGAACTCGTCGGCCACCGCGTCGAACCACGCGGAGCCGCCCGCGCTGACCACGATCTCGTCGACGGCACCGGGAACGGCGCCGGACTTGAACCGCCCCGCCGCGTCGAACTCCGCGGCGAGCGCGGTGAGCCGCCGCAGCCACGCGTGCACCCGCTCGGGCGTGGCGTCCGGCACCTCGCCCTCGTACCCGGCGACCCCGACGAGCCGCAGCGTCCCCACGGCGGCGACCGCGTCGGCGACGGCCGCGCAGTCGGCCTCGGTGCGGGCGCCGGTGCGGGCGCCGTCACCGGCGGCGAGTTCGACGACCACGTCGACGGGGCGGCGCGCGCCCGCCGAGCGGAGGGCCGCGTCCATCAGTTCCACGCCGCGTACCGAGTCGACGTAGCAGATGAAGCGGAACCCGGGGTCGGAGTCGAGCTCGGCGGCGAGCCAGCGCAGCGCCGCCGCGTCGACGACCTCATTGGCGAGGAAGATCCGCTCGATGCCGAACTCCCGCGCCACGCGCACCTGGTGGGGGACCGCGAGGGTGATGCCCCACGCGCCGTGCGCGAGCTGCCGCTCGAAGAGCTGGGGCGCCATCGACGTCTTGCCGTGCGGCGCGAAGGCGAGGGAGTGGCGGGTCGCGTACTCCTCCATGAGCGCGAGGTTGTGCTCCAGGCGCTCGGCGGACAGGGCGAGGACGGGCGTGGTGAAGCCGCCGGTGAACAGGTTGCGGCGCTCGGCGGCCAGCTCACCGACCGTCAGGCCGGCGGCGTCCGGCGGGAGCGCCTTGAAGCGGTGGTCGATCCGCTCGTCGGCCAGCCGCGCGAGGGCGCTCGTGCGGCGGTCGGCGGGGGCGGGCTTCTCGGCGGCCATGAGGCGCCTCCTCGGCTGTTCGGTCCCGGCGCAACGCCCTCCAACGAGCGCGTTGCAGAATATGCAACGTTCATTGCGTATGTCGCTTACTGCTGTCTAACATCCGAGCCAACGCCGGGTCAACGGATCCGGAGCGCGAGAGAAGCGAGCGAGAGGCTGACACCGACGTGACCCGAGCAGGCGGCGGCGGAGACGCGAACTCCCTGGACACCGACGTGGTGGCGCTCGGCGAGTCCATGGTGACCTTCCTGCCGTCGCGCCCGGGCCGGCTCGCCGACGTGCCGTCCTTCGAGCGCGGCATCGGCGGCGCCGAGTCCAACGTCGCCTGCGCCCTGGCCGCCGCGGGGCACCGCACCCGCTGGGTCAGCCGCGTCGGCGCCGACGGGTTCGGGGACCACCTGGTCGAGGCGATCGGGCGGTACGGCGTGGACACCTCCGCCGTCGGCCGCGACCCGCACCGCCCCACCGGCATCTACTTCCGCACCGCCGACGACCGCGAAACCGACGCCCACGAGGTCGTCTACTACCGCGCGGGCTCCGCCGCCTCCGCGATGTCGCCCGCGACCATGCCGCCCGACGCCCTGTGGTCGGGGCGGCTGCTGCACCTCTCCGGCATCACGCCCGCCCTCTCCGCCGACTGCCTCGCCCTCGTCCGCGACCTGTGCGACCGCAAGCCCGGCCGCCGCTCGCTGGTCTCCTTCGACGTCAACCACCGGCCGCGACTGTGGCGGGACGGCGACGGCGACGGCGCCGAGGTGCTGCTCGATCTCGCGCGCGGCGCCGACCTCGTCTTCGTCGGCGAGGACGAGGCCGCGACCGCCTGGGGCGTCACCGGCGGCCCGGCCGCCCTGCGCGCGGCGCTGCCCGAGCCCGCCGTGCTCGTCGTCAAGCAGGGCGCGCACGGCGCCACGGTCTTCGCCGCCGACCACGCCACCGGCCGCGACACCATCACCTTCGTGCCGGCCCTGCGCGTCGACGTCGTCGCGCCCGTCGGGGCCGGCGACGCCTTCGCCGCCGGGTTCCTCTCCGCGACCCTGCGCGGCCTGTCCGCCGAGCGCCGCCTCCGGCACGGCCACCTCATGGCCGCCGCCGCCCTCACCGTCCCCGGCGACCTCGCGACGCCGCCCTCCCGCGACCACGCCGACGCGCTCGCCGCCCTGGACGCCCCCGCCTGGGAGAGACTGCGGCTCGGCCCCGGCTGGACGGCCGACCACCCTGCCCGGACCACAGCCGCGGCCTCCGAGGAGGTACGTACGTCATGAGCCAGACCGTCGACCGAGCCCTGTCCATCCTGCCGCTGCTCGCCGAGGGCCCCGCCGACCTCGGCCAGGTCGCCGACCGCCTCGGCGTCCACAAGTCCACGGCCCTGCGCCTGCTGCGCACCCTGCACGAACACGGCCTGGTCTTCCGCCAGTCCGACCAGCGCTACCGCCTGGGCGCCCGGCTCTTCGCCCTCGCGCAGGAAGCCGTCGAGAACCTCGACGTACGCGAGATCGCGCACCCCCACCTCCTCGCGCTCAACGAGAAGTGCGGGCACACCGTCCACCTCGCGGTGTACGAGGAGCAGGAAGTCCTCTACATCGACAAGGTCGAGAGCCGCTACCCGGTACGGATGTACTCGCGCATCGGCAAGCCCGTCGCGATCACCGTCGCCGCCGTCGCCAAGCTGCTGCTCGCCGACTTCCCCGAGGCCGAGCGGCGCGCCGTCGCGGAGAAGCTCGACTATCCCGCGTACACGTCCCGTTCGACACCCAACGCCGCCGCCTTCCTCAAGGAACTGGCGCTGGTGCGCGAACAGGGCTGGGCCACCGACCTCGGCGGCCACGAGGAGTCCATCAACTGCGTCGGCGCGCCCATCCGGGGCGCGGACGGCCGGGTCGTCGCGGCCATGTCGGTGTCCGCGCCGAACGTCGTCGTCACGGCCGAGGAACTCCTCAGACTCCTTCCGCTGGTGCGGCGCACGGCGGAGGCCATCAGCAGGGAGTACTCGGGCGCCGTACCGGACGCCCGGAACGCCCTGTGAACACCCCTACCGAGAAGGCAAGCTCATGAGCGAGAAGACCGCCATCACCCCCGCCACGCACACCGCCCCGCCCGCGAAGTTCTCGCACGGCGTCAAGAAGGGCAACATCCTCCAGGTCGCGGGCCAGGTCGGCTTCCTGCCCGCCGAGGAGGGCAAGGCGCCGACCCCGGCGGGCCCCACCCTGCGCGAGCAGACCCTGCAGACCTTCGCCAACGTCAAGGCGATCCTCGAAGAGGGCGGCGCCACCTGGGACGACGTGATGATGATGCGCGTCTACCTCACTGAGGTGGACCACTTCGCGGAGATGAACGAGATCTACAACCAGTACTTCGAGGAGCAGGGCCTCAAGGCCCCGGCGTCCGCCCGCACCACGGTGTACGTCGGCCTGCCCAAGGGCCTGCTCATCGAGATCGACGCGCTGGCCGTACTCGGCTGACGGTCGTACGCGGCTGATTGCCGCCCCACCCCCGCACGCAAGCCGCACGTCGTCACGGCGCGGCGCCCGACACCCCCCGGGCCGCCGCGCCGCGATCCCCCCTGCTCAGAAAGCCCCATGCACTTACACGTACGAGTACGAGTACGAGGTCAACGATGTCCCCGTCCCCCTCCGCGATGCTCGCGGCCACCGCCCCACCACCAGAGGTCCCGCCCCACACCGGCGGCCTGATGGCCCTGATCGACGGCACGGCGGGCCTGCTGACCGTCGCGGCCCTCGGCATCCTCCTTCTCCTCTTCCTGATCATCAAAGTCAGGCTGCAGCCGTTCGTCGCGCTCCTCGCGGTCTCCATAGCCGTCGGCCTGGCGGCCGGCCTGTCGGTCACCGAACTCTTCGGCACCGTCCAGAAGTCGGACGCCGTCTCGCTCATCGAGTCCGGCATGGGCGGCATCCTCGGCCATGTGGCGATCATCATCGGCCTCGGCACGATGCTCGGCGCGATCCTCGAAGTGTCCGGCGGCGCGGAAGTCCTGGCCTCGCGCCTGCTCGGCCTCTTCGGCGAGAAGCGCGCCCCCCTGGCCATGGGCCTGACGGGCCTGATCTTCGGCATCCCGGTCTTCTTCGACGTGGGCATCTTCGTCCTCGCGCCCATCGTGTACGCCGCCGCCAAGCGCAGCGGCAAGTCGATCCTGCTCTACTGCCTGCCGCTGCTCGCGGGCCTGTCGATGACCCACGCGTTCCTGCCCCCGCACCCCGGACCGGTGGCGGCGGCGGGCCTGCTGAAGGTCGACCTCGGCTGGGTCATCCTCATGGGCATCGTCTGCGGCGCCCCGGCCGTCCTCGCCGCCTGGGTCTTCTCGGCGTGGATCGGCAAGCGCATCTTCGTGGCCGTGCCGCAGGACATGGTCGAGGCGGCGGCGGAGGCGAAGGCGGCGGTGGCCGCCGAGCAGCGGGCGGCGGGCCGTGAGCCCCAGGAGAAGCCGGTCCCGCTCGCGACCGTCTTCCTCATCATCGGCACGCCGCTGGTCCTGATCCTCCTGGCGACGTTCTCCTCCATCGCCTTCGACCCGTCCACCGCCCGCTCGGTCATCGAGTTCTTCGGCAACCCCTTCGTCGCCCTGACGATCGCCCTGATGATGGCGTACTACCTGCTCGGCATCCGCCGCGGCTGGTCCCGCAAGTCCCTGGAAACGGTGTCGACCTCATCCCTGAAGCCGGTCGGCAACATCCTCCTGGTGGTCGGCGCGGGCGGTATCTTCGGCGCGGTCCTCAAGGGCAGCGGTGTCGCCCAGGCCCTCTCCGACACCTTCCACGACGTCGGCCTGCCCATCATCGTCCTGGCCTATCTGATCTCCGTCGTCCTGCGCGTGGCCCAGGGCTCGGCGACGGTCGCGATCGTCACGACCGCGGGCATCGTCGCCCCCCTCCTCGCCGAGGGCGACTACTCCAACGCCTTCACGGCCCTGGTCATCATGGCCATCTCCGCGGGCTCCATCTTCGCCTCGCACGTCAACGACGGCGGCTTCTGGATGGTCGCGAAGTACTTCGGCATCTCGGAACGCGACACCCTCAAGACCTGGACGGTCCTGGAGTCGGTCCTCTCGGTGGCGGGGTTCGCGGTGGCGGCGGTGGTGAGCCTGTTCGTTTGACTTGCTCCGCACCCTGAGGGGTGGGGATTTTGGCCGTCCCTGCCGGTTGCTGTGCCGCTACGCGGCACGGTCACCGGTGGGGGTTCCGTGGCTTCCTGTTTCTTCGCGCTGTGCCAGAACGGGTTCTGGTCCTACCGGCGCTCCGCAGGCTGATACCGCCAGTCCGGCGGCCATTTTGACGTTACGAGCGGCGTTGGTGTCGCGGTCGTGGACGGTGCCGCAGGCGGGGCAGGTCCACTCCCGGATGTGCAGGGGTTTGGGCCCGTCGTGGTGCCCGCAGACGGAGCAGATCTGGCTGGTCGGCTCGAATCGGCCGATCGTGATCAGGGTGCGCCCGTACCGGCGGGCTTTGTAGTCGAGCATCGCGAGGAATGAGCCCCAGCCCGCGTCGTGCACCGATTTCGCCAGCCTGGTGCGGGCGAGTCCGCTCACCGTCAGGTCTTCCACTGCGATCGCTTGGTTCTCGCGCATCAGCTTTGTGGACAACCGGTGGAGGAACTCGCGGCGGGCGTCGGCCACTTGGGCGTGGGTGCGCGCCACCCTCCGGCGGGCCTTCTCGCGGTTCTTGGATCTCTTCTGCTTGCGGGACAGGTCCTGCTGGGCCTTCTTGAGCTTCTTCTCCGCGCGGCGCAGGAACCGCGGTGAGTCGATCTTCGTGCCGTCGGACAGGACGGCGAAGTGGGTGAGGCCGAGGTCGATGCCGGTGCTCTGGTCGGTGGCGGGCATGCGCTGCGTGTCCGGTCTTCGCTCCCTTGCGGTCGCCCTTGAGCGAGGCGAAGAGATTGCGGTACGCCGACTCAACGTCACGCAAGGACTGCTGGAGCACCACGGAGGAGACCTCCGCGAGCCACGCTCGTTCCGGGCGCTTCTTCGCCTCGGTGACCAGCGCTCGGGAGAGCAGGCCAAGCGAGGGGTAGGGAAGGTTCTCGGCGTGGGCGTCACGGCGGGCGCGCACGGCGTCGTTGTAGACGACGCGGGCGCACCCGAACGCCCGCGCCAGCGCACGGGCTTGGCCGGGCTCCGGGTACAGGCGAAACGCGTACCGGAGCTGCATGCCGCTGATCGTACGAACAGGGCACACACGCGGGAACAGGGAACATGTGTTCCCTGCCTCATCCCGGCCCCCGACGGACCGGGAGCGTTCTCCGTCTTCGCCGGGACGCGAGTACAGCCGCTCCGCGCCTGCGGCCTCCTGTTTCCGTGCCGCTCCGCGGCACGGTCACGAGATTCGCTTCACCTCCGGCCTGAAGGCCGGAGCACTGCGAATGAATCATGGTAGAGGGGCCTCGTCCTCGTACGTACGCCGATGGGGAGCCCGGCTGTCGGGTCGGGTGCCCTAACTGCCGCATACAGTGGGCGTATTGGGGGACCGGGGGAGGGGTTTCATGGCGCGGGGGCGGCAACTGAGGCGACGGCTGTGGAGTTCGCCGGGCGGGTGGGTGCTGGGAGCGGCTGCCGCCCTGCTGTGCGCGCCGCTGCTCGCGGCGTGCTCCGGGGGCGGGGCCGACGGCGGGGACCGCCTCCCGCGGGCGGAGACGGCGCGGCTGACGGCGATCGCCGACGCGTACCTCCAGCGCCGGGCCGACGCGGTGACCGCGGTGGCCCGCGACACCGGCCCGCTGCCGCCACCCGCGCACCTGACACCCGCCTTCGCCCGCCGAACCGCCCACGACCTCGGCAAACTCGCCGAGAGCGGCCGCCAACTCCAGCGCGTCGACGGCGGCTACGGGCGCGCGCAGGTCGACACCGTCGCGCGGGCGGCGACGAGGCGGGGCGACACCGTCACCCTCGAGGTCATGGAGGACACCGACCTCCTCCCCCCGGCCGACCAGGCCGACGCCCCGACCGAGGAGTACGCGCTGTCCCACACCCTCACCTTCGAGCGCACGGACTCCGGCGGCTGGCTGCTGGCCGGGGACCGCCCGGAGACGGGGGCCGGGATGCCGCCGGCCACCCAGGTCCGCGCCGCGTCGGGCTAGACAGGTCGAACTCCGCCTTCACGGACGACACTTCCGCCAGAACAGATGGTGTGTCACGCCGCTCGGGCTGGGCACGACGTCGAGATGGAACCGGTCGAGCAGTTCGTCGGGGGACTCCCAGAGTCGCAGTCCGGCCCCGAGCTTCACCGGCGAGACCGCCACGTGCATGGTGTCGACGAGGTCGGCGTCGAGGAACTCCCGGATGGTGGTGACCCCGCCGCCGAGCCGGACGTCCTTGCCCTGAGCCGCCTCCCGCGCCTGCGCCAGGACGGCGGCCGGGTCGCCGTCCACGAAGTGGAACGTGGTGTCGGACAGCGTGAACGAAGGACGCTTGTGGTGCGTCAGGACGAACACCGGGGTCCGGAACGGGGGCTCGTCCCCCCACCAGCCGCGCCACTCATGGTCGTTCCAAGGCCCGCGCAGGGGCCCGAACTTGTTGCGGCCCATGATCTCGGCGCCGATGTTGCGGTCGTAATCCCGCGTGAGGTAGTCGTCGAGGCCACGGCTCCCGCCAGGGTCCGTACGCATGGGCCAGCTCGCGGTGGCACCCGCCCAGGCGAACAGCTTCCCGGGATCGATGGCGTGGCCGAACGGGTGCTCAAGGGTCTGGTCCTCACCGGCCCCGATCCCGTCACTGGAGACGTTGAAGTTCTGGACCCTCAGTAGCTGCTGAGCCACGTGTTCCTCCTGGGTTGGCGACACCTGGATTGGCGACAACGGTGGTGAGACTCTCCGGGCGGGAGAAACTCATCGCCACGGAGTCGGGGTAACCGGCGTCCGGCTTGCCGGATACCCCGACTCCTGCCGGGTGCCGCTCAGCGGCGGCGTGGGAGGACGTCGCGGAGGCGCTCCAGCGCACGAGAGATACGGACGTCGCCGCAACGCCTTTCGTGGACGAGGTGGTTGGCATTGGCCACCTTGACGGCGCACGCTGCCAGGGCCAGCAGGGCGCCGGTCAGAACCCCGCCGACGGCGAAGGCAGTGGTGCGCCGCGAGGAACGCGGCGGCAGATGGGTCGCCATCGAGCCGGTCAGGTCGGTCAGGTCGGTCGGCTCGGTCAGGTCGGACAGGTCGAACTTCGAGACGATCGAATTCACAGTGGCCACAGAGGGCTTCCTCTCCACCCGGTGAGCGGGCGGTCCGCTCGTCGGTTCATTCGCGGAGAGACTGCGCTCTGCCTGCACGGATATGCGCCGGACGCCCGGATTCACCCCCTGTGAGTGATCACCGCGCTTCGGCTGATTCGGCTCGACACGGCGAGAGGCCGTCAAGAAGACACCCCTCGCCGTGCCGTGTAGCCCTGGCTGCCGTCAACCACCGTCAGCTACCGGAGCAGTACTGCTGCTCCTTCCCGATGGACCGATACATGCAGTCCGAGTTCTCCAGCAACTGCAGCACCGCGTCCTTGTTGCGGGACGTCTCGCGTTCGATGACCTCGTCGGGCGGGTAGAAACCGCCGCCGCCGGAGCGCGGGTACATCTCGAAGGTGTAGCTGAAGATCTTCTGGTCGCCCCACAGCCAGTCGTCGATGGAGCCGTCGGTGATGTAGAGGTCGCTGGCCTGCTCGGGGGTGTAGCCGTTGCTCGCGGCCATCTTCCGGCCGACGGTGGCGTGGGCGTCGCGGTCGTCCTGGGTGAGGCCGGGAGCGGTGTCGGCGTAGGTGTAGCCGTACGGCCACAGGATCAGCTCGCTGTACGTGTGGAAGTCGATCGCGGCCTTGATCTGCTGCTTGCCGCCGACGACCCGGCTGCGTACGAAGTCCGCGACGACCTTGACCTCGGGGGCCGACTCGGCCCGCGTGCCGCGGTAGGTCTCGGAGCCCGTGGAGCCGGAGGAACCGCCGCAGCAGCCCCACTTGAAGGCCCAGTTGCGGTTCATGTCGGTGCCGACGTTGGCCGAACCGGAGTTGGGCTGGCGGTTCTTGCGCCAGCTCCGGTAGGAGCCGGTGGCGATGTCGTACTCGCCGCCGTCGGGGTTCATGTCCGGCACGATCCAGATCTCGCGCGAGTCGAGCATCTTCTTGATGCGGGCGTCGGCCGCGTAGCCGGAGCCCAGCTCGCGCAGCAGATACAGGGCCATCTCCACCGTCAGGTGCTCACGGGCGTGCTGGTGGTGGGTGAAGAGGACCTCGGGCTCGGCCTCGTCCGTGCCGACGTTGTCGCTGATCTTGATGGCGACGATGTCGCGGCCCTGGTACGACTTGCCGATCACGCGCTTGCTCATCAGGCCCGGGTACTGCTGGAGCCGCTGGTCGATCTCCGCGGTCATCTCCGCGTAGTTGTGGTAGCGGGAGTCGGCGGGCGGGAAGTCCCGCACCTCGGCGCGCTTGCCGTCGGTGCGGGCCGGCGGCGCGGGCAGCACCTTCAGCGTGTAGCCGAGCGCGCGCAGCTTCTTGGCCTGGGCGGCGTCCGCCGTGACGACGACCGCGTGGTCGTCGGCCTCGTCGATGGACACGCCGGTGGCGGCGACCGCCGTGCGCGCGGCGGGGGTCGAGGGACCCGGTATGGAGTACTGGCGGACGTCCTCGTCGGCCGCGGTGGCGGCCGCCGCCCGCTGTGCGGCCTTCTTGGCCGAGGGCGACGAGGAGTCGGACGCGGTGGCGCTGATGGGCGCCGCGACCGCGAGCGCGAGCACGGCCGCGAGGGCCGCTGATCTCTTTCCGCGGATGCGAAGTCGCATGAATGCTCCTGTGGGGGTGGGGGGTGGTGCACTGCGACGCATGTGAGGTGCGGGTGACTCGGGTGCACGGGTGCCGGGTGGGCAGGCCGTGCGGCCCCATGGTCGCGGCATGGCATGCTCCGGTCAATGGCTCCTTTGAGCCGTCCCTGGCCCCTCATCCGCGCGTCCCTGCGCACGTGCCTACGCACCCCTTGTGCACCAGGGGTCTTTGCGCTTTCTTGATCGCATGGCCGAAACCAAAGGTGGACCCAGCACAGCCGGGGACGACGCCGCGGCGCCCCGCAAGTCCAGTTGGAAGTACATCGGTCCCGGCATCGTCGTCGCCGCGACCGGCGTCGGTGCGGGCGACCTCGTCGCCACGCTCATCGCGGGCAGCAACTTCGGATACACGCTGCTGTGGGCCGCCGTCATCGGCTGCGTCGTGAAGATCTCCCTCGCGGAGGCGGCCGGCCGCTGGCATCTGTCGACGGGCCGCACCCTGTTCGACGGCTGGTCGAGCCTCGGCCGCTGGACGACGTGGTTCTTCGTCGTGTACGTCGTGATCTGGGGCTTCGTGTACGGCGCGGCCGCGATGTCGTCGTCGGGGCTGCCGCTGCAGGCGCTGTTCCCGGACGTCATGGACCTCAAGTGGTGGGCGATCCTCACCGGGCTCGTCGGCCTGGCCTTCGTCTGGTTCAACAAGTACGACGTGTTCGAGAAGGTCATGACGATCCTGGTCGGCGTCATGTTCGTCGTCACCGTCTACCTGGCGATCCGCGTCACCCCGAACCTCGCCGACGCCTTCGCGGGCCTGCTGCCCGTCGTACCGGACGAGAAGGACTCGATCCTCAACACGCTCGGCCTGATCGGCGGCGTCGGCGGCACCATCACGCTCGCGGCGTACGGTTACTGGGTCAACGCCAAGGGCTGGACGAACTCGGGCTGGATGAAGGTGATGCGCCTCGACAACCGCGTCGCGTACATCACGACCGGCGTGTTCGTCGTGGCGATGCTCTTCGTCGGCGCCGAGATGCTGCACTCCTCGAACGTCGCGATCGCCAGCGGCGACAAGGGCCTCGTGCAGCTCTCCGACATCCTGGAGAAGGAGTACGGGAACGCCACCGCCAAGCTGTTCCTGATCGGCTTCTTCGCCACCTCCTTCACGTCCCTGATCGGCGTCTGGCACGGCGTGAGCCTGATGTTCGCGGACTTCGTGGAGCGCTACCGGAAGGCGAAGGCGGGCGCCGCCAGCACCGCCCTGACCGGCGAGGAGGTCGCCTCCGGCGCCCGCGAGAAGTCGGTGCCGTTCCGCGCGTACCTGCTGTGGCTCACGTTCCCGCCCATGATCCTGCTCTTCGAGGGCCAGCCGTTCCGCCTGATCATCATCTACGGAGTGCTGGGCGCCGCCTTCATGCCGTTCCTCGCCCTGACCCTGATCTGGCTCCTCAACTCCTCGCGCACTCCGGCCGAGTGGCGCAACGGCTGGCTGAGCAACGGCATGCTGGCGGTCGCGGGCCTGCTGTTCCTGATCCTGTGCGTCAAGCAGATCGCGGACCAGGACTGGGGCAGCTTCTTCTAGCGCTACGGGCGGCCGTTGGTGCTACGGGAGACCGTGTACGTGCGGCCCCACGGCGTTGGACCACGCGTTGCCGTTGGCCGCGTCCCAGTTGGTGGACCAGGTCATGGCGCCACGGATGCCCGGGTAGGTCTTCGACGGCTTGAAGGAGCCGCAGTTGGTGCCCTTGGCCAGGCAGTCGAGGGCTTTGTTCACCACGGACGGCGAGACGTAGCCGGACCCGGCGCCCCGCGTCGACGCCGGCGTGCCGATGCCGACCTGCGACGGCGCGAGCCCGCCCTCCAGCTGGATGCAGGCGAGAGCGGTCAGGAAGTCGACGGACCCCTGGCTGTAGACCTTGCCGTCGCACCCGAGCATCGAACCGCTGTTGTAGTACTGCATGTTGACGACGGTGAGGATGTCCTTCACGTTCAGCGCGGTCTTGAAGTACTCGTTCTTGGTGGACTGCATGTCGATGGTCTGCGGCGCCATCGTCAGTACGAACCCGGGGCCGGCCTTCTGCCCCAGTGACTTCAGGGCCTGCGTCATATAGGTGGAGTTGAGCCCGTTCTCCAGGTCGATGTCGACGCCGTCGAAGCCGTACTCCCGCATGAGGGAGTAGACGGAGTTCGCGAAGTTGGTGGCGGCGGCCGAGCTGTTCACCGCCACGGCGCCGCGCTCACCGCCGACCGAGATGATGACGGACTTGCCCGCCGCCTGCTTCGCCTTGATGTCGGCCTTGAACTGGTCGACGGTGTAGCCGCCGAGCCCGGCCGAGTCGAGGTTGAAGGTCACCTGCCCGGGCGTGCCGGTGGCGTCCGCGAAGGCCACGGCGATGATGTCGTACTGGTTCTGGACCTGGCTCAACTTCTGTACGGTCGCGCCGTTGTTGAAGTTCTGCCAGTAGCCGGTGACGGCGTGCTTGGGCACGGCGCGGCTGCCCGCGGGCCCCTGCGCGCCGGCGTCCGCCGTAGGAGCACCGGCGGTGAACAGCCCGGTCAGGGCGAGCCCGAGAGCCGCAAGACCACCGGCGAGAGCGCCGACCCTGCGGCGCGGGGGTATGTGTGCGCGGTCCACTTCTGCCTCCGTGGGGGGATGTGGGGGAGTGGCCCGGTGAAGGCCGGGAGGAAACGGTGGCCACCGCTGTTTGCTTGGTCGTACAAGCTGGTCCAGACCAATGAGGTTGTCAAGAGTTTGAACAGAGCGGGGCGGGGGGCGGGAGCCGACTGCGAAGAGTGATCCTCCGCGCCCCCGAGGTGGCGATTTCTGTGCGGCCCCGCGCGGCCCCGCGTCGATCGCAACCGTCGCGTCGGCAAAGCGATGTAACGGTGACACGGCCGCAAACCTGGCTGCGGCGCGGTCGCCGGAATGGCGCGTTCGCGCCTCCGGCTGTTCGTCGATCTCACTTTGCGTGATGAGTCGCACGTCGGTCGACCGGCGCTGGAAGCTCAAGTTCCGCCCGTTTTTCGGCACTTAGGCTTCCCTGGACACCTGGAATTGTGTCGCCCTTCACATTGACTTGGGGAACTGGTGCCGAGTTAACTCACTCCGCCTGCAAACTGTGAAGGATTAGTGACTCTGGGGTGGGGACTGTGGAGTTGGGGTGGGGGCACCGTCATGCCCGGAAACGAAGAGGGTCACGCCGGGTGACCGGGGCGGTGTCGGCGACGGCCCTGCTCCTTTCGCTGCTGCCGGCGTTCGCGTTCGCTGTTCCCGGCAGCGAGGCCCACGCGTCGGCGCGGAAGTCTCCGCTGACGGAACAGTCGGCGTCGGAGCGGGCGGCGGCGACCGGCGAGCCGGTCGAAGTGAGCGCGGAGCGCACCGAGTACACGACGACCATGGCCAACCCCGACGGCAGCTTCGTCCTGACCCAGTCCACCGAGCCGCAGCGCGCCCGGGACGAGAGGGGGGCCTGGCGGGACATCGACGTCACGCTGGAGAAGCGCGCGGACGGCACCGTCGGGCCGAAGTCGGCCGTGGTGGATCTCGCCTTCTCGGGCGGCGGCAGCGGCGACGGGCTGTTGAGCCTCGGCTCCGGTGAGCAGCGGCTCAAGCTGGGCTGGCCTTCCGCCCTGCCCGAGCCGACCCTCGACGGTGCCACGGCCACGTACGCGAACGTGCCCGTCGAGGACGTGGACCTCCAGCTCACGGCGACGGCCGAGGGATACCGCGAGGTGCTGGTCGTCAAGTCGGCCGAGGCCGCCGCGCGTCCCGAGCTGGAGAAGGTCAGGCTCAGCGCCACGGGGGAAGGGCTGAGCGTGGTTCCGGGAGAGGGCGGCGGCCTGCGGGCCGTCGACGCCGACGGCAACGCCGTCTTCCGCGGGCCGTCCGGCCAGATGTGGGACTCCGCGGGGGATGCGGGGCCCGCTCCCCGCAAGGGGCCCCGGTCGCCTGCCGCGGGAGGGCAGGCGACCGGGAGCGGCACCACCGAGGCAGGCGCCACCGAGGACCCGGCCCAGCCCGGCGCGGGTGACGTGACCGCCGACCTGCCCGTGTCCGTCGCGGAGGGCGCGGTGTCGGTGACCCCCGACCTGGACCTGCTGCGCGGCGACAAGACCGTGTACCCGGTCTTCATCGACCCGTCGGTGGGCCTGGGCAAGTCGGAGTGGACGAAGCTGTCGTCGGACGGCGACAAGTTCTGGAAGTTCAGCGAGCCCAAGGGCGTGGGCCGGTGTGGCGTCGCCGACGGATACTACTGCGACCTCGGCGGCTACACGGACCGGATGTACTTCGAGTTCGGCGCGTCGAAGCTCGCGGGCAAGCACGTCCTGGACGCCACCTTCCGGGCCTACGAGACCTGGTCGTTCAACTGCTCACCGCACTGGGTCGACCTCGAGCGCACCGACAACATCTCCGAGGGCACGCGGTGGCCGGGACCGAAGCGGCTGGACCAGATGGGCGACCGGTACGTCTCGGCGGGCCGCGGCAACCTGTGCAGTCCGGAACAGCCGAACTCCTGGATCGAGTTCAACGACAATCCGGACGAGAAGGACGAGAACCTCACCTCCACGGTGCGCTCCCTCGCGGGCGGCAAGATCTCGCGCCTCACGCTGATGCTCCGCGCCAAGGACGAGGGCGAGCCACGGGCGTGGAAGCGGTTCGACAACAACGCGGAGCTCAAAGTCTGGTACATGCACAAGCCGGGGGTGCCGACATCCGTCGGCGCCATCCCCGGGACGGGCAACGGCAAGGCGCAGTGCCGGCCGGCGAAGGACCCAGTGACCGTCACGGTGGACACCCCCAAGGTCCAGGCCCGCGTCCAGACCAAGGTCGAGCAGCACCAAGGGGAGGAAGAGGGCTCACTCCAGGCCGAGTTCGTGATGCAGCGCTCCAGCACGGACACGACGTCGGGTTCGTGGTCGGACGTGTGGAAGGACTACAAGCCGGACTCGGGCTGGGATCCGGACGGCACCCTGGAGACGACGACCACCTCCAAGCGTGCGGACGGCGGCCTGTACCGCTTCAAGGCGCGCACCCAGTCGCACTGGGTCTACGGCGGCAAGAAGGGCGACCTCTTCTCCCCGTACTCGAAGTGGTGCTACCTGCGTATCGACTCGACGGCACCCAAGGAGCCGACGATCGAGTCGTTCGCTCCGTACCGCGAGTGCACCGCCAACGACTGCGCCGCCCACGGCGGGCCGGGCACGGGCGGCTTGTTCTTCTTCAAGCCGAACAAGGCGGACAAGGACGTGCAGCAGTACCGGTGGCGGTTCCTGACCTCGGAGGCCGACGCCACCAGGACGGTGAACGCCCAGTCCGGCGGTCAGGCCATGGTTCCGTCCATCAAGCCAGGTCTGGCGGGCACGCAGACCCTCTCCGTGGAGGCGAGTGACCTGAAGAAGGACAAGGAGGGCCGCGTCCGCTGGGGCCCGCCCGCCGAGTTCGTCTTCAAGGTCGGCGCGGCCGACGGCACGACCGGGCGGTGGCGCTTCGACGACGCCGGTCCGGGATCCAGCAGGACCACCGCGAACGACACCGGCCAGGTCGGCACCCGCCACGACGTCGTGCTCCGCGAAGAGGCCGGTACCGGCTGGTCGACGATGGGCCGACGCGGCGCCGGTGACTACGCGCTGCGCCTGAACGACAACCAGAGCGACCCCGACAAGCAGGTCGGCTACGCCTCCACCGACGGCGTGCCGGTCAACTCGCAGGACTCCTTCACGGTGTCCGCCTGGGCGTACCTGACCGACGACAAGGCCAACCGCGTGGTGCTGTCCGCACCGGGCGAGCACGGCTCGGCCTTCACGCTGTACTACTCCTCCGCCCTCAAGAAGTGGGTGTTCAACCGCACCGACCAGGACAAGAACGGCCCGGAGTACATCCGGTCCCTGGCCGACGCGCAGAACCCGCCGCTGAAGGTCTGGACGCACCTCGTCGGTGTCTTCGACACCAAGGGCAACGCCGACAAGAAGGACGACACGATCCAGCTCTTCGTCAACGGCCGGCCCCAGGGCGAGCCGGTGGTCCTCGCGGACGAGGCGTCCACGTACACCCCCTGGACCGCCGACCGGAACATGATGGTCGGGCGCTCCAAGGTGGGCGGCTCCTACGGGGAGTACTTCCTGGGGCGCCTCGATGAGGTCGCCACGTGGCAGCGGCCGTTGGAGCCGGAGGAGATCCGGGAGGAGAACCGTCTGGAGCGCAAGGGCGCCCCCACCAACGAACTGGTGGGCCACTGGGACGCCACCATCTCCTCCGGCGGACAGGTCATCGAGAGCCCGGAGGACCCGGACGACCCGGCCGCCACGGCCTTCCCGTACCGCAGAGGCGCGATGGACCTGTCGGACTCCGGTGCCCGTCTGACGGGCGAGGACGCGACGGCACTCGTCCTGGACGGCAAGAGCGGGTACGCCTCGGCGGCGGGTCCCGTCGTCGACGAGACCGGGTCGTTCACGGTCTCGGCGCGGGTGCGGCTGACCAAGTCCGAGCTCGCGGGCAAGCCCGTCGGCTACCGGGGGCTCGTGGCCGGGCAGGCCACGCCGGTGGGCAAGGAGTCGTCGTGGGCGCTGTGGGTGGAGAAGACCGGTGCCGACACCTACCGCTGGAAGTTCGGGCGGACCTCGGTCGACGCCGCAGGCAAGGTCACCGGCAGCGCGGTCGTCGAGGCCGAGGACACGATCGACTCGACGGAGTGGGACACCTGGGTCGACGTGACCGGGGTCTTCGACGTGGGCATGGACTTCATTGACGACGAGGGCCACCAGCGTCTCGGTGTGGCTCAACTGTACGTCGGCGCGCTCCCGCAGCAGGGCGGGGACGACGCCGGCCTCGGCAAGGCCCAGCAGGGCGACGGAGCCCTGACGGCGGGGCGCGGCTCCGCGAAGGGCACGTCCGGCCACTACCTGCCGGGTGATCTCGCGAAGCTGCGGGTCTGGACCGGCGCGATGACGCGGCAGCAGGTCACCGACCAGATCGCGGAGCCATCGACGTAGCGCGGCACGGCCGCGCCGGATTCCTCCCGCTCTCTCCCGCACTGGATTTCTACGGCGTGGGGTCGCCGACGGGCGACCCCACGCGAGGAGACACGCAATGAAACGACTTGGTCCCGGGCTGCCCGGAACCAGCAGATCAGCGAGACGCCGATGGAGTGGGCGGATCGCGCTCGTCACGGGCCTCGCCCTGCTGCCGGGGCTGCTGTCCCCGGTGGTGTTCACGAATACGGCGTCCGCGTCGACGGACCCGCTCGGCCGGCCGAAGCTGGACGCACCGCGCTCCGCCAAGGTCTCGCCGTTCACCGCCGAGAACAACGAGAAGAACGAGAAGAACGCAGCCGTCGTGCGGAAGTCGGCCGAGGCCGGCCGGCGCGCCGCCGACAAGGCACGCGATGACCAGCGGCGCGGCGTGACCTGGCCCAAGGACGGTACGGCGTCCCTGAAGCTGCCCGACTCGGGTGCGGCGAAGGCAGACCCCGGGTCGCTGCCCCTCACCCTTTCCGCGCCGAAGGCCGTGAAGGGTGCGCCGCGCCGGACCGCCGGGGCGCTCAAGGTCGAGGTTCTGGACCAGGGAGAAGCACGAAAGCTCGGTGTCAAGGGCGTCGTGCTCACGGCCACGGCACCACCAGAGGGCGGCCGGGCCCAACTGGGCATCGACTACTCGGCGTTCGCCTCCGCGTACGGCGGCGACTGGGCCGGGCGCCTCCAGGTCCTGCGCCTGCCTGACTGCGCGCTCGAAAGCCCTGGCAAGTCCGACTGCCGCACCCGCGAGCCGGTCGAGTTCACCAACGACCGCAGGGACGAGCAGCTGTACGCGGCGCTGTCTTTCCCCGCCGCGAGGTCGGGCGCGAAGGCGGGCCGGACCATGGTCCTCGCCCTGGCCGCGGGCACCAAGTCCGGCTCCGGTGACTACAAGGCGACGCCGCTCGCGGCCTCCTCCACTTGGGAGGCGGGCGGGTCCTCGGGCTCCTTCACGTGGGCGTACCCGCTGCGCGCACCCGCCCCCGCGGCGGGCCCGTCGCCCGATCTGACGATCTCGTACGACTCCGGGAGCGTCGACGGCCGTACCGCCTCCACCAACAACCAGGGCACGGTCGTCGGCGAGGGCTTCGACCTCACCTCCTCGTACATCGAGCGCAAGTACGGCTCCTGCGAGGACGACGGGCACGACAAGAAGTCCGACCAGTGCTGGAAGTACGACAACGCCTCGCTTGTCCTGAACGGCAAGGCCACCGAACTGGTCAAGGACGACACCAGCGGCGAGTGGCGCCTGAAGAACGACGACGCCTCCACCGTCAAGCGCCACACCGGCGCGAGCAACGGCGACGACAACGGTGAGTACTGGACCGTCACCACCGGCGACGGCACCGCGTACACCTTCGGCCTGAACAAGCTGAAGGGCGCGGGCGCGGACGACCGCACCGACTCGGTGTGGACGGTCCCGGTCTTCGGCGACGACGAGGGCGAGCCCGGTTACGCGGACGGCACCGGCTTCTCCGACCGGGACAAGAAGCAGGCATGGCGCTGGAACCTCGACCTCGTCGAGGACACCCACGGCAACGCCATGACGTACTGGTACGAGGCCGAGCACAACAACTACGACAAGCTCGGCGACGACAACACCGGCACCGACTACACGCGCGGCGGCCACCTCAAGGAGATCCGCTACGGCCAGCGCGCCGACGCCCTCTTCTCCGCCACCCCTGCCGCATCCCACAAGGTCACCTTCAGCTACGCCGAGCGCTGCCTCGCCACCGGCACCGGCTGCGACGAGCTGACCGAGGACAAACGGGACAACTGGCCCGACGTGCCGTACGACACCGTCTGCAAGGACGACAAGAAGTGCACCGGCAACATCGGCCCGTCCTTCTTCACCCGCAAGCGCATGACCGGCATCACCACGTACGCCTGGAACGCGGCCGTGGACAAGCCCGCCTACTGGGCCGTCGACGGCTGGAAGCTGAAGCACCTCTACCTCGACCCGGGGGACACCGGTGACAGCACCGACCAGTCCCTGTGGCTGGACGAGATCCAGCACACCGGCAAGCGCGGCGCGGACGACATCGCCCTGGACCCGGTGAAGTTCACGCACGCCTTTCTGCCCAATCGGGTCGACGGAGCGTCCGACGACATCATCTCCCTGGACAAGCCGCGACTGCGCTCGGTCACGTCCGAGACGGGCGCGCAGACGATCGTCTCGTACCAGCCTGCCGAGTGCGTGGCAGGCCAGACGATGCCCAAGCCGGACGACAACACCCGGCGCTGCTACCCCGTGTACTGGTCGCCGAACGGCGAGAAGACCCCGAAGCTCGACTGGTTCCAGAAGTACCCGGTCACCTCCGTGTCCACCACGGACCCGCGTGGCGGCGCGGAAGCCGTGCAGCACACGTACGAGTATTCCGGCGGCGGCGCCTGGCACTACAACGACGACCCGATGACGCCCGCCAAGGAACGCACCTGGTCGGTCTGGCGCGGCTACGGGAAGGTCACCCACTACACCGGCGACAAGGGCACCGACCGGCTGAAGACGGTCAACGTCTACATGCGCGGCATGAACGGCGACCGCGTCGCGGGCTCCGACGGCAAGACGCCCGACCCCGACAAGCGGAAGACCGCCGAGGCCGACGGCATCAAGGCCGCGAAGATCACCGACGCCGAGCAGTACGCCGGCTTCGCCCGGGAGACGGTGACGTACGACGGCGACACCGAGGTGTCCGCGACCGTCAACGACCCCTGGTCCAAGCGCACGGCCACGCAGCACAAGTCGTACGCCGACACCGAGGCGTACTACGTCCGCACCGCCGCCACCCATGAGCGGACCCGCGTCACCAGCGGCTCCGATCCCCGAGACCGGGTCCGCACCACCAAGACCGGCTACGACGACTACGGCATGCCCGAGACGGTCGAGGACCAGGGCGACGCCGACGTCACCGGCGACACCCTGTGCACCCGCACCTGGTACGCCCGCAACGCCGACCAGGGCCTCACCTCCCTGGTGTCTCGCACCCGCACGGTCGCCAAGGCATGCTCGACGTCCACGGCGGATCTCGACCTGCCCGCCGACTCCGACCGCCCGGGTGACGTCGTCTCCGACACGGCGGTCGTGTACGACGACCCCGGCGCCACGAAGTGGACGTCCGCGCAGAAGCCGACCAAGGGCGACGAGACCTGGTCCGGCCGAGCCAAGTCGTACGGCGCCGACGGCGTCGCGTCCTGGCAGAAGACCGCCACGACGGCCCACGACACACTCGGACGGCCTCTGGAGGCCAAGGACGCCCATGGCCTGACGGTCGCGACCACGGCCTACGAGCCGAAGGCCGCGGGCCCGCTGACCTCCTCCAGCGTCACCAACGCCAAGGGCCACAAGACCACCACCGACGTGGACTTCGGCACCGGCGCCACCGTGAAGATCACCGACCCGAACGGCAAGGTCACGGAGACGACGTACGACGCGCTCGGCCGCACCAAGCAGGTCTGGCTGCCGAACCGCCTCCGCGTCGACAAGACACCCAACTACGTCTTCGACTACAAGGTCACCAGCAAGGCCATGTCCTGGGTGTCCACCGGCACCCTCAAGGGCGACGGCTCCGGCTACAACACCAGCTACGAGTTCTACGACTCCCTCCTGCGCCCGCGCCAGACGCAGACCCCGACCCCGGTCGGCGGCCGTCTCATCGGCATCACCCTCTACGACGACCGCGGCCTCGCCGTCAGCAGCCAGGGCGAGACCTGGGACGAGACGTCCACGCCGAACAGCACTCCGGTGCAGACCGAGGGCAGCCAGGCGCCGACGCAGACCGACACCACGTACGACGCGGCGGGCCGCCCCACGAAGTCCGTCACGAAGAACTTCGGAGTGACCCGGTGGACCACCACCACGTCCTACACCGGTGACACCGTCGTCAGCAGCGCCCCGGAGGGCGGTCAGGCCACGGCCGAGGTGACCGACGCCCGCGGACAGACCGTCCTGCGCCGCGAGTACGGCGGTCCGAAGCCGACCGGCACGGACTTCACCAGCACCCGGTTCACGTACACACCGGGCGGACAGCAGGAGACGATCACTGGGCCCGACAAGTCCAAGTGGTCCTACTCCTATGACCTCTTCGGCCGCCAGGTCAGCGCCGACGACCCGGACAAGGGCGCGACGACCACGACGTACGACAGCCTCGACCGGACCCTGACCACGACGGACGTCGAAAAGCGGAAGCTGCTGTACGGCTACGACGACCTGGACCGCAGGACCGGCATGTGGCACAGCGAGAAGTCGGACGCCACCAAGCTGGCCGCCTGGACCTACGACGACCTGGCCAAGGGCGAGCAGGACACGGCCGTACGCTACGACGGGGGCCTTTCCGGCAAGGCGTACACCCGCAAGGTCACCAGCTACACCTCGCTCTACGAGGTCAGGGGCAGCGAGCTGACTCTGCCTGACGACGACCCGCTGGTCACGGCCGGTGTCCCCAAGAAGCTGTCCTTCGCGACGGGGTACCGCTTCGACGGCACCGTCAGCCAGACCACCCAGCCCGCCGTCGGCGGCCTCAAGACCGAGACGGCCGGATACGAGTACAACGCCCTGGGCCTCCAGACGGGCATGGACGGCCTCACCGGTTACCTGCACGGCGCCGCCTTCTCCCCGCAGGGCGACCTGCGCCAGCTCACCCTGGGCATGAGCGGCGCGAGCTCCGAGAAGAAGGCATATCTCAACTACGACTACGAGGCGGGCACGCGCCGCCTCACCCGCTCCTACGTCACCGACGACGTGCACGGGTACATGCCCCAGGAGCTGAAGTACACCCAGGACGACGCGGGCAACGTCCTGTCGATCCTCGACGCCACCACGCAGGGAGGCACACAGAAGCCCGACCACCAGTGCTTCGCCTACGACGGCTACAGCCGCCTGACCGAAGCATGGACCCCGAAGACCGCCGACTGCGCGGCCTCGGGCCGCAAGACGGCGAACATCGATGGAGCGGCCCCCTACTGGACCTCGTACACCTACAACGCGGCGGGCCAGCGCGCGACCGAGACCCAGCACAAGACGTCGGGCGACGAGACCACGAAGTACGACTACGGCACCCCCGCGGGCCAGCCGCACCCTCTCGCGAAGACCACCGGGGCCCGTGCGGCCACGTACGAGTACGACAAGACCGGCAACACGACGAAGCGGCCCGGGCCGAAGGCCCAGCAGAACCTGGCGTGGAACACGGAGGGCAAGCTGGCCAAGACCCTCGAAGGCACCGCCGAGACCTCCTATCTCTACGACGCCGACGGTGAACTGCTCATCCGCCGCGCCAAGGGCGACGGGGACACGGTCCTCTACCTCGGCGCCACCGAAGTCCGCCTGACGACGAAGGGCACGAGGAAGACCCTCTCCGGCACCCGCTACTACACCGCCAACGACCAGACGATCGCGGTCCGCACGGCCGCCGGTGGCGCCGCGGACTCGGAACTCAGCTTCCTGGCCGCCGATCACCACGGCACGTCGAGCATCGCCCTGGACGCGACGACCTACGAGGTGACGAAGCGCTACACGTCGCCGTTCGGGGCGCCGCGCGGCGAGAAGACGCCGAAATGGCCGGATGACAAGGGCTTCCTGGGCAAGCCGGTCGACAAGGGCACCGGGCTCACGCACATCGGGGCGCGGGAGTACGACCCGACCACCGGCCAGTTCATCAGCGTCGACCCGCTGCTCGAAGCCGCGAAGCCGGGGAGCCTCAACGGGTACAGCTACGCGGAGAACAACCCCGTCACCGCGTCGGATCCGTCCGGCATGGGATCGACGTTCACGTGCAGTGGCTCGTCGTGCGGGTCCGAAGTGGAATTCCAGGACTCGTTCGCCGCTCCGGACTTCGGGTCGGGCGCCACCTGGGAGTCGACCTACAAGAACTACCCGAGCGGCGGCGGAACGTCGCACGTGAGCAGCGTCGGCTACACCACGAGCCCCAAGTCGTGCAGCGTCATGGGCATTCCCTGCGGCTTCAACCGAGGGCCCAGCGATTCGACGCCATGGCTCCAGGACAAGATCCTCGGCCTGACCAAGGGCGCGGGCAAGGGGGCGATGGACCTCTTCGGGCCGGACGTGGACTCGGCGCAGGAATGCGTGGAAAAGCGGGGGCGCAGCGGCAAGTGCGTTGCCACCGGGCTGGAGCTCATGCCCTGGGGGCGCGCTGCCAAGCTCGCTCAGAAGCTCGGGAAGAAGCTGGCGAAGGGGCTGGAGGCGACCAAGAAGGGCAAGGGAGGGCGGAAACGGCCCGACTGCGAGTGCTTCCTGGCCGGCACCGACGTCCTCCTCGCCGACGGCAAGACCAGGGACATCGAAGACATCCGCCCCGGCGACAAGGTCGTCGCCACCGACCCCAAGACCGGTAGGACCAGCCTCCGCAAGGTCACGCGCCTCATCGTCACCGACGACGACAGGTACTTCAACACCCTGTCCATCGCCACGGACGACGGCATCGCGACCCTCACCGCCACGCACGAACACCCCTTCTGGTCCCCGTCCGAACGCCGCTGGATCGAAGCCAGGAACCTGAAGCCGGGAATGACCCTGCGGACGGACCAGGGCGACACGGTCGTGGTGACGAAGAACCACGAGTTCACCAGGCAGGTGCGGACGTACAACCTCACGGTTGCGGATGTCCACACGTACTATGTGATGGCGGGCGGGACGCCGGTTCTCGTTCACAATTCGAGCGGCCCGTGTGGGCCGGGGTTCAGAACTGCATCACAAGCCGGGATCAGCCCGAACGATGCGCGGCGTATCCAAAATGCTGCCGATAAGGCCGGCCAGCCGGTCATCGTAGTCGGAAGCCGCGCGAACGGCAGCGCTAACCCGGCATCGGACTGGGATTACATTTTGTCTGGCCCGTCGAGGTCTCGGCATAGTCAGCAGAACTCCCTGCCGAGGGGGACCGGGGATGGCGAAGGAAGCGGCCGAGGGCGCGACTTCTGGCAGAACTACAATCCAAGTCGGCCAGACTATGCAGAATTGGACCCGAGTAAGCCCTATGTCATATTCGAGCCCCGGAGTCGGTGATCAATTGAAAGCGTCGGAGCGAATCATCAACGAGGTTGCCCAGGGTCTCCTTGGCTTGGAGCAGGGGGTGAGCTGGTTCTCTGCCCTGGAGCGGGTCGAGCAAAAGGCGGTACTGCATGAAGTGGTTCGCCATTCCATGCAGGCCCACGCAACGGCGGAGGACGGTCGAGAGGGCGTTTCGCGATCCGGAGTGAAGCCGACATCGAATCCCGCTGTTCTGATTGTCAGGGAACCGCTACTCCAGCAAATGGGAAAGATTATTAATCTTCCTGAAGCTGAGTATGTGAAGGCGTTTCGTGTTCTCCTTTCCACCTTCGTCGTGGCGGATACGCGGCGGAGAGAGCTGGAGTGTCGAGGAAGTTGCAGCCACGCCTGGCATAACTTGACATAGGAGTGATCGGCAGTCCTTGCGGCCTCTCGGCAGCGCCATCAAGTACCGGTCACCCCGACTACCTAAATTCGGGGCGGCGTACAAAATGGGAGCCTCCACCAGGCGCGTGCTTGGTGGGGCTCCCGGTCGTTTGAGTCGGACGTGGGCGTAGACGCCGGCGGTGACGCCGATGTGGGCGTGGCCGAGGGAGTTGATGCATTCGGTGGGGAGGGCGATGCGCCGCTCGGAGGCCAGGGTCTTGGTGTTCAGGGCGGTCAGTCCCTGGCTGCGGCCGAAGCTCTACGGGACGCGATCCTGAACGGCGAATTCCGCCCCAGTGAGCGCCTGCCCTCGGCCAACGTGCTGGGGGGAGAGGCTCGGTGTCTCCAGCTCCACTGTCCAAACCGCTCTGCGGGTCCTCAAGCAGGAAGGGCTGGTCCATTCCCAGCTCGGCCGGGGCAGCTTCGTCAGCATGTCAGCGAACGGAAGCGCCGAGCCGACCGACAGTGAGCACGACGAGGCTGAAACCGGAGAGCCGGACTGGCCGGTCGATGCCATCCGTAGCGAAGACGGCCGGCCGCCGTACGTTCAGGTGGCTGACGCCCTCCACCGAGAGATCGTGGAAGGCGTCTACCCTCCCGGTTCGCAGCTGCCCCCGGCCCGCGAGATCCAAGAGCGGTTCCAAGTCGCCAACTCCACCGCCCAGAACGCCTACCGCAGCCTCAAGCAGGCAGGACTTGTGCATGCCGTCAAGGGCGGGGCGTCTTCGTGCGCCAGGAGCCGGAGCCGGGCAAGTACCACGGGCCGATCACGAACTACCTGCTGAGGGAGGAAATCGACCGAGAGGCCCGCGCAGCCGCCACCGAGTTCGCCGACCTCAGCGATGACGAGCTGCTGGAACGGGAAACGGAGCTCGGGGGTCCATGACGACGCCGCCGAGCCGGACATGCCGCCGAGCGAGAAGCTGGAGACCGCACTGGCCGAATCGAAAAAGCGTCGGCAGCAGCGCCCCCGACCGCCAGTCTGACAGCTCGGACACTGGGTGAGCTGTTCAGAGTTTCCTTACTTGATCAAGGGCGCCCCGCTGACGCGGGCCGCCGCGCGCCGGCGGTCGGCGACCGCCGTCCGCTCCTGTCTGCCGCCCCGCTGGCGACGGCCGCCGACCACTCGGCGCAGAGCCCGGGAGCGTAGGCCGGACTACCCATCAGAAGCCCCGGTCCGACCGCTCAGCAGCAGACTGGCCGGGCACCTGAGAGGCCGCCCGGCGGGCTCGCGCCGTCCCGACGGCCCATGTTTCCCGCCTGGCTGGGGGCCGTGACGATGGAGATAACTGGGCTGATGCCGGTGCGGGGTTGAGCGAGACACACGTGGCGGGTGGTCGGTCGGCGCGCCCGCCGTCGTGGCTGACTTTCTGTGGCAGAGGCCAGAACCCCACACCAAGAGCACGGCACGCACGGAGTCGGGTGGGTCAGCGCGGTGCGGCGCCTGGGCGAGCGAGGCGGGTCACGTCTGGCGCCAGGTCCGCCAGGGGCGGGTGATGATCTCCCGGTAGGTGTGGTGGGACGGGTTCTGGCCGCAGTGCCGCAGGACCCAGCCCTGCGGTTCGGCGAAGTCCTCGCTTGTCGGCGAGGTCTCTCCGTCCACGGCGCACTGCATCGCGTAAAGGACCGGCTCCGCGTCCGGCTCGCGGTCGGGCTGGAGCGTCCAGGTCTCGTAGCGCAGGACCGAGCGCGGGGTCACCGTCCCCACCTCCGGTTGGCCACGGCCACCTTCGCGCTCAACTCCTCCGTCGGAGTCGGCGAACGTACGTCCTCGGGTGACACGTCCCACTCCCGGCCACCGCGCGGCGGCCGAAGCTGCACGTACGTCCCCACATGCCCCATCACCACGCCCACTTTGCCGCTCCGCCGGTCGACCACCAGGGCGCCGACATCGCGCGAGACGGTGTGCCCGTGGGCATCAGGGTTGGGGGCCGTCATCGTGACCACCCCGGCGAGGCGGCGCGGGACCGGGCGTCCAGTCGCAGGGCGGGAACATGTGAGGTGGCACTCATTCGCACGGTGACGCTCCTCGGCGGCGCTGATGCGTGCCCCTGGGCCTGTTGGTGCCGCAGGAAGGAACCTCCACCAAACCCCACTTCGGGACGTCCTGCACCGTGTAGAACGTCCCTGGTGCCGTCCTGAGACGAAGGGGGCGACTCGTGCCGAACGAGAGACTACGAGCCCTCATGGCGGCGGGAGCTGGACGTACGCCGCACTCGCTCAGCAGGTCGAGGTCGACCCCAAGTCGGTCGAGCGCTGGGTGAACCTCGGGCGAATCCCACGTCGTGCCACCGCCCTCCAGGCGGCCGAGGCCCTGGGAGAAGACGTGCACGCACTCTGGCCGGCGCTCCGCCAGGCCCGCCCCGCCCGCGCCGTCAGCCCCGAACTGGTCGCGCTCTACGAACGGCGGGCCGATATCCCCGTCTCGACGTTCACCGACCTGATGGCCCAAGCCCGGGAACGGATCGACATCCTCGTCTACGCGGCAGTCTTCCTCCACGAGGCGTACCCGCGGCTGAACGAACTCCTCACCGAACGCGCCGCCGAAGGCTGCACCGTCCGCATCGCGATCGGGGACCCCGACAGCGACAACGTCCAAGCCCGCGGCCAGGAAGAGCGGTTCGGCCACGGCATCGAATCCCGCTGCCGCCTCGCCCTTATGCACTACAAGCCGCTCGCCGACACCCCCGGCATCGAAGTCCGCACCCACGGCACCACGCTCTACAACTCCCTCTACCGCGCCGACGACCAGGAACTCGTCAACGCACACGTCTGGGGCGTCAACGCCTACGCAGCCCCCGTGTGGCACCTTCGTCGACACCAGGAGAGCGGCATGTTCGACACCTACGCCGACAGCTTCGACGCCGTGTGGGCGACCGCAACCCCCATACGAGAGGAAGACTGACCGTGGCCCGCACCGAGTACTACGACGACCCCAACGCGCCCAAGCCGAACAGCATGGTTGTCGCCGCTTCCGCCGTCGTCACCGACGACCACGGACGCATCCTCCTCCAGCGCCGCCGCGACAACGACCTGTGGGCCCTGCCCGGAGGCGGCATGGACCTCACCGACTCCCTGCCAGGCACAGCCGTTCGTGAGGTCAAAGAGGAGACCGGCCTCGACGTCGAGATCACCGGCCTGGTCGGCACCTACACCGACCCGAAACACATCATCGCCTACACCGACGGCGAGGTCCGGCGACAGTTCAACGTCTGCTTCACCGCCCGCATCACCGGCGGTCGGCTGGAGTTTTCCGACGAGTCCACCGAGCTCCGGTTCGTGCCGCCGGAAGAGATTGAGCAGCTGCCGATGCACCACACCCAACGACTCAGGCTCCAACACTTCCTGGAACAGCGCGAAAATCCGTACCTGGGCTGAACCGTCTGACGGCAGTAGCGACGCCAACAACCCCGCACAACCACGAACGCCCACGCACTTCACCGGACCAGCAAACTACGCTTATGACGCTGCTGCGGAGTTCTTGAAAAGCGTCCACGCTGGAAGCGTCGTTAAGGCTAGAGCGGCTACTATCGTTCCCAGTCCAAATGGGTTGTACAAGACTGCCTTTCCAGTTGTTGGTCCGAAGTAGAAGGCCGGAGGCATGTCCTTTTCTGTGTCTTTTCAATCGACTGTGGCGCCTGGCGTCGAATCCTCCAGATCAGTGATTCGGGAGAGATTGGCAGAAGACTACGACACTGTAATCATGGAGGCGTGTGAAATCCTTTCTGCCGCTGGCGGGTTCAGATTCCATGTCAGCGGCTTCGGGAGCGATGAGTGGCCGCTCGACGTCGCGTATGACCTTTCTGCTTTCATGGAGCAACTTCCGTCGCTTCTGGAAGGTCTTCGTGAGCGCCGCGAAGTCGAAGTGGATCTCTATTCGCAGGGCGTCGAGAGGACTCTAATATTTCGTCCGATTGAGAGCCGGGTAGTCATTCGATGTGAGTCGCGAACTGAGTGGATCGCGGACCCAGATGTCGAGGGCCTTGAGCTTTGCGAGCTAGTAGCCATGCTTTCAAAATTGGCCCAAGACTTCGCTGGAGGGCTCAAGGGGTCAACTCCGAGCTGTCGGAGGTCACGCCGTTCTCGCGTTGGCTGGAAGGCGGGGCGTAGCCTCGCTGAGACCTGCCCTGCCGCCCTCCTGTTACCCCTGTCGGCGTCCCGCAGAGCCCCTGACTGCGGGCGCGCGCACGATGTTGATCGCTGACCGGGATCGAGGCCCGCGACAGCTGGAGGACTCCGCGAGGCGATAGCCATCCCGACAACCCATAGGTGAACAGTGGGAAGTTGGGTGTTGAGGTGGCCCCTGCCTGGATATGGTGCTCAGGCAGGAGGCCCACGGCGACCAGCAGGGCGGCCACGTGGGCGTGAGGACCGGGACCGGGGGTGTGCGGATGCCGACCGCGATAGCCGTCACCAGCCCCGAGCTGGTGCTGCCCTCGCCCGACCGTCACACCCCCACCGCCGCCGTCCTGCAGAGCGCAGTCCAGTCGCCGAAGACGTACTCGCTGGACGAGGCGCTCACCGAGATGCACGCCCTGATCGAGTACCACGGGTACGTGATCGTGCTGTGCCCGGCCTCCGCCCCGGACTCCGTACGGCATCGGCTGCACGCCATCCGGTCGGTCCTTGAGAGCGACCGGATCGCGCTCGTGCGCAGTGAGCTGCCGCCGCTCGGGCTCTCCGTCCTCGCCCTCCAGTTACGGCAGTTGTCGATATGCGACTTCAGCCCGGGGGTCCTGGCCTGCGCCGCCCGGCTGCTCAGTCACTACATCTACGCGGGCGCGCTCCTCGGCTCCGTCGCCAAGCTCGACCGCGTGCCCGTCACGCTCCGGTCGCACGCCAAGTCCTGGGTGCCGGGCGCCCAGTTCGCGGTCCTCGCGACGCCGCGGCCCGAGCTGGTCAAGGTGAGCGGCGGCGGCGACGCGCTGCTGCGAGGGCCCGGGTTCAGTACGAAACTGCTGTACGCGACGGGGCAGCTGGCGCCCGACTGGGTGCTCGGCGAGCTGGCGCCCGCGTGGAACGTGCAGGGCTCCGCGGACGTACCGCTGCCCGGCGAGTCCGCCCGCTGGTGGGCCACCGGCAAACTCGTCGAGTTCGCCGCGGCCATCCCGGACATCTCCGTGCTCTACCAACTCGTGTCGTCCGTGCGGAGGGAGGACTGCCACTGGTGCGGTCTCGAACTCATCGGTGACCGCTGCGCCTTCTGCGCCGCGCCGATGAACACGGCGGCCGAATCAGCAGTACGCGCCCTGCCTCGTGGCGCGACATAGACAGAACGTCCTCCCCGCGCACGTACGCATCCGAAGACTCACGCACCAGCCCGCTCACTGTCCGTAGCCACACGCACTCGCTGCACGATCGATCGAGGTAGGTAGTCCGGCCCATGAATTCACGCCAGCGACGCGGTGTCATCCTGCTGGTCCTGTCGGTCCTGTGCGCGCTCGGCGCGTTCGCCGGCGTGCTCTCGGTGATCCGCGACGTGAACTCCAAGGTCGGGCCCGAGGTCGAGGCGTACGAACTCAAGACGGACGTCGCGCCCTACAAGGAACTGGAACCCGACCAGTTCAAGAAGGTCGAGATGCCCGAGCGGTGGCTGTCGGACAACGCCGTGACCAATCTTCGGGAGATCCGGGGCAAGATCGCCGTCACGCAGCTGCGCAAGGGCTCGCTGCTGCAGACCGACATGATCGTGAAGCGGCCCCAACTGGAGCCGGGACAGCAGGAGATCGCGATCATGATCGACGCCGCGACCGGTGTCGCCGGAAAGATCACGCCCGGCTCGACCGTCAACATCTACGCCACCTTCAAGGCCGAGGACGAGAAGGGCACCGACCAGTCGAAGGTCATCGTCGAGAGCGCGAAGGTCATCGACGTGGGCAAGCTGACGTCGCTCGACGCCGACCCCGGCGACGACCGCTCCCGGCGCCGCGAGAGCGAGGCCGTGCCGATCACGTTCGCCCTCGACACCAAGGACGCCCAACGCGTCGCGTACGCCGAGTCGTTCGCCTCGCACGTGCGGCTCGCCCTCGTCGGGCAGGGAGGCGAGGCGGACGTGCCGCGCGGCGACCGCACGTACACCTTGGACGAAGACAAGTGAGCACGAGTAGGGGGCCACTCATGTACGTTCCCCGGGCCGAGGGAGGCCGCGCGTGACCACCCGAATCCTGCCCGCCGTCGGCGACATGGACGCGGCACGCACCCTCACCGGCCTCGCCGCGCAGCTGCCGGACGCCGAACCCGCCCCGCCCGTGCCGGACTCCACCGTGCTCCTGGACACCCTGGCCCGCCTCGCCGCCGAGTCCCTCGACGAGCTGCCCGAGGTCGTCCTCGTACACGAACGCATCGCGCCCGTGCCCGCCCTGGACCTGATCCGCGACCTGGTCCTTCGCTTCCCCGCGGTGGGCGTCGTACTCGTCACCGCCGACACCAGCCCGGCGCTCCTGACCGCCGCGATGGACAGCGGCGCCCGCGGCATCGTCACCTTCCCGCTCGCCTACGACGCCCTCGCCGAGCGGGTACAGGCCGCGTCCGCCTGGTCGGCGGGGATGCGGCGGCACCTGGGCAGCACGGCCGTGGAGCTGTACGGCGGCGGGCCCGGCGCCGCGGTGCCCGGCGGCGGGCAGGTCGTGGCCGTCACCGGCGCCAAGGGCGGCGTCGGCACCACCCTCACCGCCGTCCAGCTCGCGCTCGCCGCGCAGGCGTCCGGCCGCAGCACCGCCCTGCTCGACCTGGACCTGCAGTCCGGCGACGTCGCCTCGTACCTGGACGTGCAGTTCCGCCGTTCCGTCGCCGACCTCGCCTCGATCAGCGACATCTCGCCGCGCGTCGTCCAGGACGCGGTGTACGCCCACGAGTCCGGCGTCGGCCTGCTCCTCGCGCCCGCCGACGGCGAGCGCGGCGAGGAGATCACCGACCGCGTGGCCCGGCAGACGGTCAACGCGCTGCGCGGGCGGTACGACGTCGTGGTCGTCGACTGCGGTACGTACGTCACGACGGCCACCGCCACCGCCATAGAGATGGCTGACCAGGCCGTGCTCCTGGTGACCCCGGACGTCGTGGCCGTGCGCTCCGCCAAGCGCATGGTGCGGCTGTGGGACCGGCTCCAGATCCGCAAGGCGGAGGAGACGGTGACGGTCGTCAACCGGGCGGCGCGCGGCACGGAGATCCAGCCGTCCCTCGTCGCGCGCGTCACCGGCACCCGGGAGGCCCGCAGTGTGGTCCCGGACGCCCCCAAGGAGCTCCAGGCCCCCGTCGACGCGGGCCGCCTCCAGGACCTCGACAGCAAGTCGACGGTCAAGCAGGCGCTGTGGGGGCTCGCGGGGGAGCTGGGCCTTGTGGAGCCGGAGTCGGCGGGGCACGCGCGCAAGGGGAGCCGCGGGACGCGGCGGCTCGGGAAGTCCGACCGCGGCGCGGTCACCGTCGAGTTCGCCGGGATGTTCCCGTTGGTGCTCACGGTCGTCGGGATTCTCTGGCAGTGCGCTCTGTACGGATACACGTACTCGTTGGCCGGGAACGCGGCGGACGAGGCGGCTCGGGCCGCCACGGCCGCGTACGCCGTGTCCGGTGACGCGCAGGGTGCCTGCGAGGCGGCCGGGAAGGAGCATCTGCCCGGGGCCTGGCAGGACGCCGTGATCTCCTGTGTGCCGGCGGGCGACGTGGTGGAAGCCACCGTCAAGGTGGACGTGCCGCTGTTCTTCCCTGGGGTGGAGACGGGGTGGTCCGTCGACGCGAAGGCGGGGGCGGCGAGTGAGGGGGAGGACTCGCCGTGAGGGGCGGGCTGCGGCGAGCCGCGCGGCTTCGTACGGCACGGCTTCGTACGGCAAGGCTCCGTACCGCAAGGACCTGTGCCGCAAGGCGCCGCCGTTACGACGACGCAGGCGTCTCCATGCTGGAGTTCGCCGGTTTCCTCCCCATCCTCCTCATCATCGGCCTGGCCGCCATTCAGCTCGGCCTCGTCGGCTACGCCGCGAACCAGGCCGGTTCCGGCGCGCGGGCGGCGGCCCGGGTGGCCTCGCAGGGGGAGGGCAGCGGCGAGGCGGCGGGGCACGCGGCGATGGACAGCGGGCTCGACGCGGACGTCAGCGTCGGCGACGGAAGCGGCGAGACGACCACCGCCACCGTCACCGTCCAGGTCCCCACCCTCCTCCCCTTCGTCGACACCGACTGGAGTGTCGAGAAGTCCGCGACGATGCCCAACGACGACCCCGACGCAGGAGGCTGACCCCCATGAGCCTGCGATCCCGCATCGCCTCGCCCGCCGACACCGCCGCCCCCAACCGCGACGACAGCCTCGTGGCGACGTACCGCGCGAAGCTCCTCGAAGAGATCGACCTCGCCGAGATGTCGTCCCTGACGGCGCCCGACCGACGCGCCCGCCTGGAGCGCGTCCTCAACCACATCATCAGCCGCGAGGGCCCGGTCCTCTCCTCGTCCGAGCGCGCCCACCTGGTCCGCCGTGTCGTCGACGAGGCGCTGGGCCTCGGCGTGCTCGAACCGCTCCTCGCCGACGCCTCCATCACGGAGATCATGGTCAACGGCCCCGACTCGATCTTCGTGGAGCGCGCGGGCCGCGTGGAGCAGCTCCCCCTCCGCTTCGCCTCCAACGACCAGCTCATGCAGACGATCGAACGCATCGTCTCCACCGTGAACCGCCGCGTCGACGAGTCGAACCCCATGGTCGACGCCCGCCTGCCCACCGGCGAACGCGTCAACGTCATCATCCCGCCGCTGGCCCTCACCGGCGCGACCCTCACCATCCGCCGCTTCCCGCGCGCGTACACGCTGCCCGAACTCATCGGCCTCGGCTCGCTCGACGAGCACATGCTGATGCTGATGGCCGCCTTCGTACGGGCCCGCTTCAACATCATCGTCAGCGGCGGCACGGGCTCGGGGAAGACCACCCTCCTGAACGCCCTCTCGGGCCTCCTCCCCGCCCACGAACGCATCATCACCATCGAGGACTCGGCGGAACTCCAGCTCCAGCAGGACCACGTGATCCGCCTCGAATCCCGGCCCCCCAACGTCGAGGGCAAGGGCCAGATAACGATCCGCGACCTCGTACGCAACTCCCTGCGCATGCGCCCCGACCGCATCATCGTCGGCGAGGTCCGCGGCGGCGAGACCCTGGACATGCTCCAGGCCATGTCCACGGGCCACGACGGATCCCTGGCCACCGTGCACGCGAACACGGCCGAGGACGCCCTGACCCGCCTCCAGACCCTCGGCTCGATGTCGGAGGTCCAGGTCCCCTTCGAGGCCCTGCGCGACCAGATCAACTCGGCCGTGGACGTGGTCGTCCAGCTCGCCCGGCACGCCGACGGCTCCCGCAAGGTCGCCGAGATCGTGCTCCTGGTCAGCCACGGCCGCCAGCAGTTCCGCATCGCGCCCGTGACCCGCTTCGTGCCGCGCCCGGCCGGCCCCGACCGTGTCGTCCACGGCTACTTCGAGCATCTGCCGCTGCCGCGCCCGGTCGCGGAGAGGCTGTACGTGGCGGGGGAGCCGGTGCCGCCGGCGTACGGCGTGGCCGAGGCCATCGACGTACTGAACACCAGGGAAGCGATCGGCTGATGAACCACCCCACCGCGCTGGCACTCGGCGCCACGCTCCTCACCGGCACGCTGGCCGTCGCCGGGCTCCAGACGTACGCGTCCGGGCGCGCCCAGCGCCGGGCCCTGGAGGACCGCCTGGCGGGCGAGGGGTCCCGTCCTGCCCTGGAGGGCGGCGGCCGCGCCCGCCGCTTCACGGCCGTCGACCGCCGCCTGCGCCGCACCCGTCTCGGCCGGGAACTCCAGCTGCGCCTGTCCGCGACCGGCCTGGACCTCACCCCCGGCGAGTTCTTCACGTACGTCATGGCGGTCGTCGCGGCCCTCTGGCTGATAGCGGCCGCGTCCCTCGCGCCCTTCTTCGGCCCCATCGCCGGGGTGGTGGCGGTCTGGAGCGCGGTCATCTTCCTCAACTGGCAGCGTCAGAAGCGCATCGAGGCGTTCATCAACCAGCTCCCCGACGTGGCCCGCATCCTCGCGAACGCGACGGCGGCGGGCCTGGCCCTGCGCACGTCCCTGGCGATGGCGGCGGAGGAGCTGGAGGCCCCCGCGGGCGAGGAACTCTCCCACGTCGCCCACCAGCTGACCCTGGGCCGCTCCATCGACGACACCCTGGAGGAACTGGCCCAACGCCTCCCGTCCCGCGAACTGATAGTGCTGGTCACCACGTTGGTCCTGTCCAACAAGGCGGGCGGATCCGTCGTCAACTCCCTGCGCAACCTCACGCAGACCCTGGAGGACCGCAAGGAGACGCGGCGCGAGGTCCGCACGATGCTCTCGGAGGTCCACGCGACGGCCTTCACGGTCCCCCTCCTGGGGCTCGGTTCCCTGTTGCTGATCAACTCCTCGAACGAGGGCACCCTGGAGCGCGTGACGGGCTCCCCCCTCGGCCAGACCTTGATCCTGATCTCTCTCGGCCTCTACGCCGTGGGCTTCTTCGTCATCAGGCGCCTCGGAAAGATCGAGGTGTGACGTGACCGCTCTGCTGCTCGCCGCACTGATGGGACTGGCCGTGGCCGGTGCCGCGCAGGGCATCCGCATGTACCGCGCGGAGGCGAAGCTCCCGGCCGACCTGGCCGTGGCGCTGGAGGTCGGCGCGTCACGCGTCTCGGTGGCGGGCGGGGCGGTGGACCGTCTCGGCATGCGTTTCGCGCCACTCGTACTCCGCCTCATGGGCCCGAAACGCGTCTCGGCCAAACGCCGCCGCATCGACATGGCGGGCAACCCCGGCGGCCTCACCATCGACCGCTACGCCGCTCGCCGCGCGGTCTACGGAGTCTTCGGCGCGGTCCTGGGCCTGATCTTCCTCACGAACTCCCAACCCCTCTTCGCGGCCCTGACCTTCGTCTTCGGCGCGGTGGCCGCGGACGCCCTGATCTGGCAGGCCATCCGCGAACGCCGCGAGGTCATCGACCGCACCCTGCCCGACTTCCTCGACGTCCTCGCCGTGGTCGTCTCCGCCGGCCTCGGCTTCCGCCAGGCGCTGGACCGCGTGGCCGAGAAGTACGAGGGGCCGTGGGCCGACGAACTCCGCATCACGCTCCGCCAGATGGACATGGGCGTCAGCCGCCGCCAAGCCTTCGACGAACTGCGCAAACGCAACTCCTCGGAGCAGGTGGCCCAGTTCGTCTCCGCCCTCCAACAGGGCGAGGAACTCGGCTCCCCGATCGCCGACACCCTGATCCAACTCGCGACCGACATGCGCCGTACGGACGCCCAGAATTCCCGCCGCCGCGCCGCGAAAACCATCCCCAAGGCGACGATGGTGACCCTCGTCTTCATGCTCCCGGCCACGATGATCCTGATCGCGTCGGGCATGTTCTTGGGGTCGGGGTCCGACTTCGGGTCGATTTTGGGGCGGTGACGGTCGTCAATGACTTCGCTGAAGCAACTCACGGAGAGCGCCACGAAGAGCTTTGCGCGGCGGCGGGCCGCACCGAGGCGAATACGCCAACCTGCGTGCGCAGGCGCAAGCCGGTTGCGCGGACAGCCTGTTGGGGCAGTTGTTGTGTCGTACGGTGCGCGCGTGCGCGTGATCGGCCAGATCAGGCAGTTGGTTCAGATGGGTCAAGTTGTCGGTTTCGGGTGGGAAAGAAAGGTCGTCCGTCATGCTGAAGGATCGCGTACTGGGAGTGTGGGTGACGTGGACGCTGACGGTGGCTTCCCGGGCTCGGGGGATGCGGGGGAGCGAGCGGGACCGGGGGGCGGGGTTCGTGGAGTATGCGGGGTTGATGATTCTGATTGCGGGGATCTTCGTCCTCATCGACGGCCTGGGCTTGGACGGACAGATCTCCGGAGCCATTCAGGACGCCGTGTCCGACGTCATTGGCGGCTGAGAAGGGCCCGCCTCCACAGTGACGCGGGCAGCACCCTGCCGATATACATCTGGCTGACGGGAATCCTCCTCTTCGTTTCACTCGCGTTCTTCGCCTTCGCCCAGGCTGCCCTGGCGCGCAACGGAGCCCAATCGGCCGCTGACGCGGCGGCATTGGCGGCCGCGCAGGACGCGCGCGACGAACTGGTCGAGGGTCTGGGCGAAGCAATCGCCGCGGGTGAGGGTGCCGAGTGGGTGGACTGGCTCGGGGGAGACATGGTGACCGGCGAGGGCGCTGAGGCAGCGGCCGATGCCCTGGCTGCCGACAACGACGCGCACGTGAGCGGATTCGGGGCGGCCGAGGTCAATGGATACCCGGGTTACGACGTAGAGGTCACCACCAACTACACCGTCGGAGACTCGATCGTCCCGGGCACCGAGAACCAGCACGCGAAGGCCGACGCGACCGCCGTCATCAAGCCCCGTTGCGAGCTGGCTCAGTCAGCCGACCCGGAGAAGGACGTGGAGTTCGTCTGCGACGGCGATGATGCCCCCATCGAGATCGACCCGGACGACTTCGACCTGGACGACCTCCCGGACGCGTCGACACTCTTCTCCGTACATCTGGCCAACTGATGAGCGAGCAAAGAGAAAAGGAAGCCGTAGCGATGAAACTCCGGCGCACCATGAAGGCCCGCAGGGCAATGACCGCGGTGGCGATCACGACTGGGCTGGTCCTCGCGGTGGCCGGCTGCGGCGGCGGGGACGGGGGGGACGACGACTCGAAGAAGGAGAACACGTCGTCGGCGGCCCCCAACAACGACCAGGGCGGTGAGGAGACACAGCAGGAGGAGCAGCCGCAGTCCTCCGACGACGTGCTGGCCGAGGTCAAGGGCGAGGAGAGCATCACGCTGACGGTCAAGTCGGCGGTGCGCGACGAGGGAGGCTTCGTCACGGTCTCCGGCACCGTCACGAACAACGGCAGCCGGTTCTTCGCGGCGGCCAACTGGCGCGGCGAGGAGCGCGAGCTGAACAAGAACGGCTCGTCCGTGGCCGGCGCCAACCTTGTCGACGGCAAGGGCAAGAAGCGGTACCTCGTGCTGCGTGACACCTCGGGACGCTGCCTGTGCACGAAGTTCACCGGCGGAGTGAAGCCCGGGCAGACCAGCGACTGGTACGCACAGTTCCCCGCCCCGCCGGACGGAACCACCGAGATGACCTTCCAGGTCGGTGCGATGCCCCCCGCGCCGATCGAAATCTCCGAGGGCGAGTAACCATGACCCGCTCCCGATGCCGATCCCTGGCCACCGCCACAGCCACCACCCTCACTGCGCTCCTCCTCCTGGCCCCCACCTCCGCGGCCTGGGCCGACGACGAAGACCCCAGCGCGCCCCCGGGCAGCACCACCACCTCCCCACCCCCCGAGGTCGACTCCAACAGTCCCGGACTGAAGCTCGCCGACGGCGCCACCCTCGCCCCCGCCAAGGTCCTGGACATCAAGTCGGTCGTCGAGGACATGGGCGGAGAGGAACGCCGCGAGGACACCAACACGGACGTGAAGTTCGCGCTCCAGGCAGAAGTCCTCTTCCCGAAGGACAGCTCCAAGCTGAACCCGGAGGCGAGCGCCCGCATCAAGGCGATCGCCGAGGAGGCGAAGACCCAGAAGGCCACGGACGTACGCGTCTTCGGATTCACGGACAACCTGGGTTCGTACGGCCACGGCAAGAAGCTGTCGAAGGACCGCGCCGAGGCGGTCCACGACGAACTGGCGAACCACCTGGGCCCGGACGTCACGTACGCCGTACGCGGCTACAGCGAGGACTATCCGATCGCGGACAACGGGTCGGAGGAGGGGCGCAAGAAGAACCGGCGAGTGGAGGTGTCGTTCCCGCGGGGCGGTGCAAGCGCCCCCTCGGCGGAAGGCGGCCGCTGACGCCCGGCCTCAGCCGCCGACGGAGGTGCGGTGCGCGGGCCAGCGGTGCTCGCACGGGAGCCCGGCACCGAAGGCGTCCCGCGGCGCCGCGACCTTCACCCCAAGGCGGCGTGAGTCGGGTGCGGCGGCTCACAGGAGATGGTCGGCCTCGCCCGCCTTGATGGCGGCGCAACCCTCAACGCAACTGCCCTCACCGGAGGTTGACTATGCCGCTGCTCGCAGCGGCCACTTGCCCCGACAGTCTGCTGGACGATGTACATACGCAAGGAGCGGACCGCCCGCCAACCCCCAACGACCTCACCTACAGCCTCACGCTGCCCGCGTCGGTGACGAGCCCGGCGATCGCGCGCCGCGCGGTGGCGGCCATCCTCCGCCGCGATCAGTACAGCTGGGAGGCGGAGGGGGTCACGGCCCGTTGCCGGTCCGGGGTGGTGTAGGCGAAGTTGAGGACGGTGCGGCGCAGGCCCGCGTGGCGGAGCGGGGTGACGCGGTGGGCGGTGGTGTCACTGCGGAGCAGGTAGCCGTCGCCGGTGCGGTGGTGAGCCCTGTGGACCTTGTCGGTCCGTAGCGAGGCGAGGTCGGCGATGTGGGGGACGTACTCGAGCAGTCCGCCGTGGGAGGGGTCGGCCGGGGCCTCGATGAACAGCACCAGGGCCAGGGGATAGTCGTCGGTGTGGGCGCCGTGGGTGTCCCCCTGCTCGTGGAGGCTGTTGATGACGTGCCGTTCGAGGGGGTCACTCACGGCAACGGCCCGGAAGCCCGCGATGCGGCCGAGCAGTCCGAGGAGATGTTCGTCCCGGTAGAGCTGTGGAATCAGTACGGATTCCTGGGCGATGACGTGGCCGCCGAGAGTGGTCATATGGCGGGGGGAGTGATCCGTGCATTCCATGGCGAAGTCCCGCCGCGCAGACAGCTTTTCCAGTCGTCGTACCTCGCTGTCGATGACCGTCAGCAATTCCGGGGGCATCAGGGCGGGGAGCGGCAGATAGCCGTCGGCGGTGAAGCGGTCGCGCAGGGCATGGGTGTACTCGGGTAATGACAGCACGGCAGAGGCATTACCCGGCGCCGGTGGCCGCCATGCCGTGGGCGAGGCCGCCGGTCGCCCGGCGACCCGTTCCGATCGCACAGTTCCGGCCAGAGTGGCGTCCTGTGGCGGGAAGCGGGCAGTGCACGTTCCTGGGTCCGGGCACCGTCTCACCGTGCCGCATCATGGCCAGGTACCCGCACTGATCGGGGGGCGTGCGAGGGGCGAAGAGTTCCGGAGGCCGCGGCTGGACTGGCCGGGCCGGGCGGGCTCCCGCGACCGGTGGCGGGATTGTGTGACCCAGCTCCCAACTGCGTTGCGCCTGCAATGTCCTGTGGGGGAGTATGTTCGATGCGTTACGTGACGTGAGTGCCGCATGCGTATGGAGTGATGTCATTGCGCTGGTCAACTACCGGTTGGCCGACGGGGGTTCTCGGCGGGGGTGGCTTGTGAAGTTCGACATGGGTGAGACGACGCTTGCCGTGTTGGGGAAGAACACGGCGGGGTCGAGTGACGACCTGGGGACGCTGATCCGGGCCCTGGTGCAGTCGGCGGAGCCGTTGGAGGGGAAGTTCAACGGCGCGGGCAAGGCGACGTTCGACTCGTTCAAGCTGCGGGCGGATGAGATCACGGCGGCGTTGAACAGTTCGCTGGCGTCGATTCTGGGCGGCCAGGCGGGGATGGACGAGGCGTTCGGTACGGGTACGCAGGAGCAGTCCGACAACGCCCACAAGAACATGGGCGCGGCCAACTTCCAGGCGGCGCGCTTCTCGGGCTGACCGCCACTGTCCAACGGGCTCCGGGGGCAACCCCGCCCACCAACTTCGCTTCCACTCGACACGGGGAGTCTTGTCATGGCTGGCAACCAGGACCGGCGTTCGTACGACACCGGCGCCTCCGCCGACGTACAGAGCAGCCTGCACATCATCATCGGGAATCTCGAGCGCGTGCTCGGCGACCGCGACCGCGCGGTGAAGGCGGCGATGGCCGACTACCAGGCCGACGGGGTGTCGGACGAGTACCACGGCAAGGAAGTGCGCTGGAACAAGGCGGCGAACGAGGTCCGGGAGATCATCCGGCTGGTGCGTTCCACGCTGGAGGAGAACGACGGCACGGCGCAGACGACGCTCGCCCGCGCGCGGGCCGCTGTCAACAACATCGGCTGAGCACGCACCATGTCCTATCCGACCCCTCCCACCCCGCCGGGCGGAGACGCTGGCTCTGGCCCCGGCCAGGGACTGCCCACCTACCCGCAGGCAACGTCTTCTCAGCCCTATCAGCCCTATCAGCCCTATCAGCCCTATCAGCCCTATCAGCCGTATCAGCCGTATCCGGGGCCCTCGCACTACGCCTCTGTCGGCCCCGTGCTCGCGGACCGGGGTTCCCGCTTCGGGGCACGCCTGCTCGACCTGGTCTTCTGGCTCTTGGGCTACTTCGCGCCGGGTGCTCCGATCATGGTGTGGATCGACGAGTCCGGCGGTGGACTGTCGCAGGTGGTGCTGATCGTCTGGTTGGTCACTTCGCTCGTTCTGTATTTCCCGGTGTGCATCGCCCGATTCGGCTCGACGCTGGGCAAGCGGATCTGTGGAGTGCGGATCGTGCGGCGTGAGACCGGAGGGCCGGTCGGATTCTGGCGGGCCATGGGGCGGGAGTCCTTCTCGTTGCTCGGGATGGTCGTACCGGTCCTGAGCCTGCTCGACCCGCTGTGGTGCTGCTGGGACAAGCCGCTGCAGCAGTGCCTGCACGACAAGGCGGCGGACACCGTCGCTGTGGAGCGCTGAGCGGGGGCCAGGGAGTCCAGGGCTCCGGTCGCCGCCCTGGTGTACGGGGTCGACATCGTGTGATCAAGACGTGAACGTAACCAGAGTTATGGGGGGCGTGTGATGACGGCGTGGGACATCGAACCCGGCGGCGTGCGGGGAGTGCTCCAGCGGGCCGGCACTGCGGCCGAGACCATGGCGTCCGCCGGCAAGCAGATGCAGAAGACGCTGCCGCAAGCGGCCAAGCACGCGGGCACCATTGTTGAGGGTGGACACGAGGGGCAGGGGACCCCGGGGCCGGTGGGGTCGGCCCTGGGCGTGTTCTTCAACCAGTGGTCGAAGAACCTCACGTACATCGCGGAGCGGGCGGGCAGTTCGCTGAACGGCGCCCACCGGGCCACCGAGGAGTACATCAAGGGTGACCTGGACATGGCGGCCAAGAAGCAGGGCAACGCACTCGCGGAGATGACGGTGCCCGACATGCCCGGTGTCGGCGGTGGCGGTGGAGCCGGCGGTGGCGCGCGAGGCGGTGGCAAGTGAGCAGCAAGCTCATTGACCCCAATGGCATACCGCAGTTCACGGGCAACCTGGAACAGCTCGAGCGGGACGCGACGGACCTCAGCATGGAGGCGTCGTTGTTCCGCCTCGGCGGCGGCCAGGTGCACTCCATCTTCCAGGGGCTCTCGGCGTTCTACGAGGCTCCCGAGGCGGAGGACCTGTTCGCGACGACCAAGCCGGTGGCCACGCGGTCGGACGCGTTCGCCGACCAGTTGGAGAAGGTCGCGCAGGCCCTGAACGACTACGCGACCGAGGTGCGGCCGCTGGCGGAGAAGCTCAAGCAGCTGCGGATCGAGGCCAGTGCCTTCGTCATCGACGACGTCTCGACCGATGACGAATGGCGCAAGGACCAGGACAAGGTCGATCACAACAATCGGCTGATGGACGACGTCGAGGCCGCCACCCTGGCCTTCCAGGCGGCCGAAATCGCCTGCCACAACAGGATCACCGCCTTGGTGGACGGGATCCAGCTGAAGCCGAGCAGCGACGGTCAGACCAGCTGCGGTACGTATGGCTACACCGAGGAAGTCCTCGACCAGGCCGAAGAACTGCCCTGGGGCGCCAAGGCCGAGCGGGACTACGACGGAATCGAATGGCTCGCCCACAAGGCCGTGGACTTCGGCAAGGGCGTCGTCGTGGACGGCATCGTCGGCACGGTCAAGGCGATCGGCACACTGGCGGGCAAGGACGGCTGGGGCGCGGCCGGCGAGGCGTGGACCAACCTGGCCAAGCTGGGCACCGGCCTGGCACTGACCATGTCTCCGGCCGCGGGCCTCTTCTGGACGGCCAAGGACGAGCACCTTCCGGGCTGGCTGCGGGATTCCCGGCGGGCGGTGGTGGAGACCGGCAAGGGGTTGATCGCCTACGACCAGTGGGGCAAGAACCCGGCTCGGGCGGCGGGCTTGGTCAGCTTCAACGCCGTGACCATCGTGGCGACACGTGGCGCGGGGGCCGCGGTCAAGGGCGGGGCCATGGCGAAGGTCGTCTCGGTGACCGGCAGGGTGGGCCGTGGGATCGATCCGTTCACCTATGCGGCGAAGGGCGTTACCTTCGCGGTGTCGAAGGTGGGGGATCTGCTGGTGCCGTTGAAGAACGTCGGCGCCGGCGCGCGAGTGGGGTTGGCGGACGGGCCCTACCGCCTGGTGGACGAGGGGGCGGGCATGCCCGCGCGTCCTGCGGCTGTGCCGGACGACGCGGTGCGGTACGTCGACAACGAGGGCGGATCGGTCTACCTCACGAAAGAGGGGGCGATCCTGGACTCGAACGGTGCGGTCCTGCAGAGGTCCGACCAAGCTCGGCCGGAACTCTCGGCGCGGGAGCGGGCCACCGCGGTCCGCAACGAGACCCCCGCGCCTCGCAACCCCGCAGGAGAACCTGTTCTTGCGGGGGTCAAGGCAGGCGACGGCGCCGCTGAACCCGTCGGCCGTGCGGCAGATACTTCCCCGGGCAACGGCTCGCATGGCCCTGGCCCCTCGGGAAGCCACGCGTCCCTGGGCGGCTCATCGGTCGACGGTGTGACTGGCCTTGGCCGAGCGGGCGGGGGGACGGGCGGTCCCGGTGACCATGTCCCCGGACAGCCGGGAGGCAGAGGGGCCGGAGCCGGTGGTACTGAGCCCGACCCCAAGGAGATTCTGCGCCGGCACGTGGAGCGAGCCAATTCGGATCCGTCCTGGTTCAAGGAGCACTACAGATCCAATGGATACCGGCGGGTTACGAACAGGGAGTTCTGGGGGCAGCGATTGCCCCAATTGGTGCGCGACCCCTCCGACCCGAGCCGGTGGATCGCGAAGACCGATCTGCCCCCCGCCATCCCGGCGAAGTACGTCGACTCCAACCCCCTAACAGGCCACCGAATCCGGCTCGGGGATGATGTGCTCGGCGAACTCGACAAGTCGGCAAGGCTCCGGCACGATGCCATAGCAGCCGATCGGCAAGCCGAGCAGAACCTGGCCGACGCCGAACGTGCGCACCAGAAGAATCCGACCGCGGAGACGGAAGCCGCACGCGACGCGGCTGAGAGCGCGCACTCCCCGCTGCACGGTGACCAGGGCAGGCAGAGCGAGCTGTTCGGTGAGGCTGTTGCCGAGCGCCATGCCATTCCGGAACATTTCCCGAATGCCAGGCGTGTCGACGACGGGGAGTTTGGTAACAATCGATTCGATCAGGTCTATCGGAATCCCGACGGGAGCTTTGTGGTCGTCGAGGCCAAGGGCTCTCTCCGAGCGGGTCTCGGCGAACGAACGAGTCACTTGGGCAATCGGGTTCAACAGGGAACTCGCGAGTACTTCGAAACGATCCTTCGCGAGATGGACAAGCGGGCGAAGGCCAAGAACGATACCGCGGAGGCGGCGCTCGTGCGGGATCTTCGCAATTCCCTGAAGCGAGGCAGTGTGAAGTACATACTGGTCAAGGCGGAGGCCGCCGGCAACGGCAAGTATGCTGGATACCAGATGAAGGAGTTCAACATCAGCAAGCCCAGGAGTAAGTGATGCCTGCACGAGTGGCGCGCCACGAATTTCCCGGTGGAGACGCGACGCGGATCCTGGAAATGAGCGACGAAGCGGCGCTCGAGGACATTGAAGGTCTCCAGGAGTCGCCCGAATCGTTCGGGCTGACCTTCGGCAGTGTGTTGAGCACGGCCCAACTGCACTGTATTCATGACGGCGCTGTGAGTAAATCGGAGACCTGGGAAGCCTGGGTTGCGGCGATGCAGGTCGGATCTGCCATGTTTGCTGCCGCCAGCACCACGCAAGCCTCCGTGGAGTGTGTGATCGCGCACAAGAAGTGGGTGCTGCCGGCGACCGGTGCCCAGCACTTTACCGATGCGGGAAATTGGGTTACCGCCTTCTGGCTTGCTGTCAGTTGCCGCGAGCAGGGGCGGATGACCGAGCTGGCGAACGTGCCAGTGGAACTACTCCGCGAATCTGACGCCGTCTACGACGAATACATCTACTCTTGGGTGGATGCCCTGCAGACGTACTGGATGGAGCGTCCAGGTCTGGGTGAAAAGCTGATCGCTGCATTCAACGGCACTGACCCCGAGACCCTTCGCGTCGCGGACCGCGAGCTGATGTTGAAAATCCTCTACCCGCCGCTCAACCTGTTCCTGCAGTTCGTCAAGAGGGACCAAGAGAATTTCAACGCGGCGCTCGTGGAAGCATTGACGCTGCACAAGGAGTACTGGACGCAGACCGAGGATCGCAGGCTAAGTACGGACGGCGCGGTGGCCATTGGCCCACTGGCCGTTGCATGTCTTGCTCACGACGCAGGCATGGCTGTAGAGGTCGAGTCGGACTACCTGCCGAAGCATCTCTTGCAGCGGAGCTGGCTTGGCGAGTTCGAGACCTGAGAGATTGCTTGACTGTCTCCGGAAGGGGGATGAGCGGGGTGGCAGCTCAGGACTACGACAGTCAGTTGTTGGAGTCCGTTTCCGTTCGGCGGCGGCGGCTTCGGGATGCGGTGGTGTTTGGTGGGGCGCGGCAGCGGCGGGGGTGGGATGAGCGGTTGGGGAAGTTTGTCGGGGGGATGGTGATCGCCGCTGTGTTGTGTGCCGGATGCGTGGGATGGTCGTTCATTTCGCATCGGGTGATGGAGGAGAAGAAGCCGGGAGAGTCGCCGACTGATGGGCCTCGGTCTTCGTCGTTCGGTGCGCGCACTTCCTTGCCGTTTGGCGTGTCCGAATCGCCCTCCGTGTCCGCTACTTCTCGGTGATAGGTTCGAACTTGTGATATCTGCGGGGGCAATGAGCCGTAGCCAAGGGCGAGTGGCGTTGAGCCGGGTGACCTTGGTGGGGGAGCGGCGGCGGGTGGATCTCGTACTGCCTTCTCAGGAGCCGGTCGGGCTGTTGCTGCCCGAGGTGATGCGGCTGCTCGACGATCGGGTGGGCGCGCGGCCCGAGTTGCGGTATCTCGTGGCCGCCGATGGGTCCGCGCTCGCGCAGGACAGCACGCTTGAGTCGGCCGGGGTCGCCGATGGAGCTGTGCTGCGGCTCGTGCGGGCCGAGGACGCGCCCTCCGCGCCCGTGGTGCACGACGTCACCGACGAGGCCGCCGGGGATCTGGATGTGCGGGCCTGGCGGTGGGGTGCCGGGGCCCGGCGGGTGGTGTGCGGCGTTGCTGTGGGGGCGTGGGCTCTCGTCGCCGCGGTGCTTGCCCGGGGGGAGTTCGACGATTCCCGGGTGGGGGTGGCGGCCTTGGGCGTCGGTGCCGTCGCCGCAGTGGGTGGTGCGGTGCTCGGGCGGGTTCGGCGGCAGAGCGTCGCCGCCACCCTCATCGGGGTCGCGGGTGCGCTCGGGGCCTTCGGCGCGTGGACGCTCGGGGGCGCGAACGGGTGGTCCGGGGGCGCGCAGTTGGCGGGTGTCGTCGGGGTCCTTGTTGTTGCTCTGTTGCTGCTCGGGTGGTTCACGCCCTTGGGGCGGGGCGGAGTTGTCGGCGGTGGTGCCCTTGCCGGGTGCGCCGTGGTGTGGGAAGGCGTCCTCGGGATTCAGGGCGGTGGGCACGTCGATCGCGTCGGTGCCGTGCTCGCGGTCGTGTCCGTCGTCGGTCTCGGTGTGCTGCCGCGACTTGCCCTGATGGCCTCCGGGCTCTCCGGGCTCGACGACCGGCGGTCGGGCGGGGCCTCGGTCAGCCGGTACGACGTGGGGAGCGCCCTCGCCGCCACCCACCGTGGGCTCGCCCTCGCGACTGTGGCGCTCGCCGTGTCCGCCGGTGCCGCCGGTGTGCTCGCCCTGCGTGCCGTGTCCGTGTGGTCGGTGCTGCTCGCGGGGGTCGCTGCTCTGGTCCTCGCCCTGCGCGCGCGGGCGTTCCCGCTCATCGTCGAGGTCGTCGCCCTGTTCGCGGCCGCGGCGGCCGTCGTGGGGCGGCTCGCGTGGGTGTGGCTCGGCGACTCCGGGGCGGCGGGCGGGCCATTGGCGCTGCTCGTCGCGCTCGCGCTCGCCCCGCTCCTCGTACTCGCCGTGCGGCCCGCCGAGCATGTGCGCGTGCGGCTGCGCCGGATCGGGGACGCGCTGGAGTCGCTGGGCGTCATCGCCCTGATTCCGCTGGCCCTCGGGGTGTTCGGCGTGTACGGGCGACTCCTCGACACCTTCGCGTGAGGGCGCGGGACGACATGACTGAGGCGAGGGACTGGCAGCGGGATCTGCTGCGGGAGTTGGGTGGCGGCGCCGGTAACGCCGGTGACGGTGCCCGTGCCCGTGCCGGTGACGGTGCCCGTGCCGACAACGGTGCCCGTGCCCACAACGGTGCCGGTTCCGGAACGGGCGGAGGATCGAGCTCGCCGCCGGCCTCCACCCCGGCGCTCGCGCCGACG
>NZ_AOPZ01000381.1 GCF_000414115.1 Streptomyces aurantiacus JA 4570
CGGCCCGGGGGACTCTCGCCACGCGAGCTGCAGGTGCTGGCGGAACTGACCGCAGGCCGCACCAACCGGGAGATCGCCGAGCGGCTGTACATCACGCCGCGCACGGTGGGGACCCACATCGAGCACATCCTCGCCAAGCTCGACCTCCCCAACCGCGCGGCCGCCGCCGCGCGAGCCGCCGCCTGGGGCATCGACCCCGCCCGCTGACAGGTCCAGCCCCGGGGGACAGGGCGGCCGCCGGGGGCGCTGTCGCCGCAGCCGCTCAAGGCGGACAATTCGGTAAATAGCGGATGGTTTCCTGTTGTCATGTCGACGGGACGGCCGCCCTGCCCGGTTTCTTTGTCGCGGAGGCGTCGAGAATGCCGGAGGGGCGTGCCGGTGAATCTCGCCGTGTCAGGTTTTTTATGGGCGGTTACCGCATGGCGGTGACATCCTTCGGGAAGCGATCGGGACCAGTACGGGCACAGCGAGGCCAGTACGGGCAGAGAAAGCCCATGCCGGTGGGGCGAGTTGTCGTCCTTTGACCACTCCGGCGGGAGGTAACCGCGGCACGCTGCCCTTTATTTCGCGCATCAACGGCGGGCGGATCGGATCCATTACGGGTCCGTTCCGGTATGCGAGGAACAGGAGCGGACTCAGTGATCTGTTTGTCTTCGGTGCGACGCGGGGCGTGGTTCATGGAGCGTCGCGTGGATGCGGCGACGGTTCCTGCGGACGTGCTCGTCCTGCGCCTGAAGGGCGAACTGGACGCGGACGCGCTGGCGTCGGCGGTCCGTGAGGTCACGGGCGCCGAAGGCGGCGGCGACGCCGGGCTGGTCCGGCGCGGCACCGACGGTCACGTGGTCAGCCTCCCGATGCGCGGCGAAGGCGAAGGTGACGGCTCCGGGCGGTCGGCGGCGCTCGTGCGGGACCTGGAGGCGGCGTACGCCGCTCACCGGCGAGGCGGTCCTCCCGGGCGTGAGCCGGACGACGCCTCCCGCGGCGCCGTCGGCACCGTGGAATTCGCCCTCGACGGCGAACTCCTGAACGCGGTCGAGGCGTTGGCCCGCCAGTGGGGCACCACGGCCCTCGGCGTGCTGGAGGCCGCGTTCGCGGTGCTCCTGCGGCGTATCGGCGGGAGCGACGGCCTGGCAGTGGGGCTGCCCATCGCCGGGGCTGGCGGGCCTGCGGGGACATCCGGGACTGTCAGAACTACCGGGACCGGCGGGCAGCCCGTTCCTCCCGGCCGACGCGCGGCGAGCCGCGTGTGGCTCTTCACCGACGCCTCGGCGATACCGGCGGATCTGTGGCACGACGATCCGTCGTTCGCCGCCCTGATCCGGCGCATACGGGAACAGGACGCGGGCACGCCGGACACGGGCGCACAGAGCGGCGAGGGGCTGCCGTTCGCCCTGCACCGCCCCCTTGACGGCAGCTCCGGCGGCGGGGCGACCGGTGTGCTCCAGTACGCCGACGCCGGGTGCGACCGGCAGACGGCCGAGGCGTTCGCTGAGCGGTTCGTGCGGGTCGTACGGCAGGTCGTGGCCGAGCCCGACCGGCCGCTCGGGACGGTCGGCGTGTCCTTGGTGCCGACGGGTCGACGCGAGTTGGAGGCGTGGCGGCGGCGCTGTCCGGGCCTCGTGGACGTGTGGCCGCTGACCCCGTTGCAGTCCGGTCTGCTCTTCCACGCGCTGTTGGGCGACTCCGCGCAGAGCGCCTATCGCATGCAGTTCGTACTTCACCTGCGAGGGCCGGTGGACGCAGAGCGGATGCGGGCCGCCGGTCAGGCCCTCCTGGACCGGTACGCGAATTTGCGCGTGGCTTTCCTGGCGGGCGCCGAAGGAGACCTGGCGCAAGTCGTCATGGCGGGAGTGGAACTGCCCTGGCGCGCGGTGGACTTGACAGGCGGCGAGACAGAGGCGACCGCCGGGGAATCCTTTGACGCGCTGCTGTCGGAGGAATTCGACAAACCCTTCGACATCGGCGCGCCTCCCTTGCTGCGCATGGCCCTGGCCCGGACCGGGAAAGAGCGGCACGAGCTTGTCCTGACGGCCCATCAAGTCCTTTTCGACGGACTTTCGCTGCCCGTTCTGGTAAGGGATCTGCAACGCCTTTACGCGGCGGGCGATGATGCCTCCGCAGCGCCCCGGAATCCCGAGTTCCGCGATTTCCTGGTGTGGCTGTCCGAGCAGGACCGGGACGGCGCCGCCCAGGCGTGGGCCGAGGAGCTGGCGGGGGTCACGGAGCCGACGCTCCTCGCGCCCGTCGTCACGGCGGGGGCGACCGGGGTCGGTCCCGAAGCGGGGGAGTCCGTGGACGCGGGGGCCGCCCCGACGGACCCGCGGACCGACGGGCTCGGTGAGGTCGAGGTGCGCCTGGCCGACGAGACCGCGCACGCGCTGTCCCGGCAGGCGGACTCGCTCGGCGTCACGCCGGACACCCTGGTGCAGGGCGCCTGGGCGCTCCTCCTCGGCGCCCTGACCGGACGGCAGGACGTGGTCTTCGGTGTGACCGTGCCCGGGCGTCCGGACGCGGTGGCGGACGTCGACGCGATGGCCGGTCTTTTCGTCAACACGCTTCCCGCGCGCGTGCGCCTCGCGCCCACGGACACCGTCGCGGACGTGCTGCGCGGCCTGGGGGAGCGGCAACAGGCCCTGCCCGGCCACGCCTGCGGCCTCACCGACATCCACCGGGCCACAGGCACGAGCCAGCTGTTCGACACCCTGGTGACATCCGTGAGCTACACGGTGGAGCACGGCGACGCGAGCGGCGCCGGCTTCGCGGTCACCGGTGTCCGCCCGTTCGTGGGCAACCACTACCCGCTCACGGTGACCGTCACCACCGAGCCGCACCTGCGCGTGGCCCTGCAGCACCGGCCGCACCTCGTCGGCCGCGCGGCCGCCCAGGACGTCGCGGAGCGGCTCGCGCACATCCTCGGGCAGATCGCCGCCGACCCCGCCACGACCGTCGGCCGCCTCGACCTGCTCACGCCCGCCGAGCGCGCGGACCTCCTGGACAGGCACGACGACACCGCCCCGCCGGTCGAACCGGACACCTTCCCCGGCATGTTCGAGCAGCGCACAGCCGCGACGCCCGACGCGGTGACGCTCGAATGCGGCGACGCTTCGCTGACGTACGCGGAGGTGGACGCCCGTGCCAACCGGCTCGCGCGCGAGCTGCTGCGGCGCGGTGTCACGACGGAGACGGCGGTGGCGGTGTCGCTGGGCCGCTCGCCCGACCTGGTGGTGACGCTGCTCGCCGTGATGAAGGCCGGCGGCGTCTACCTGCCGGTGGACCCGGCGTATCCCGCGGACCGGATCGCCTTCATGCTGGCCGACTCCGGTGCCCTGCTGGCCGTGGCGGACGCCGTCACCGCGGCGGAACTGCCCGACCTGGCCGTGCCCGTCCTGAGGTTGGACGACCCGGCCGTCACCGCGACGGTGGCGCGGCACGACAGCGGCCCGGTGACCGACGAGGAGCGGGGCGGTCCGCTCCGCGTCGCCCACACCGCGTACGTCATGTACACCTCGGGATCGACCGGGCGGCCCAAGGGCGTGGCCGTCACCCACTCCGGCATCGCCGCCCTCGTCGCGACCCAGCTCGCCCGCCTCGGCCTGAACGCCGCCAGCCGCGTGCTGCAGTTCGCCTCGCCGAGCTTCGACGCATCGGTCCACGAGCTGTGCACGGCGCTGTTCACCGACGCCACCCTGGTCCTCGCCCCGCCGGACCAACTGGTCCCGGGCGCCCCGCTGACCGGGACGATCGCCGAGCGGCGGATCACGCACAGCTTCCTGCCGCCCGCCGTGCTCGCCACGCTGCCGGCCGGCTCGCTGCCCACCGTGAACTCCCTGGTGGTCGGCGGCGACACGGCCACCCCCGAGCTCGTGACCGCCTGGTCCCCGGGCCGGCACATGGTCAACGCCTACGGCCCGACCGAGGCCACGGTGTTCGTGACCTTCAGCGACCCGCTGACCGCCGACGGCCGCACCCCGCCCATCGGCCGCCCCGTCGTCCACACGCGCCTGTACGTCCTCGACGACGCGCTGCGCCCCGTGCCGACGGGTGTGCCGGGCGACCTGTACCTGGCGGGCGACTCCCTGGCCCGCGGCTACCTCGGCCGCCCGGGCCTGACTTCCGAACGCTTCGTGGCCTGCCCGCACGGCGAGCCCGGCAGCCGTATGTACCGCACGGGGGACGTCGTCACCCGGGGCCGTGACGGTCAGTTCGTCTTCCACGGGCGCGCCGACGACCAGGTCAAGATCCGCGGCCACCGCGTCGAACTCGGCGAGGTGCAGGCCGCGCTGAGCGAGCACCCGGACGTCGCCCAGGCCGTCGTCGTCAGCGACGAGCGCGACGGCGACCGACGCCTCGTGGGGTACGTGGTGCCCGAGCCGGGCGCCCCCGCGCCGGCCTCCCGGGACCTGCGCGCGTTCGTGGCCGAGCGGCTGCCCGCCTCCATGGTGCCGTCGGTGGTCCTGCTCCTCGCCGAGGTGCCGCTGAACTCGAACGGCAAGGTCGACCGGCGTGCGCTGCCCGCCGCCGACCGGGCCGGTGCGGGGACGGGCCGGGCGCCGCGCACCGCGCGGGAGGAGGTGCTGTGCCGGCTGTTCGCCGAGGTGCTCGGGGTCGAGGGCGTCGGGATCGACGACGGCTTCTTCGACCTGGGCGGGCATTCGCTGCTGGTCACACGCCTGGTGAACCGGATGCG
>NZ_AOPZ01000382.1 GCF_000414115.1 Streptomyces aurantiacus JA 4570
AACGGGTGGGTGGGTGGGAAGGCCCGACGCGCAGCGGTGGGGGCGGAGGCCGTTCCGCGGTGCGCGACCCGCGAGGGGCTAGCTCTTTTCGAAGCGGAAGCCGACCCCACGCACCGTGGCGATGTACCGCGGATTCGCCGCGTCGTCGCCGAGCTTCTTGCGGAGCCAGGAGATGTGCATGTCGAGGGTCTTGGTGGAGGACCACCAAGTGGTGTCCCAGACCTCGCGCATGAGTTGGTCCCGCGTGACCACGCGGCCGGCGTCGCGCACGAGGACCCGCAGCAGGTCGAACTCCTTGGCCGTGAGCTGGAGTTCCTCCTCGCCCATCCAGGCCCGGTGCGACTCGACGTCGATGCGCACGCCGTGCGTGGCCGGAGGCTGCGCCGGCTCCGTGGCGCCGCGCCGCAGCAGCGCCCGCACCCGGGCGAGCAGTTCGGCGAGGCGGAAGGGCTTGGTGACGTAGTCGTCGGCCCCGGCGTCGAGGCCGACCACCGTGTCCACCTCGTCGGCGCGGGCGGTCAGGATGAGGATCGGCACCGTATGACCCTCGGCGCGCAGCCGGCGCGCGACCTCGAGGCCGTCCATGCCGGGCAGGCCCAGGTCGAGCACGACCAGGTCCACGCTGCCCTGCAGCCCGGCGTCGAGGGCGGTGGGACCGTCCTCGCGCACTTCGACCTCGTAGCCCTCGCGGCGCAGGGCGCGGGCCAGAGGCTCCGAGATGGACGCGTCGTCCTCGGCGAGCAGTACACGGGTCATGGGGTGATGGTAGTCCGCAACGGACCAGCACAGGAGGCTGATCGCCGCACGGCCGTCCGGGCCCGGCCACGCCCGCCCGGCTCCTCGGTCACGCGGCCCCCGCGCCGGCCCGAGGCGGACGCGCTCCGACGGCCGGAGGCTGCGATCCTTGGCCCCGTCTCACGTACACCTTGGAATGTGGGATGTTGGTTCCAACGTCACCTGTGATCCATCTCTCAAGTCCTTCCTAACGCCGCTCTATCGTGACGTATGGTGGCGAGACGCCTGTAGCACTACTCAAGGACCTTTGGCCCGCTATTGCGCGCCGAGGGCCTCTTCTGTGTGTGGGCTGGTGTTCACCAGCCTTGAAAGGAATGACCTGTGGTCGGGCCCCGCACGCGATGATGCGTCCCGGGGTGTGGATCTCGGTGTCACCGTCCCTTGTGCACCACGGACACCGTGGCACGGATCCCTCCTCAGGCGTGAGGGGTGGACGGTCCGGCGCCGGTGCCGACCGCCCCCCACCGGGCGCGCCCGCGGCACCGCCGCCTCCAGGCGCGTCCCGAACCACGAGGATCGACCCATGGCGTCCAGCCTGACGAAGGACTCGGCCAGCACTCCTGGTTCCGAGAAGACCTTCTTCGGCCACCCCCGCGGCCTGGCCACTCTCTTCATGACCGAGATGTGGGAGCGCTTCAGCTTCTACGGCATGAAGGCCCTGCTCCCCCTGTATCTGGTCGCCCCCGGCGGCATGGACATGGATGCCGCCACCGCGACGGCGATCTTCTCGATCTACATGGCGATGGTGTACCTGCTCGCCATGCCGGGCGGCTGGTTCGCGGACCGCCTGTGGGGACCGCGCAAGACGATCACCATCGGCGCCTTGGCGATCATGGCGGGTCACATCACCCTCGCGCTGCCCGGCCAGGCGATGTTCTTCCTCGGCCTGGTGATCGTGGCGATCGGCTCGGGTCTGCTGAAGGCCAACATCTCCACGCTGGTCGGCCACCTCTACGACGGCCCGGACGACCCGCGCCGCGACGGCGGCTTCACGCTCTTCTACGTCGGCATCAACCTGGGCGCCTTCTTCGCCCCGCTGGCCATCGGCACCGTCGGCGAGAAGGTCAACTGGCACCTCGGCTTCGCCCTCGCCGCGCTCGGCATGGGCCTCGGCCTGATCCAGTTCCTGCTCGGCGGCCGCCACCTGAGCAAGCGCAGCAGCGACGTGCCGAAGCCGGTGGAGAAGCCGGAACTCATGGGCCTGCTGCGCAAGGCCATGCTGTGGATCATCGCCGCCGTCGTCTTCTACGGCGTCACGGTCGCCACCGGCGTCTACACGCTGAACTGGGCGACCGTCCCGATCGCGCTCGCCGGTCTGGTCATCCCGATCTGGGTGATCACGCGCATCAAGCGCGACAAGGAGCTGGACCAAATCGAGCAGTCCAGGATGACGGCGTACATCTGGTTCTTCGTGGCCGCCGCCGTCTTCTGGATGATCTTCGACCAGGGCGCCTCCACGGTGGCGCTGTTCGGCAAGAACTCCACGGACACGTCGATCCTCGGCTTCGACTTCCCGGTCTCCTGGTACCAGTCGGTCAACCCGGTCCTGATCATGGCCCTGGCCCCGGTCTTCGCCTTCATGTGGCTGGCGCTGAACCGCCGCGGCAAGGAGCCGAACACGGTGGTGAAGTTCGCCTCCGGTCTGGTCATCATCGGCGCCTCGTTCTTCGTCTTCCTGATCCCGCTGACCATGGCGGCCGACGGCGAGAAGGTCGGCGCGTACTGGATGGTCGCGATCTACTTCATGCACACCATCGGTGAGCTGTGCGTCTCCCCGGTGGGCCTGTCGGTCACCACGAAGATGGCCCCGGAGAAGTACGCCTCGCAGATGCTGGGCGTCTGGTTCCTGGCCGTCACCGCCGGCGACTGCACCACCAGCCTGCTGTCCACGGCCGGCGTCAACCTGAACAAGAGCGGCGTGGTCGCCATGGAGGCCACCCTCGCGGTCATCGCGGGTCTCGCCGTCTACATGTACCGCAAGAAGGTCCGGACGCTCATGGGCGAGGTCAACTGACGCCCGCCTGAGTACGTTTCGTACGCGCCCGCCCGAGGCCGGTCGTACGAACTGAGGGCCGCCGCACCACCCGGTGCGGTGGCCCTCGGCGTTTGCGGGGGCGGCCAGGCGGCGGCCGGGGCACCATCGGCCCATGACCGTGCGCCGAGCGCTGCTGACCCTGGCCCTGTGCGGCTCGCTGCTTTCGTCCAGCGTCGCCGCCGAGGCGGCCCCCGAATCGCCGCACCGGGCCCCCGAGGTCCTCCGGTACGGCCCGCACCCCCGCCAGACCGTCACCGTGTACGGCGACCGCGGCCCCGCCCTGGTCCTGCTGCACGGCGGCTCCTGGGCGCGGGACACCGACTGGAGCGGCTGGGCGCGCTGGTTCGCGGCGCGCGGCTTCACCGTGTACGAGACCGACTACCGCCTCACGTCCGACGCGGTGTGGCCCGCCCAGCGCGACGACGTGCTCGCCGCCCTGCGATGGCTCACCGCCCGGGGGCTCTCCGGCGCCCGGCGGCCGCTGCTGCTCGGCTCGTCGGCGGGCGGGCATCTCGCGACGAGCGTGGGGGCGTACGGCGACGGAGTCACGTACGTACGCGGCGTCGTCGCCCTCTCCCCCGTCGCCTCGCCCTACCGCGCGTGGGTGGACGGTGCCCGGCCCGGCGCGTCCCCGCAGCAGCGGGCGCTGCGGCGGGCGGCGGAACGTTTGGCCGGATGCTCCCCCGACCGGGGCGGGCGGGGCTGCTGGGAGCGGTGGGGCGATCTGGCGGCGAAGTCCCACGCGTCGGGCGAGCGGGACGCCCCGCTGTACCTGGTGCACTCCGCGGGCGACTTCGTGCCGCCCGCGCACTCCGCCGAACTCGCCGCCGCCCAGCGCGGGGCGGGCATGCGGGACGTGACCGTACGGACCCTGCCCGGCTCCGCGCACGGCGGCCCGCTCCTGCGGACACCGGGCCTCGCGAACGACGTACTGCGGTGGCTGCGGGCGCATGCGCGGACCCGCAGCCACCAGCCTTAGGGCGTGTGGGCCTGTCGTCTGTCAGCGCAGGCCGCGGCGCCTCCTCGGCAGGAACGTGAACACCGCGCCGCCCAGCAGGATCGCCGTGCCCGCGACCAGGCCGAGCGCCCGCAGCGCGCCGTTGCCGTCGCCGCCGGTGTCCGCGAGGCCGCCGCCCGAC
>NZ_AOPZ01000383.1 GCF_000414115.1 Streptomyces aurantiacus JA 4570
GTCATGGCCATGCGCGCCGGGGTCCTCCCGCGGTCCCTGCACGTCGACGAGCCGAGCACCCACGTCGACTGGTCCGTCGGCGCCGTCGAACTCCTCGCGGAGGCACGCGAGTGGCCCGAGGCCGAGCGGCCGCGTCGCGCGGGTGTGTCGTCGTTCGGCGTGAGCGGCACGAACGCCCACGTGATCGTGGAACAGGCTCCGGCGGCGGAATCAACTGAAGCTACTAAAACGAGCGTTCCATCTACTGCGGTGCCGTGGTTGGTGTCGGCCCGCAGCGCGGACGCCCTGCGTGCCCAGGCCGACCGCCTCCGCGAGCACGTGGTGACGCACGCCGACGTCGACCCCGTGAACGTGGGCTGGTCCCTGCTGTCGGGCCGCTCCGCGCTCGAACACCGTGCCGTGGTCCTGGGCCGAGGGCGGGAACAGTTCCTGTCCGGCCTGGAGGCGCTGGCTTCCGGTGGTCCGGGTGGTGTGGTCTCGGGTTCCGTGGTGGAGGGCCGCCTGGGCGTCCTGTTCACCGGTCAGGGCAGCCAGCGGCTCGGTATGGGCCGGGAGTTGTGCGAGGCGTTCCCGGTGTTCGCGGACGCGTTGGACGAGGTGTGCGCCCACTTGGACGGACTGCTCGACCTGCCCCTGAAGGAAGTCATGTTCGGCGCGGATGCCGAACTCCTGGAGCAGACCGGGTACGCGCAGCCCGCGCT
>NZ_AOPZ01000384.1 GCF_000414115.1 Streptomyces aurantiacus JA 4570
TGCGGGTGCGGGTGCGGGTGCGGACGGGTGCGGGTGTGGGGGGCGGGGGGGTCAGCTGCCGGCGGGGATCAGGGGGGTGTCGCCGCCGGGGCGGGGGGCCGGAAGCCGGGTGTCCGGTCCGGCGTGGAGGATGGAGTGCTGCAGGCGCCGCAGCCCCATCGAGGGTTCCAGGCCCAGGTCGCGTACCAGGGTGGCCCGCAGCCGCTGATACACCTCCAATGCCTCCCCGCGGCGCCCGGA
>NZ_AOPZ01000385.1 GCF_000414115.1 Streptomyces aurantiacus JA 4570
TCGGCCGCACCGACCACCAGCTCAAGCTCCGCGGTCACCGCATCGAAGCGGGCGAGGTCGAGACGGTCCTCACGCGTCACCCCGCCGTCCTGGACGCCGTGGTGACCGTGCGGGAGGACGAGCCCGACCTGCCGCGCCTGGTCGCCCATTTGCTGGCCGCGCCGGGCGCCGAGCCCCCCGCGGCAGCCGAACTGCGCGCCCTGGCCGCGGGCGCCCTGCCAGGACCGATGGTGCCGTCCGCGTTCGTCGTCATGGAGCGCTTCCCGCTCACCGACAACGGCAAGACGGACCGGGCCGCACTGCCCGCACCCCCCACGGCCCTGGAGGAGGCACCCGACCGTGTCGCGCCCCGCACCCCCACCGAGGAGGTCCTGGCCGACATCTGGGAGGAGATCCTGCACACGACGGTGGGAGCGGAGGACGACTACCTCCTGCTCGGCGGCGACTCCCTGCGTGCCCTGCACATCGTCTCGCGGGCCAACGACGCCTTCGGCGTGAGCCTCACACCCCGCGACGTCCTGGTCCACCGCACGGTCGCCGCCCTGGCCGACCTGGTGGAGGAGCAGGTGCTCAGCGAACTCGAAGACGCCGCGCGCGGCGACAGCGACCACGACGAACGGTAAGGACCCCCACGACCATGACGTCTTCGAAGCGAGACCGCGCCGAGGCCCTGCCCCAGGACCTCAAGGAGGCGCTGCGCCGCCGCCTTGCCGGACGGGCCGGGGCCACAGCCGGCGGGGCGGGCCGGGCCGGGGCACCGGACGCGACGGCCCGGCGGGGCATCCCGCGCGCGGACCGCACCCGCCCGCTGCCGCTGTCCTTCGCCCAGCAGCGGCTGTGGTTCCTCGACCGCCTCAGCCCCGGCGACGCCACCTACAACAGCGCGATCGCCCTGCGGCTCACCGGCACGCTGGATCGCACCGCCCTCTCCCGCGCCCTCGACACCGTGGTGGCCCGGCACGAGGCGCTGCGCACCACGTTCGAGGAGAGCGACGGGCGGCCGACGCAGAGCGTGCGCCCGGCGGGCCCGGTGCCGCTGCCCGTCCGGGACCTGGCCGCGTCGAACGGGCACGCCTCCGCCGGGCCGGGAGCAGTCGACGGCGCCGTGCTGGACACCGCGCTCCTCGCTGAGTACGGCCGCCCGTTCGACCTCGCCGCCGACGCGCCGCTGCGCGCCCTGCTGCTGCGGGAGTCGGACGCCTCGCACGTCCTGATGCTGACCGCCCATCACATCGTCACCGACGGCTGGTCGATGGGTGTGCTCCTGGAAGAGCTGTGCACCGCCTACGACGCCTTCGCCCGGGGTGCGGAGCCGGACCTGCCGCCGGTGGCGACGCAGTACCCGGACTTCGCGGTGTGGCAGCGCGAACAGCTCTCCGGGACCCGGATCGAACGCCAGATCGCCTACTGGAAGAAGCAGTTGACCGGCTCCGTGGCGCCCGCGCTGCCACTGGACCGGCCGCGCGGCGGCGAGGAGCCCGGGGCAGGCGCGATCCACCACTTCACCGTGCCCGCCGACATCACGGCCCGGCTGCGCACCCTGGCGACCGGGCAGCACACCACCCTCTTCACCTCCCTGGTCGCCGCCTGCCAGACCCTGCTCGCCCGCTGGTCCGGGCAGGACGACATCACCATCGGCTCCCTGACGCCCGGACGCCCCCGCACCGACCTGGAACGCGCCGTGGGCTTCTTCGCCCACACCGTCGTCCTGCGCACCCCCGTGGAGCCCGGCGGCTCCTTCCGCGACCTGCTCACCGCCACCGCCGACACCGTCAACGACGCCTTCGCGCACGGCGACACCCCGTTCGAGCGCCTGGTGGAGGCCGTCGGCGCGCCCCGCGAGGCCGGCCGCAACCCCCTGTTCGACGTCATGGTCCTGCTGCACCCGGACCCGCCCACCGCGCCCGCCCTGCACGGCCTGTCCGTCGCCCCGGTGACCGTGCCCCGCCAGGCATCCGCGTTCGACCTGAGCGTGGAGTTCGTACCGGACGGCGACCGGCTCGCCGGAATGCTCGAGTACCGCACCGACCTGTTCGACACGGCCACCGCCGAGCGGATGGCGGACCAGCTCCTGTGGCTCCTCGACGGCGCCACCACGCAACCGGACCGGCCCCTGGACGCGCTGCCCCTGCTCTCCCCGGACGAGGCGCGGCGCGTCACGGACGAGTGGAACGCGACCGCGCGCCCCGTCCCCACCACGACCTGCCCCGAACTGTTCGCGCGCCAGGCCGGGCGCACCCCGCACGCCACCGCCCTGGTCGCCGGGGGCGAGCGCCTCGACTACGCGACACTCGACGCCCGCGCCACCCGCCTCGCCCACCACCTCGTCGCCCGCGGCGCCGGCCCCGAACGCCTGGTCGCGCTGCGCCTGCCCCGCACCGCCGACATGGTCGTGGCGATCCTCGCCGTGTGGAAGTCCGGCGCCGGCTATCTGCCGCTCGACCTCGCCCTGCCCGAGGAGCGCGTGCGGTTCCTGCTCGACGACGCGCGACCGGCCCTCGTCCTGGACGAGGAGGCGCTGCGCGACGCGTCCGGGGAGGCGGGCGCAGAGGTGCCCGGTGCGCCGGACCCGGCAGGGTCCACCCCTCTCACCCCGCCCGACCCCGACACCACCGCCTACGTCATCTACACCTCCGGCTCCACCGGCCGCCCCAAGGGTGTCGCCGTGTCCCACCGCTCCGCGGCGAACCTCCTGGCGGGCCACCGCGAGGGCTTCGTCGCCGACGCGGGCGACGGGCCGCTGCGGGTGGCGCTGACCGCGTCGTTCTCCTTCGACACCTCCCTGGAGGGCGTGCTGCTGCTGGCCGACGGCCACCCGCTGCACCTGGTCGACGAGGCGACCCGGCTCGACGCCGCCGCGCTGGTCGAGTACGTCGTCGAGCACCGCGTCGACTTCCTCGACCTGACGCCCTCCTACCTGCGGCAGCTGCTGCCCGCCGGACTGCTCACCGACCCGCGCCACCGCCCGCGCGTGCTGATGCTGGGCGGCGAGGCCATCGGCCCCGGCCTGTGGCGCGACCTCGCCGGGCACCGGGACGTGGCCGCGTACAACTTCTACGGCCCCACCGAGTGCACGGTCGACGCCCTGGCCTGCCGCATCGAGGGGGCGGACCGGCCGCTGGTGGGCCGGCCGCTGCCCAACGTGCGGGCCTACGTCCTCGACGCCGGTCTGCGGCCCGTGCCGCCCGGCGTCGGCGGTGAGCTGTACCTCGCGGGCGAGCAACTGGCCCGCGGCTACGCAGGACGCCCCGGCCTCACCGCCGCGCGCTTCCTCGCCGACCCCTACGGTGCCCCCGGCACCCGCATGTACCGCACCGGCGACCTGGCCCGCTGGACCGCCGACGGGCGCCTCGACTACCTCGGGCGCGCCGACGACCAGGTGAAGGTGCGCGGCCACCGCATCGAGCCGGGCGAGGTCGAGGCGGCGCTCCTCGACCTGCCGGAGATCACCGCCGCCGCGGTCGTCGCCGTGGCCGACACCCACGGCCATCCGCGCCTCGCCGCCTACCTCGTGCCCGCCGCGGACGCCGTCCGGCCCCAGGCGTCGGAGCTGCGGGCCGCCTGCCACCGGGTCCTGCCCGACCACATGGTGCCGTCGTCCTTCAGCCTGCTCGACGCGCTGCCCCTGACCACCAGCGGCAAGCTCGACCGCCGCGCCCTGCCGGCCCCCGACCTCGACGCGGCCCCGCGCGAGCGGGAGTTCGTCGCCCCGCGCACCGGCGACGAGCAGACGCTCGCCGACATCTGGGCCGACGTCCTCGGCATCGCCCGCGTCGGCGTCACCGACAACTTCTTCGAGCTGGGCGGCGACTCCATCCTCAGCATCCAGGCCGTCTCGCGCGCCCGCGCGGCCGGACTCCAGCTGACCTCGCAGGACGTCTTCCGCCACCAGACCGTCGCCGACCTGGCCACCGCCGCGTCCCGCAGGACCGCCGCCGTGCCCGCGCCCCGGCGGCCGCGCACCGACGGGCCCGCGCCGCTGACCCCCGTACAGGAGTGGTTCTTCACCACCCACGGCGCGCTGCGGCACTTCAGCATGTCGATGCTCCTCGACCTGCCGCACGACGTCGACGAGCAGGCCCTGGAGCGGTCATTGACCGCGCTGGCCGCGCACCACCCGGCGCTGCGCACCCGGTTCACCCGGAACGCGACGGGCTGGGAACAGCACCCCGTCGCCGCCCCCGCCACCGGCCT
>NZ_AOPZ01000386.1 GCF_000414115.1 Streptomyces aurantiacus JA 4570
CTCGCCCCGCAGGCCGCCGAGGTCCCGCTGTACTCGACGCTCACGGGTTCCTGGCTGGACGCCAACACCCCCATGGACGCCGGGTATTGGTATCGCAACCTGCGCCAGACGGTCCTGTTCGAGCACGCCACCCGAGGGCTGCTCACCGAGGGCCACGGCCTGTTCCTGGAGATGAGCCCGCACCCGGTCCCCGGTCCAGGCCACGATCGACGCCACCGACAGTCCGGCGGTCACCCTCGGCTCGCTTCGACGCGACGAAGGCGGCGCCGAGCGCCTGCTCACGTCCATCGCCGAGGCCCACGCCCACGGCACCGAGCTGGACTGGAAGGCCCTCTTCCCCGGCGCCCGCACCACCGTCGACCTCCCCACGTACCCCTTCCAGCGCGAGCGTTACTGGCCGAAGGCCGTCCCCGCCGGCGCCGGTGACGTGGTGTTCGCGGGGCTGCGTGCCGCCGGTCACCCGCTGCTGGGGGCCGCCGTGGCCCTCGCGGACGCCGACGGGTACCTGTTCACGGGGCGGCTGTCGACGCAGACCCACCCCTGGCTCACGGACCACGCCGTGGACGGCGCGATCCTGCTGCCCGGCACGGCGTACGTCGAACTCGCCCTGCGCGCGGGCGACGAGGTCGGCTGCGGCTTCCTGGAGGAGCTGACCCTGGAGGCCCCGCTCGTCGTCCCCGAGCAGGGTGCCGTCCAGCTCCAGATCTCGGTGAGCGGCCCGGACGACGCCGGGCGGCGCGAACTCGGCCTGTTCGCCCGCCCGCAGGACGAGACCGACGACACTCCCTGGACGCGGCACTTCACCGGCAGCCTGCTGCCCGCCGCCCCCTCGGATCGGCCCGCCGACGCCGCCGACCTGTCCGCCTGGCCGCCCGCGCACGCCGAGCGCGTCGACGTGTCCGACCTGTACGAGCGCCTCACCGCCAACGGGCACGGCTACGGCCCGCTCTTCCAGGGCCTGCGCGCCGCCTGGCGACAGGGCGGCGACGTCTACGCGGAGATCGACCTGCCGCAAGAGGCCCACGCCGACACCGAGTCCTTCGGGCTGCACCCGGCGCTCTTCGACGCCGCCCTGCACGCCATCGGCCTCGGTGACTTCATCGACCGGACCGACCGCGCACACCTGCCCTTCGTCTGGTCCGGCGTCACGCTGCACGCCACCGGCGCCACCACCCTCCGGGTACGCGTCACCGCCGCCGGGACCGACACCGTCAGCCTGGTCGCCGCCGACACCACCGGGCAGCCCGTCGTCTCCGTCGGCTCGCTCGCGCTGCGCGCCCTGTCCGAGGAGCAGTTGACCGGTGCGCCGCGCCGCGACGCCCTCTTCCAGGTGGAGTGGACCCCCGTCGACACCCCGGCGTCCGGGGCCGGTGAGCCCGCCCCGGCGGCCCTCCTCGGCGACGACGCCGCGTACGTGTCCGGCGCCCTCCCCTTCGTACGAGAGACCCACGCGGACCTGGAGTCCCTGACCGCCGCCCTCGACGACGGCGCCGAGCCGCCCGCGACGCTGCTCCTGCCGCTGCTCACACCCTCGCCCACCGATGATTCCGTGACGGCCACGCGCCCGGTCGAACTCGGCGCCGTGCGGCCCCTGTTGGGGCGCGCGCTGGAGGCCGTGCGGGGCTGGCTCGCCGACGAGCGGTTCGAGTCGTCCCGCCTGGTCGTGGTGACCCGTGGCGCCGTCGCGGCCGGTGACGCCGCCCCGGATCCCGTGGCCGCCGCCGTGTGGGGCCTGGTGCGCTCGGCGCAGTCCGAGCACCCGGGCCGCTTCGTCCTCCTCGACCTGGACCCCGCCACCAGCGCGACCGGGGAACTGGTCGCCGCCGCACTCGCGACGGACGAGCCCGAGGTCACGATCCGCGACGGCGCCCTGCGCGCGCCGCGCCTCACCCGCGTACCGCTTCCGGAGACCACCACCGGCGAGACGAACGCCTCCTGGGGCGACGGCACTGTCCTGATCACCGGCGGCACCGGCACCCTCGGCGGCCTGGTGGCCCGCCACCTCGTGGCCCGGCACGGCGTACGGGACCTGCTCCTCGTGTCCCGCCGGGGCCAGGACGCCCCGGGCGCCGCCGAACTCCGCACCGACCTGGAGACGTCGGGCGCCCGCGTGCGCCTCGCGGCCTGCGACACGGCCGACCGTCCCGCTCTCGCGGCCCTGCTCGACGAGGCCGGCGGCGAGCTGTCGGCGGTGGTGCACGTGGCCGGAGCCCTGGACGACGGCATCGTCACGTCCCTGACGCCCGAGCGCCTGGACACGGTCCTGCGCCCCAAGGCCGACGCGGCACTGAACCTGCACGAGCTGACGGCCGGCCTGGACCTGTCCGCCTTCGTGCTGTTCTCCTCCGCCGCCGGTGTCTTCGGCACCCCCGGCCAGGCCAACTACGCGGCCGCCAACGCCTTCCTCGACGCGCTCGCCCAGCACCGCCGCGCCCAGGGCCTGCCCGCGACCTCGCTCGCCTGGGGCCTGTGGGCCGAGGCCAGCGAGATGACCGCCCACCTCGGCACGGACGAACTGGACCGCAGGGCACGCGCCGGAGCCGCCGCGCTCACCACCGACGAGGGCCTGGACCTCTTCGACGCCGCCCACGCCGCCGGCCACCCCCTGACGGTGCCGGTCCGCCTCGACCTCGCGGGCCTGCGCGCCCGCGCCGCGTCCGGTCCGCCTCGACCTCGCGGGCCTGCGCGCCCGCGCCGCGTCCGACGGCGTCCCCCCGCTCCTGCGCACCCTGGTCCGCGCGCCCCAGCGCCGCACCGCGGCCGCCGCGGACCGGCAGCAGGGCTCCGCCCTCGCCCAGCGCCTCGCCGCGCTGCCGGAAGCGGACCGCGAAGAGGACGTCCTCACGCTGGTACGCGGCCACGCCGCCGCCGTCCTCGGCTACCCGTCGGCCGACGCGATCGCACCCGACCGTGCCTTCCGCGAGATCGGCTTCGACTCGCTCACCGCGGTCGAACTCCGCAACAGGCTCACCGCGGCGACCGGCCTGCGCCTCCCCGCCACCCTCGCCTTCGACTATCCCGCCGCCACCGTCCTCGCCCGCCACATCCTCGAAGAGGTCCTGGGCGCGGACGCGGCGACGCACGGCCAGGGAACGGCGCGGACCGCGACGGCCGCCGCCCTCGTGGACGACGACCCGATCGTGATCGTGTCGATGAGCTGCCGCTACCCCGGCGGCGTCAGCACCCCCGAGGACCTGTGGCGCCTCACCGCCGACGGCGTCGACGCCATCGGCGACCTGCCCGGCGACCGCGGCTGGGACATCGACTCCCTCTACGACCCCGACCCGGACCGCCCCGGCTCCTTCTACACGCGCGAAGGCGGCTTCCTCTACGACGCCGCCGAGTTCGACCCGGCCTTCTTCGGCATCTCCCCGCGCGAGGGCCTGTCCATCGACCCGCAGCAGCGCCTCCTCCTGGAGACCACCTGGGAGGCGTTCGAGCGCGCCGGCATCGACCCGGCCACGGCACGCGGCAGCTCGACCGGCGTATTCGTCGGCGTCATGTACAACGACTACGCCACCCACCTCCTGAGCGCCCCCGGCGGCCTCGACGACCTGGAGGGGTACGTCGGCAACGGCAGCGCCGCCAGCGTCGCCTCCGGCCGCATCTCGTACTCCTTCGGCCTCGAAGGCCC
>NZ_AOPZ01000387.1 GCF_000414115.1 Streptomyces aurantiacus JA 4570
CACGCCCCGACGGCGGCTTCCATGTCAGGTCGGTGCTGCCCACGTATGTTCCGACGACGGTGACCTGGATCCGCGAGGACAGCGCGTCGGCACCGTAGGAACACGCAGGTGGGGCCGGAACACCAAGTTCCGGCCCCACCTGCGTGTTCGCCCTGTGCGCAGTACCCCGCCACCGGGGCCCGCGGCCGATCAGCGGGTGACGAGCCCCGCGTCGTACGCCAGCAGCCCCGCCTGTGTCCTGTTGGTGCACTCCAGCTTCACGAGCATGCGCGACACATAGCCCTTGACCGTGGCCTCGCTGAGGAACAGCTTCGTGGCGATCTGGGCGTTCGACAGGCCCTCGCCGAGGCAGGTGAGGACGTCCGTCTCGCGTTCGGTGAGCTTGCCGACCAGCGCCTTGGCCCGCTCGCGCGCCGCGTCCTCGTCGGACGACGCGGCCACGATGCGGCGCATCGCGACGGGCGAGAGGACGGTGTGACCGTCGGCGGCGACCCGGACGAGCCCGATCAGGTCCTCGGGCGGAGTGGATTTCACAAGAAATCCACTGGCTCCACTCCGCAGCGCCCGCATCACATACTGATCGGCGTCAAATGTGGTGAGCGCCACCACCTTTGGCGGCTGGTCGAGTTTCATGATGCATTCGATTGCCGTGAGCCCGTCCACGCCCGGCATCCGCAAATCCATGAGGACGAGATCAGGGCGATGCCGCATGACGGCCTCGACCGCGGCGGCTCCGTCGTGGGCGGCGTCGACGACCTCGATATCCTCGGCCGAGCCGAGAATCGTTCTCAAATGTGCGCAAACCATGGGTTCGTCATCAACGACCAGCACCTTTACGACTTCATGACCCATGTCGACAGTCTATCCATGGGGCGCTTCCATCGGCAGTACGGATTCGACGCAGAAGCCGCCGTCGGGGCGTG
>NZ_AOPZ01000388.1 GCF_000414115.1 Streptomyces aurantiacus JA 4570
GCCCAACTCCACGTACGCGGAGCCGAGATCGACTGGGCGCCGCTGTACGCCCCGGTCGAGTCCCGCCGCCGCGTCGACCTCCCCACGTACGCCTTCCAGCACCAGAGCTACTGGCTGCACGCCCCCGCCCTGACCGGCGACGTCACCTCGGCCGGGCTCGCCGCGGCCGACCACCCGCTGCTCGGCGCGGCCGTCCAGGTCGCCGGGAGCGACGCCCGCCTGTTCACGAGCCTGCTGTCGATCGACGCCCACCCCTGGCTCGCCGACCACGTCGTCGCCGGGCGGGCGCTGCTGCCCGGCACGGCCTTCGTCGAACTGGCGGTACGCGCCGGTGACGAGGTCGGCTGCGGGGTGCTGGAGGAGCTGATCCTGCAAGCCCCGCTCGTCCTGCCCGAGGACGGCACCGGCGTACAGCTCCAGCTGTGGGTGGAGGAACCGGACGACACCGGACGCCGCACCTTCACGCTGCACTCACGGCGCCAGAACGACATCCCGGACGAGCCGTGGATCCGCCACGCGGAGGGCGTCCTCGCCACCGCCGACCCGAGCACCCCCGCGCGCCCGGCCGACGGCGACCTCAGCCAGTGGCCGCCCACCGGTGCCGACGCCGTGGAGACCGAAGAGCTCTACGCGGGCTTCGCCGCCGCAGGACTCGGCTACGGCCCGGCCTTCCAGGGCGTACGAGCGGCCTGGCGCCGCGGCGACGACGTCTTCGCCGAGATCGCCCTGCCGGAGGGGGAGCGGGACGAGGCCGCCGAGTACGGCCTGCACCCGGCGCTCCTCGACGCGAGCCTCCACGGCATCGCCCTCACGGCCATCGGCCAGGACGAACAGGGGGCGGGAGCACGGCTGCCGTTCTCCTGGAGCGGTGTGTCGCTGTACGCGACCGGCGCGTCCGAGCTGCGTGTCCGCCTGACGCCCGCCGCCTCCGGCGCGGTGTCCGTCAGCATCGCCGACACCTCCGGCGAACCGGTCGCCACCGTGGACGCCCTCGTCCTGCGCGCCCTCGAGGCCGGTGAACTGGACACCGCGTCCGGCAGCGGCGACGACGACTCGCTGTTCCGCGTCGACTGGAGCGTGGTGTCCGCGCCCGCACCGGCGACAAGCGGCGCGTACGCGTACGCCGTGCTCGGTGAGGACACGCTGGGACTGCGTGCCTCCCTGGAGAACACGGGCGCCACCGTCACCGCGTACGCCGATGTGGCCGCGCTGGCCGCCGCCGTGCGCGACGGAGCCACCCTGCCCGAATCCGTCTTCGTCACCTGCGCCCGCGAGCCGGGCGACGACGGCACGGCCGCCTCGGTACGCGACTCGCTGTACGGCACGTTGGACGTGCTGGGGGAGTGGCTGGCGTTCGAGGACGCCGTCGACTCGCGCCTGGTGGTGGTGACGTCCGGTGCCGTGGGCGTGGGCTCCGGCGACGTGGTGTCCACCGCGGGCCTGGTGGACGCGCCCGTGTGGGGTCTGGTGCGGTCGGCGCAGTCGGAGAACCCCGGGCGCCTGGTCCTGGTGGACGTGGACGGCGAGCAGTCGTCGGCGTTGCTCCCCGGCGTGCTCGGCCTCGACGAGCCGCAGGTGGCGGTGCGCGGGGACGTGGTGTGGGTGCCGCGTCTGGTGCGGGCCGGCTCCGGCGCCGGAGTGCTCGACGTTCCGGCCGTCGGTTCCTGGCAGTTGGGGGTGACGGGCCGGGGCACGCTGGAGAATCTGGCGCTGCTGCCGACGGCTGACGACGCCGAGGTGTCCGGCGGCAGGCCGCTGGGCGCGGGCGAGGTGCGGATCGAGGTGCGTGCCGCGGGTGTCAACTTCCGCGACGCGCTGATCGCGCTGGGCATGTACCCCGGCGAGGCCCAGATGGGCACCGAGGGCGCCGGTGTCGTGACCGAGGTCGGCCCCGGCGTGACGGACCTGACCGTCGGCGACCGCGTCCTCGGCCTCATCGACGGTGGCTTCGGGCCGCTGGCGGTCGCGGACGCGCGGATGGTGGCGCGGATGCCGGAGGACTGGTCGTTCGCGCAGGCCGCCGCCGTTCCGACGGTGTTCCTGACGGCGTACTACGCGCTGCGGGACCTGGCGGGTCTTGAGGCGGGTGAGTCGGTTCTGGTGCACGCGGCTGCCGGTGGTGTGGGTATGGCGGCGGTGCAGCTGGCGCGGCATTTCGGTGCGGAGGTGTACGGCACCGCGAGCGCCGGGAAGTGGGGCGTGCTGCGGGAGTTGGGCATCGAGGACTCCCGTATCGCCTCCTCGCGGACCCTGGACTTCGAGGCGTCCGTGCTGGCCGCCAGCGAAGGCCGCGGTGTGGACGTCGTGCTGAACTCTTTGGCGCGGGAGTTCGTGGACGCGTCGCTGCGGCTGCTGCCGCGTGGCGGGCGTTTCGTGGAGATGGGCAAGACCGACCTCCGCGACCCCGCGGCCGTGGCTGACGCCCATGAAGGTGTCGAGTACCGGAGCTTCGACCTCGCCGAGCTGTCGCCCGACCGCGTCCACGACATGCTGGCGGAGGTGCTGTCCCTGTTCGAGCAGGGGGTGCTGGAGCCGTTGCCGGTCAAGGCGTGGGATGTGCGGCGGGCGCCGGAGGCGTTCCGTTATCTGAGTCAGGCCCGGCATGTGGGCAAGGTGGTGCTGACGCTGCCGCCGGTGTTCGACGGGCGGGGGACTGTCCTCGTGACGGGTGCGTTGGGCGGGCTGGGTCGGGTCGTGGCCCGGCATCTGGCCGCGCATCATGGCGTACGGGATCTGCTCCTTGTTTCGCGTCGGGGTGAGGACACCCCTGGTGCGGGTGAAGTGCGGGCGGAACTGGAGGAGTTGGGTTCGCGCGTCTCCATCGCGGCCTGTGATGTGGCCGACCGTGACGCGCTGGCCGCCCTCATCGACTCGGTGCGCGCTGATCTGACCGCCGTGGTGCATGCGGCGGGTGTGGTCGACGACGGTGTGGTGACGGCGTTGACGCCGGAGCGGCTGGACACGGTGTTGCGGCCGAAGGTGGACGCGGCCGTCAACCTGCACGAGCTGACGGCCGGCCTTGATCTGTCGGCGTTCGTGCTGTTCTCCTCGGCGGCCGGCGTGCTGGGCAGCGCCGGTCAGGCCAACTACGCGGCCGCCAACGCCTTCCTGGACGCTTTGGCCCAGCACCGCCGCGCCCGGGGGCTGCCCGCGACGTCGCTGGCGTGGGGTCTGTGGGCGGATCAGGGCGGCATGGCCGGAGCCCTCGACGAGGGCGACATCGACCGCATGAACCGCGCCGGAGTCGCGGCGCTGTCGGCGGAGGAGGGCCTGGCCCTCCTGGACACCTCCCTGGCCCAGCCCGACGGCGCCCTCATCCCGATGAAGCTCAACACCGAAGCTCTGCGCAAGCAGTTCGGCGCCGATGTGCCGCCCCTGTTCCGCGCCCTCATCCGCGGTGGCGTACGCAGCCGTCGCGTCGTCGAGTCCGGGCCCGCCGCGGCCGGTACCACGTTCGCCGACCAACTGGCCGCGCTGCCGCCCGAGAACCGCGAGCGCGCCCTGCTCGACCTGGTCCGCGCGCAGGTCGCCGCCGTACTCGGCTACGCCTCCGGCGAGGACGTGACCCCCACCAAGGCGTTCAAGGAGCTGGGCTTCGACTCGCTCACCTCCGTCGAACTCCGCAACCGCCTCAACGCCGCCACCGAGACACGGCTGCCCGCGGGCCTCGTCTTCGACTACCCCACGCCGAAGATCCTCGCCCAGTACCTGGGCGCCGAAATCCTCGGCGACCTGGGGGACGCGACCGGCACGGCGGCCGGCCGGGCACCGCAGGTGACGGCCGCCGCTGCCCAGGACGAGCCCATCGCCATCGTCGCGATGAGCTGCCGGTTCCCCGGCGGCGTACACAACCCCGAAGACCTGTGGCGGCTGCTCACCGACGGCGCAGAGGCCATCACCGAGTTCCCGGAGGGCCGCGGCTGGGACACCGCGTCCCTCTACGACCCCGACCCCGACCGCGTGGGCACCAGCTACGCCCGCGAAGGCGGCTTCCTGCACGACGCGGGCGAGTTCGACGCGCCGTTCTTCGGCATCTCGCCGCGTGAGGCCCTAGCGATGGACCCGCAGCAGCGGCTCCTCCTGGAGACCTCCTGGGAAGCGTTCGAGCGCGCCGGCATCGACCCGGCGACGCTGCACGGCAGCCCCACGGGTGTCTTCGCCGGTCTCATCTACCACGAGTACGGCTCCCAGCTCGCCAGCGTCCCCGAGGACCTCGGCGGCTACCTCGGCACCGGCAGCTCCGGCGCCATCGCCTCGGGCCGCATCTCGTACTCCCTCGGCCTCGAAGGCCCCGCGGTGACCGTCGACACGGCCTGCTCGTCGTCCCTGGTCGCCCTGCACCGGGCACCTTCCTGGAGTTCAGCCGCCAGCGCGGCCTCGCCCCCGACGGCCGCTGCAAGCCCTTCGCGGCCGCCGCCGACGGCACGGGCTGGGGCGAGGGCGTCGGCATGCTGGTCCTGGAGCGGTTGTCGGACGCGCGGCGCAACGG
>NZ_AOPZ01000389.1 GCF_000414115.1 Streptomyces aurantiacus JA 4570
GTCTCGCCGGTCAGCTCGTCGCGCACCGGAACCGACTCGTGCGGGCCGAGCCCCAGCCGCGGCATGTCCAACGAGACGGTGGCTTCCTGGGTGTGGTGGGGGTCGAGGTTCACGACCACCAGAACCGTGTTCGAACTGCCCTTGTTCGCAACCGACTTGGAGTAGGCGATCACCGTGTCCTTGTCCGTGTCGTGGAAGTGCAGGTCACGCAGACTGGCGAGGGCGGGGTTGGCCCGGCGGATCCTGTTGAGCGTGGTGATGAGCGGCGCGATGCTGCGCCCCTCGCGCTCGGCTGCCGCCCAGTCGCGCGGCCGCAGTTGGTACTTCTCCGAGTTCAGATACTCCTCGCTGCCGGGCCGCACCGACACGTTCTCGCACAGCTCGAAACCGCTGTAGACACCCCAGGTCGGCGAGAGCGTCGCGGCGAGCACCGCGCGCGCCTCGAACGCGGGCCGCCCGCCGTGCTGGAGGTAGGCGTGCAGGATGTCCGGGGTGTTCACGAAGAAGTTGGGGCGCAGATAGTGCGCCGTATCGGTGGACAACTCCCGCAGATAGTCGGTGAGTTCGTCCTTCGAGTTGCGCCAGGTGAAGTACGTGTACGACTGGTGGAAGCCGATCGCCGCGAGCGTGCGCAGCATCGCGGGGCGGGTGAAAGCCTCCGCGAGGAACAGCACATCGGGGTCGGTGCGGTGGATGTCGCTGAGGACCTCCTCCCAGAACACGACGGGTTTGGTGTGGGGG
>NZ_AOPZ01000390.1 GCF_000414115.1 Streptomyces aurantiacus JA 4570
CCCCCACACCAAACCCGTCGCCTTCTGGGAACGGGTGATCGCGGAGATCAACGCGGTCGACCCGGACGTGCTCTTCCTGGCCGAGGCATTCACCCGGCCCCCGATCATGCGGGCCCTGGCCCAAGCCGGATTCCAGCAGTCGTACACGTACTTCACCTGGCGCAACTCGAAGGACGAACTAACCGACTATCTGCGGGAGTTGTCCACCGAGACGGCGCACTATCTGCGCCCCAACCTCTTCGTGAACACCCCGGACATCCTGTCCGAATACCTCCAGGAGGGCGGACGCCCGGCGTTCGAGGTGCGGGCCGTGCTCGCCGCCACCCTCGCGCCGAGCTGGGGCATGTACGCCGGTTTCGAGCTGTGCGAGAACACCCCGGCAGGCCCCGGCAGCGAGGAGTACCTGGACTCCGAGAAGTATCAACTGCGGCCGCGCGACTGGGCGGCGGCCGAGCGTGAGGGGCGCGGCATCGCGCCGCTCATCACCACGCTCAACAGGATCCGGCGCGACCACCGGGCCCTCCAGCAGCTCAGGAACCTCCGCTTCCACCAGGCCGACAACGACTCGGTCGTCGTCTACAGCAAGCGCGCGGGACGGGACACGGTCCTGGTGGTCGTGAACCTGGACCCGCACCACGTCCAAGAGGCCACGGTGACCTTGGACATGCCGCGGCTGGGGCTGGGCCCGCACGAGTCGGTTCCGGTGCGTGACGAGCTGACCGGCGAGAC
>NZ_AOPZ01000391.1 GCF_000414115.1 Streptomyces aurantiacus JA 4570
CACGGGCGCGAGCAGGTGCCCGGCCAGCGCAGGCGGCGGTCGGGCCCCGAGGCCGCGGCGGGCGGGCGGCGCAAGCAGCGGCCCAAGAAGAAGAACACCGGCAAGAAGATCGCCATGTGGTCCGGCGGCACGGTGGCCTTCGTGGTCGTCGTCGCCGCGGTGGGCGGCTATCTGTACTACCAGCACCTGAACGACAACATCACGTCCGTCTCCGACGACGGCGCCGGCACCGGCGGGTTCAGCAAGGACCGCGCCATCAACATCCTGCTCGTCGGCACGGACAAGCGCGACGGCAAGGGCAACGCGGGCTACGGCGACGAGGGCAGCGCCGGGCACGCGGACACCACGCTCCTGCTGCACGTCTCCAAGGACCGCTCCAACGCGACCGCGCTGAGCATCCCGCGCGACATGATCACCGACATCCCGGACTGCCCCACCAAGCAGGACGACGGTTCCACGAAGGTCATCCCCGGCTCGAAGCAGGTCCGCTTCAACGAGAGCCTCGGCCAGAACGACCGCACGCCGAGCTGCACGATGCGTACGGTCACGGAGATCACCGGCATAAAGCTCGACCACTTCATGGTGGCCGACTTCAACGCGGTCAAGACGCTGTCCAGCGCGGTCGACGGCGTGGACGTGTGCCTCGCCAAGGACATCGACGACCCGAAGTCGCATCTGAAGCTGTCCAAGGGCGAGCACACGATCGAGGGCGAGGAGGCCCTCGCATTCGTGCGCACCCGGCACTCCGTGGGCAACGGCGGCGACTTGAGCCGGATCGAGCTGCAGCAGCAGTTCCTCAGCTCGCTGATGCGCAAGCTCAAGTCCGGGGGCACGCTGACCAGCCCGAAGAAGATGATAAGTCTGGCGGAGGCGGGCACGAAGGCGCTGACCGTCGACTCCAAGATCGCCGACATAATGAAACTCCGTGACCTGGGCATGGAGCTCGGCAAGCTCGACATGAAGAACCTGACGTTCGCGACCACCCCCGTGGACGACAACCCCGCCGAGAAGACGCCCGTCACGGTCGTCCCCCGGCAGCCGCAGGCCGACAACCTGTTCTCGATGATGCGCGACGACGTGTCGCTGACCGAGGTGAAGAAGAAGCAGAAGAAGGAGAAGGCCGCGGTGGCCGCCCGCCTCAAGGGCCCCAAGGCCGACCCCTCCGACGTGCGCGTCGACATCTACAACGGCAGCGGCAAGACGGGCGCCGCTCAGGCAACTCTCAGCTGGCTGCAGAACAATGAAGGCGTGACGAAGTCCAGCCAGCTCGGCAACGCGCCGAAGAACCTGCCCAAGACGACCCTGGAGTACGGCGCGGACCAGGCCGACCAGGCCCGGCGGCTCGCCCAGCTCATGGGGCTGCCCGCGGCCGCGCTGAAGCCGGGCAAGAGCGAGAAGAACGCTCAGGGGCTGCCCGCGATGGTGCTGACCCTCGGCGCGGACTTCAAGGGAGCGGGACAGTCCATCACCGCTCCGTCGAAGGCTCCGGACGGCGTCCAGAAGGTTGAAGCCGACAAAACTGTGTGTGCCAAGTGACCTGAGGCGGTTGTTTCACGTCTCACAGAACGCCACGCGTGGCGGCGGGCCGGCGACCGCCGCCACGTGGGCGGGCGGCGGCACGCCGCAAGTCGCCATGGGGCGACCGCACTTGGGAAGCAGGGCGGGGAGGGACAGGGATGGGGCAGAACAGTGTCCGTGGGGAGGGAGCGTCCGGCGGGGCGGGGACGCGGGACGGTTCGCCTGACGCGGACCCCGGCGCGCGGGACGCCTCCGACGAGGCGGGGGCTCCTGCGGAGGGGGCCGGTTCTCGTACGGAGGGATCCGGCTCTCGTACGGAGGGCCGTGACGGCGGCCGCGCCAAAGGAGGCAGGGCCGGTCCGCCCGGCAAAGGCGGGGACGGCGGCGGCAAAGGAAAGCCCGCGCCGCGCCGCAAGCGGCGCCTGCTGCGGTGGTCGGCGACGATCCTGTCGGTGCTGATACTCGGGACGGCCGGTGCCGGATACCTGTACTACCAGCACCTGAACAACAACCTGGAGACGGACGACCTGAACCTGGGCGACCACCGGGCCCCCGAGCCCACGCCCAACTCCGCGGGACAGACGCCCCTGAACATCCTCCTGATCGGCTCCGACGCCCGCGACTCCAAGGAGAACCAGAAACTCGGCGGCGCCAAGGACACGTTCGACGGCCCGCCCCTCGCGGACGTACAGATGCTCCTGCACCTCTCGGCGGACCGCAGCAACATGTCCGTCATCAGCATGCCGCGCGACACCCTGCTGACCATCCCCAAGTGCACGGACCCGGACGACGGCAAGGTCTACAAGGAGACCGGGCCGCGCATGATGACGAACGAGTCCCTGGGCCGCGGCGGGCCCGGCTGCACCGTCGCCACCTGGGAGAAGCTGACCAACATCCACATCAACCACTTCATGATGGTCGACTTCTCGGGTGTGGTGTCGATGGCGGACGCGATCGGCGGCGTGCCCGTCTGCGTGGACAAGAACATCCACTCGCGCACCAGCCAGGGCAAGGGCTCGGGCCTGAAGCTGGAGAAGGGCACCACGAAGATCAAGGGCGAGCAGGCCCTGCAGTGGCTGCGCACCCGCTACGGCTTCGAGGGCGGCACCGACATAGCGCGCGCCAAGGCCCAGCACATGTACATGAACTCGCTGGTCCGGACGTTGCGCGAGAACACCGGCCTGACCAGCCCCAACCGGCTGCGCAAGCTCGCCGAGAACGCCACCCGGGCCCTGAAGGTCGACCCGGGCCTCGGCTCCGTCATGAAGCTCTACGGCCTCGGCAACGAGCTGAAGAAGGTCTCGCCGGAGCGTACGACGATGACCACCATGCCGTTCGAGTACTCCGGTTCGCGGGTGGTCCCCAAACCGGGCGACGCGGAGCAGCTCTTCCGCCTGGTGCGCGACGACATCGCGCTCGACGGCAAGGACAAGCGCAAGCCGCCGAAGGAGAAGCTGTCGGACGACCCGGCGGCACCGGACGGCCGGATCGCCCTCCAGGTGCAGAACGGCACCCGCACCGCCACCGAGCCCGCCGTCAGCGGCCGCGCGAGCGCCGTCGCGCAACTGCTCGCCGCCAAGGGCTTCGTGAAGGCGGCCCCGGACACCTCGACGTCGCTCACCGAGAACAAGACGGTCATCCGCTATCCCAGCGTGGAGCTGGAGGGCGACGCCCAGCGGGTCGCCAAGGCCCTCGGCCTGCCGCTGCGTTCGGTGAAGAAGTCGACGGACGTCTCCGGCATCACGCTGATCGTCGGCGCCGACTGGCGCGACGGCGCCAAGCCGGAGAAGGCGAAGAAGCAGGACGACTCGACGCCGGACTCGGCGGACGCCCTGAACGGCTCCGACAAGAACGCCTGCATGAAGGTGGACCCGAACTTCACCTGGTAGACCGGGAGTTGCCCAGGGGGCCGGCTCGGGCCTCCTGGGTCTCCGGTCTTCCGGGCCTCGGGTCTCCGGGATCTCCGGGGCCTCAGGCCCCCTGCGTCTCCCCGATTACCGCAGGGCGCCGCGAGGCGATGACCCGCTTGGCCAGCGAGCGCGGGCTGGTGAGGAAGCCCCAGCCCCACGACATGTGCATGGTCGCGAGCGCCACCGGGATCTCCAGGCGCGCCTTCAGGGGCAGCCCCTTGCCCGCGGGGACGGAGCCCGCGGCGATCGCGGCGAGATAGCCGCCCGGCACGACGAAGCCGAACGGCGTCACAAGGGCGCCCACGACCACGCCCGCGGCGATCGCGCAGACGGCGACCGGCGGCGCGAGGTAGCGCAGGTTGATGGAGCCCTGGTGGTAGCGGGCGACGACGTGGCGCCAGCGGCCGTAGTCCTTGTACTGCTTGGCGAGGGCCTTCACGCTCGGCCGCGGGCGGTACGAGACCTTCAGCTCGGGCGAGAACCAGATGAGGCCCCCGGCCTCCCTGATCCGGAAGTTCAGCTCCCAGTCCTGGGCGCGGATGAACTCCTCGTTGTAGCCGCCCTGCTGCTCCAGGGCCTCGCGCCGGAACACGCCCAGGTAGACCGTCTCGGCCTGCTGCGCCGCGCCGCCCGTGTGGAAGGCCGCGTTGCCCACGCCGATCTTCGACGTCATGGCGGCGGCGACCGCGTGCTCCCAGTCGTTCTGGCCCTCGGCGTGCATGATGCCGCCGACGTTCATCGCGCCGGTCTCCTCCAGGAGGCGCACGGCGGTCGTGATGTAGCCCGGCGAGAGCGCGGCGTGGCCGTCGACACGTACCACGATCGGGTGGCGTGACGCCTTGATCGCGGCGTTCAGTGCCGCGGGCGTGCGCCCCGTGGGGTTGGGCACCGTGTGCACCCGGGAGTCCTCCGCGACCAGCTCCGCGGCGATCTCGTCGGTACGGTCGGTGGAGGGGCCGAGCGCGACGACGACCTCCATCTCGCCCGCGTACTCCTGCTGGAGGATCGCGTGCACGGCTTCACGCAGATGCCGCTCCTCGTTGAGAACCGGCATGATCACGGATACGGCGGGGGGACGCACCCCAGACTTCGCGTTCATTGACGGTCACGTTACCGCGAATGGGGGACAAGAACGCGCGCCGATGGGGTGCCGCCCCGGTCCGCAGATCGTATGGGCCTACGGTTCTCGGGTGCCCGGCCCAGGACCCTGACCGCGGAGGTGTCCCCGCACGTGCCCACGCCGCCCCGCTCCCCCGCA
>NZ_AOPZ01000392.1 GCF_000414115.1 Streptomyces aurantiacus JA 4570
GGGCGGGTGGGACGCACGCCGCGCGCAGCGCAGGCGAAACCCCCCACCGGCCCGCACCGGAAACCGCACCCCCCGCGGGACGCGATACCGTCGCCCCGACCGGCCCACCCGCCCCGCAAGGCGGCGCAGCCGGACCCACCAGCGCCGCGAGGCAGGGCAGAGGGAGAGCGACACAGTGAGCAAGTCCGTGCGGCCGGCCGACGAGGGCACCGACCCGTTCGGCACCGCCCGCCTGCGCCGCTCAGTCCTGGAGGCATGGGCGGCGAGCCCGGCCCGCTTCCGGGAGGACGCCAACGCCGAGGAGGACCTGGCACTCGGCGGCTACCGCGACCGCCTGGTCGTCGAACTCGCCCAGAACGCCTCCGACGCGGCGGCCCGAGCGGGCGTACCGGGCCGCCTCGCCCTCACCCTGCAGGACGGCGTCCTGGCCGCGGCGAACACCGGCGCCCCCCTGGACGCGACGGGCGCGGAATCCCTCTCCACCCTGCGGGCCTCCGCGAAGCGGGGCAGGGGCACGGGCACGGACGGCCCCGGCACCCAGGAGGACCCCGCCGCAAGGCGGACGACCGGCCGCTTCGGCGTAGGCTTCGCCGCCGTCCTCGCCGTCTCCGACGAACCCGCCGTCGTCGGCCGCACCGGCGGCGTCCGCTGGTCGCTGGCGGAGGCCCGCGAGCTGGCCGCCGAGACAGCCAGGTTCAGCCCGGGCCTCGGCGACGAGATCCGCCGCCGCGAGGGCCACGTACCCCTGCTGCGCCTCCCGCTGCCCGCGGAGGGCACCGCTCCGGACGGCTACGACACCGTCGTCATCCTGCCGCTGCGCGACGCCGCCGCCGAGGACCTGGTGGCCCGCCTCCTCGACGGCATCGACGACGCGCTGCTGCTCGCCCTGCCCGGCCTCGCCGAGGTCACCGTCAGCACCCCGGACGGCACCCGCCGCACCCTGCGCCGCGCGGCCGAGGGACCGTACACCGTCGTCGAGGACAGCCGCGACGGTACGACGCGCTGGCGCACCGTCAGCCACCAGGGCACCCTGGCGCCCGAGCTGCTCGCGGGCCGGCCCGTCGAGGAGCGGCAGCGCCCGTACTGGCATCTGACCTGGGCCGTGCCCGCGGGCCCCGACGGCGCCCCGGAGCGGCCCCGCACCAGCGCGGTCGTGCACGCGCCCACCCCCAGCGACGAGCCCCTCGGCGTGCCCGCCCTGCTCATCGCCTCCTTCCCGCTGGACACCACCCGCCGGCACGCCGCCCCGGGGCCGCTCACGGACTTCCTGGTCGAGCGCGCGGCGGACGCGTACGCCGAACTCCTCGCCGCCTGGCGCCCGGTGACCGAGGGCGTCATCGGGCTCGTACCGGGACCGCTCGGCAAGAGCGAGCTGGACGGCGCGCTGCGCCAGGCCGTCCTGGACCGTCTCCCTCGTACCGAGTTCCTGCCCCCGGCCGCACCTCCGGCCCCACGGGAGGCCGCACCGGACGAGTGGTCCGAGGACGCCGAGACGCCCGAGGCCCTGCGGCCGCGTGACGCGGAGGTCGTCGAGGGCGCGGGCGCGGACACCGTGCGCGTGCTCGCCGAGGTGCTGCCGAGCCTGCTGCCCGCGGGCCTGGAGCGGCGCGGCGAGCTGCGCACGCTCGGCGTCGCCCGGGTCCCGCTGACCGAGGCGATCGACCGGCTCGCGGGTCTGGAGCGCGAACCGGGCTGGTGGCGGCGGCTGTACGACACCCTCGCGGGCGTCGACCCCGACCGGCTCTCGGGCCTGCCCGTGCCGCTCGCCAACGGGCGTACGACCATCGGCCCGCGCCAAGTCCTGCTGCCCGCCCCCGGCGAAGGCACCGGCGCGGCCGCCCCCGCCGCCCTCGCCCGGCTCGGCCTGAAGGTCGCGCACGCCGAGGCCGCGCACCCGCTCCTGGAGAAGCTGGGCGCCCTGCCCGCCACGCCCCGCGCGGTCCTGACGACCCCGCAGGTGCGGGCCGCGGTGGCCGCCTCGCTGGACGACGACAGCTGGTACGACGGCGTCGACGGCGAGGGGGCCCTGGACGCCGAGGAGCTGGCCGACCTGGTCCTCACCCTCGTACGCGAAGCGGAGCTCGCGCCCGGCGACGAACCGTGGCTCGGCGCGCTCGCGCTGCCCGACGAGGACGGCGAGCTCGCGCCCGCCGGTGAGCTGGTGCTGCCCGGCAGCCCGTTCGCCCGGGTCATGCGGGAGGGCGAACTGGCCGGTGTGGACGCCGAGTTGGCGGGCCGGTGGGGCGAGCAGCCGCTCGCCGCGTGCGGGGTGCTCGCCACCTTCGCCCTCGTCCGGGCCACGGACGTCGTCCTCGACCCGGACGAACTGGAGCCGCGCGACACGGACTTCGCCGAGCCCGACGACGCGGGGCTGCTCGACGCCGTCGACGTGTGGTGCGAGGACGTCCTCGACCGGCTGCCGGAGACACCGGTGCCGCCGGTCGCCACGGAGGTCGTCGCCGTACGCGATCTCGATCTCGTCGACGAGGAGTGCTGGCCGGAGGCCCTCGCCATGCTGGCGCGGCCGCCGCTGCGGGACGCGCTCACGCAGCCCGTGCGGGTGCTGCTGCCGGACGGCACGACGGAGAGCGTGCGCTCCTACACCGCGTGGTGGCTGCGCGGGCACCCGGTGCTCGGCGGGCGGCGCCCGGCCGGGCTGCGGGCCGCGGGCGGGGACGCGCTCCTCGATGGTCTGTACGACGACGCCGACGCGGGCGGCTTCGAGGACGAGCAGGTGCTTCGGGCGCTCGGTGTGCGTACGTCGGTCGGCTCGCTCCTCGCCGAGCCGGGCGGCGCGGCCGAGCTGCTCGACCGGCTCGCGGACCCCGAGCGGACCGTTTCCGCGGCGCAGCTGCACGCGCTGTACGGGGCGCTCGCGGACCTCGACCCGGAGCAGGTGACGCTGCCGGACGACGTGCGGGCGGTCATGGGCGGTTCCGAAGGCTCCGGAGGTTCCGAAGGCTCCGGCGGCGAGGTCGTGGTCGTCGACGCGGCGGACGCGGTCGTCGCCGACGCGCCGGATCTGCTGCCGTTCGCGTCCGGGGTGCCGCTGCTGCCCGTCGCGCCGTCCCGGGCGGGGGACCTGGCCGAGCTGTTCCAGGTGCGGCGCCTGAGCGAGCGGGTGCCGGCGGAAGTCGATACCGGGGGCCCCGGGGACGGGGTCGAGCACGAGGTGCCGGAGTCCGTGCGGGTGCTGCTCGGTTCCGGGACCCCGGCGACGTACTGGGAGTACGAGGAACTGGTCGTCGACGGCGTCGACCTGGAGTGGCGGCGCACCCCCGACGGGGTGGTGCACGCGGCCACCCTGGAGGGCGTGGCCGCGGGGCTCGCCTGGGCGGCACGGCAGTGGCCCCGGCGGTTCGAGGTGGCGGCGCTGCTGGAAGATCCGACGCGGACGTCTGAGCTGGCGCGGGCCCGCTGGTTCGACTGACCGGCACATTCCGGCACCGTTGATCGCGGCCTCCGGCCAGCTCGTCCTCAAGCGCCGGACGGGCTGGTTCACCTCACTGCGCGTACAACCTATGGCCAAGGTTGTGGGTCTGATCTGCCGAGTCAACAGACTCCTAGATCACTCTCCACCTGGGGAAACACATGCGCATCCGTGCCACCGTGGCCGCACTGTCCGGCACTCTGGCTCTGTCCGCCCTCGCTGTTCCGGCCGCCCACGCGGGTGAGGAGCCGGCCGCCCCGAAGCTGTCGGCGTCCGTCGCCGACGTCACCGAGGTCGTGGGCGCGCCGCGTGCCGCCGCGGGTGACATCGAGGTCACGAAGGTCACCGTCAACGGTGGCAAGGACGTCGCGATCGGCACCACCGCCAAGAAGAAGTTCACGCTCGCCATCACCGCCACCGCCCCGTCCGGCATCAAGGTCTCCAGCGGCTTCCTCTGGTTCGGCGACGACCTCGACGCCGCGGCCGGGAGCGAGCTCATCACTCCGGCGACCCCGGAGGAGTACAACCCCACCTGCGACGAGGTGGACGCCACCACCAGCACCTGCACGGTCAACGTCACCGCGGACCCGGCGCGGCTCCGCAACGCGGGCGCGGGTGTCCGCTGGAACGTCTACGCGGCCGTCACCGACAACGACGACACGCAGGTCAAGCTGAAGAACCTCAAGTCGGACATCCGCATTCAGCGCGCCGCCCGTCTGACCGTCAACGCCTCCCCGGAGCCGGTCAAGAAGGGCAAGACCATCACCGTCGCCGGTGCCCTGACCCGCGCCAACTG
>NZ_AOPZ01000393.1 GCF_000414115.1 Streptomyces aurantiacus JA 4570
CGGGACGCGGCGGGTGCCGGCCCGGGCCCGCGGGCTCCGGCGCCTACCGGGCGCCGGACAGCTGGCAGTGCGCCCCCGGCGGCGACCGGCGATGATCGGCCAACTCCGCCTCCCCCCTAAAGAAACCATGCATGCGGTTTGTTACTCTGCGCGTGCGGCCCCCTTTGCCGGCCGCGCCCGCGCCCGACGCACGCCCGCCGGCCACCGGCGGCACACAGCAGTGACTCAGCAGTGACAGAGGGGAAAGGGGACTGCCATGGCGACGGTGATGGAGCCGGCCGCTCTCGTGGCGCGGCCGCAGACGGCCGGGGCGCAGGGCCCACCGGCAGAGGAAGCACAAGCCGGGCAAGCGGGACAGGCCGCGCAGGCGGGGCAGGCCGCGCAGGCCGGGCAGGCGGCGCAGGCAGCTGATGCGCGGGGCCGGGCGGCGCAGCTGGCCGGCATCCGCGCGCAGGCGCTGGCCGGCCCCGGCGAGAAGGCGACCGCGGCGCAGCACGCCAAGGGCAAGCTGACCGCCCGCGAGCGCCTGGAACTCCTGCTGGACGAGGGGTCCTTCCAGGAGGTCGAGCAGCTGCGCCGGCACCGGGCGACCGGCTTCGGCCTGGAGGCCAAGAAGCCCTACACGGACGGTGTGATCAC
>NZ_AOPZ01000394.1 GCF_000414115.1 Streptomyces aurantiacus JA 4570
CCGGGGCCGCCGGGCCCTCCGGGCACGGGCTTCTGCGGAGTGAGGATGGCGGTGTCGTCGCTCATGCGGCCGGGGCCGCCGGGACCGGCGGGGCCGCCAGGGCCGTCGCCGTACGTCCCGCTGCCGTCGCCGTACGCGCCCGCGCCGTCGCCGTACGCACCACTGTCGCCGTAGGCGTCGGAGCCGTCGGGGTATCCGCCGTGCTCGGCCCCCGGCTGGGGCGGCAGCAGCGGACCGTCGCCGCTCACCGGTCCCCCGGTCGGCCCGGCGGGGCCGTAGTCGCCTTCACCGCCGGAGAAGTACGGCAGGTCCCCGCGCTGCGGCTCCCCGCCCGACCCCAGCGGCCCGGCCGCGACGGCACCGGACACGTCGTACGAACCGGTACCGGCACCGGAACCGGCCCCGGACGAACCGGAAGAACCGGCAGAAGAACTCCCGGAACCGCCGGGCCCTCCAGAACCGGAGGAACCCGAAGTACCGGAAGAACCGGAAGAACCGGAAGAAGGCGCCCCGCCCTTCGGGGAACTCTTGCGCGGCGCGAACCAGTCGCTCGTCTTCTCGTCGCCGTCGTCACCACCGGCGGACGCCTGCGGCGCCGCCCCGGAGGGCGAACCGGCGGCGGAGGCCGGGGAGGCGGCGGACGCAGCCGCGGGGGACGCCCCCGCGGCCGAGGGACCGGAGAGGCCCGTCGCGCCCGCGCCGCTGAGGGCGCCCGCGTCCGAGCCCGCGGTCCCGGCGCCGTCCGCGCGCGTGGGGTCCGCGCCTCTCTCGCCGTCGGCGTCGCCGACCGGCGTGCGCATGACGACGGGCGGGATCGGCCGCGAACCGGGGATGTTGATCCGGATGCGGGTGGTCAGCGTGGTCTCGGTCTTGGGTTCGTCGTTCCGCTCGTCGCCGGCCCCCGGGCCGACGCCGTCCGGGCCGCCGTCGGGCGTGGCGCCCTGTGCGGGCGAGCCGTACGGCGGCGTTCCCGAGGGGTACGCAGCTCCTGTGCGCCCCTGGGGACCGGAGGACGAACTGTCAGTTTCACGACTCAAGGCAGGTTCTCCTGGTTGGCTCCGCCGCCCGTCTCGACCACTCGGGCGGCTCGGCGGCGCGCACCACCATACTGGCCGCCGCCCACGGTCATCCCGTGACCGGCTTCAAACCCGTGCGGGACATGGGTTCAAGTGGTACGTCACTTGCCAAGTCGGGCGTCGGACGGGCCCGGTTGCGGTGACTGCCCGAGGGTGGCACACATCACAGCCACGCCCATACCGCCCAGCAGGAACGCGTACGAGCCGACGCCGGCACCGAACACGAAGTCGCCCTCCGGCCGTGTGGCCGTGAGCAGCATGACGGCGGCGAGCCAGCCCGCGGCGGGGGCGAGGGCGCCGCCCCGGGTGCGCGTGGCCCGCGATCCGCCGTAGAAGGCACCGGCGGACCCGGCGAGGGCGAGCAGCAACCCGCCCGGGAACCAGCCCTGTTGGACGAGCGCGCCCGCCACCCCGACGACCGCGCCGAGCACGAAGAGCGCGGCGTACGCGGCCAGGCGGGCGACGTTGAGCGGCTGCGCCAGGAAGCTCCCCGGCGCCGCGGCCGCGCCGGGACCGGCCGCCCCGCGCGCGGGGGCCGCCGCACCGCCCCGCCCGGCAGCCGCCCCGGAAGCATTCCTTCCGCTTCCCCCGGACGCAGCTCCCGCACGGGCAGGCGCGGCCGCCTTGCCCGCCGAAGCCTTGCCCGCACCGGCCTTGCCCGCCGAGCCCTTGCCCGCAGGCCCCTTGCCCTCCGACGACGACGAAGACGAAGACGACGAAGAGGACGAAGAGGACGAAGAGGAGGAGGACGAAGCCCTGGACCGCGCGCTCACTTCCCGCCCTCCGTCGCCGTCGTGCCGGGCCCCGCGGCCCCCGCCGCGTCGATCCCCGCGAACAGATCCGTCTCGCGCACTCCGCGCACCGCGCCCGCCCCGCCTCTCACCAGTTCGTAGTACTCCACGTCGAAGATCGGCTGCGCCAGGCCGTTGGACAGCGCGAACAGCGGGCCGCTGACCTCGATCTGGGTGGCGTGGGCGCGCATCGCCGCCGCCTTCGCCGCCCCGAAGTCCCGGCCGTCGATCTCCGCAGTGACGCGCTCGTCGTCGGTCACGCCCGGCACGTCGGCCACCGTGGCGGCGGCCGTGAACGGGGATTCGCCGAGGACGCCCGCCAGCCACCGGAAGCGTTCCTCGACGACGGAGCGGGGCGCGCGGTTCCAGTAGACCTTGGCGACGGTGTGCGGCTCGCCCAGGTCGGCGCGGAAGGCGGGCTCGGCCGCGAGGTCCGCGGCGCGCATGGCGACGCGGTGGGCCTGGATGTGATCGGGGTGGCCGTAGCCGCCGTCCGGGTCGTACGTGACGAGCACCTGGGGCCGCACCTCGCGGATCACCTCGACGAGATGCGCGGCGGCCTCGTCGACGTCGGCGGCCCAGAAGGCGCCGGAGCGGTGGTTCTGCTCCAGGCCCATCATCCCGGAGTCGCGGTAGCGGCCGGTGCCGCCGAGGAAGCGGTGGTCGGCGACGCCGAGCTCCTTCATCGCGGCGGCGAGCTCACCGATGCGGTGCGCGCCGAGCGCGTTCTCGCGGTCGGCGGTCAGATGCGCGAGCGAGGGCGGGATGACCTCGCCCTCCTCGCCGAGCGTGCAGGTCACCACCGTGACTCGGGCGCCCTCGGCCGCGTACTTGGCCATGGTCGCGCCATTGTTGATCGACTCGTCGTCGGGGTGCGCGTGCACGAGCAGCAGGCGCCGGGCGGGCTGTTCCGTCATGGGAACAGCCTACGAGCCCGCGGCGCACCGCCGCGGGCCCGAGCCCCCGTCCCCCTTGTCTCCGCTTGTCTCCCCCGGGCCGCCGGACGGCGGCCGCGTCGGTCGGGCACCGTCAGAACTTGATGTCCTCGATGACCCCCGCGAGATTCGTCGACAGCTCATCGATGGTCGGCGCGAGCGACGAACTGGCGAGATAGAAGCCGAGCAGCGCGCACACGATCGCGTGGATCGTCTTGAGCCCCTGTTTCCGCACCAGCATGACCACGATGATCGCCAGCAGCAGCACCACCGATACCGAGAGTGCCACGGCGGTTCACCTCCCATTCCCGTGTCCCGACAAGATCCCGACCCACTGCCCCGAGCTGCCCCGAACCGCCCCCCGCGTCCGGCCGACAGGACCCAACTCGCCGTGCCAGCAAGGTCATACCCACCCAGCGCTACGGATCATAACTATGTGCCGGGCCACATGAGTCGGAGCACCGCAGCACGAGGGGCGCATCAGCCATAGGCTCGGGGAATGACCACCGAGACCCCCGAAACCGACGGGCCCCAGGAGGGTTCCGCGCAGCGGCTTTCCTTCCCGCGGCAGCACGCCCGAACGCAGCGCTTCTCCCTCGGCGCGCCCCGAGCCTTCACCGTGGCTCCCGACGGTTCCCGCGTCGTCTTCGTACGCTCCGGATCCGGCACCGACCGGACCGGCCGCCTGTGGGTCCTGGACCTCGCGGACGGGGACGCGACCGAACGCCTGGCGGCCGATCCGCAGACGCTCCTCGACGGCTCGGCGGAGCGTCTTTCGGCGGCGGAGCGGGCGCGGCGCGAGCGCAGCCGCGAGGGCGGCGCGGGCATCGTCGGATACGCCACGGACGCGGCCGTGGAACTGGCCGCCTTCGCGCTGTCCGGCAAGCTGTTCGCCGCGGAGCTGCGGGCGGGCACGGCGCGCGAACTGCCCGCGCCGGGACCGGTGATCGACCCGCGGCCCTCGCCCGACGGCCGTCACATCGCGTACGTCGCAGGGGGCGCCCTGCGCGTCACGGGCGCCGACGGCGGGGACGACCGGGCGCTCGCGGCACCGGACGCCGTGGAGGCGGACACGGTGACGTACGGCCTCGCGGAGTTCATCGCGGCCGAGGAGATGCAGCGCTTCCGCGGCTTCTGGTGGTCGCCCGAGTCCGACCGGCTGCTTGTCGCGCGGGTCGACGAAGCGCCCGTACAGCGCTGGTGGATCGCGGATCCGGCGCATCCGGACCGGGAGCCGACGGCCGTGCGCTATCCGGCGGCGGGCACGGCCAACGCGGACGTACGCCTCTTCGTGGTCGGTCTCGACGGGGTGCGCACGGAGGTCGCGTGGGACCGCGCCCGCTATCCCTACCTGGCCCGGGTGCACTGGTCGACGGACGGCGCGCCGCTGCTCCTGGTGCAGGCGCGGGACCAGCGCAGCGCGCTGTACCTCGCGGTGGACCCGGACAACGGCTCGACGCGGATGGTGCACGCCGACGAGGACGACGACTGGCTTGAACTCTTCCCCGGCTCGCCCTGCTGGTCGCCGAGCGGGCGTCTGGTGCGGATCGCGGACGAGGGCGGCGCGCGGGTCCTCGCCTGGGGCGAGCGGCCGCTGACGGGCTCGTCGCTCCATGTGCGCGCGGTGCTCGACGTGACCGAGGACTCCGCGCTGATCTCGGCTTCCGCGGGGCCGGGGGCCGCCGATCCGGAGCTCGGCGAGGTGCACGTCTACCGCGTCAACGAGCTGGGCGTGGAGCGGGTCTCGCAGGAGCCCGGGGTGCACTCGGCGGTGCGGGCGGGTGACGTCACCGTGCTGGTTTCGGCCACTCTCGACCATCCCGGCTCACGGGTGTCCGTGCTGCGCGACGGCAAGCAGGTGGCCACCGTCGCCTCGCACGCCCAGCGGCCGGGGCTCACCCCGCGCGTGACGCTCACCGAAGGGGGCGCGCGGCGGATTCCGTGCGCCGTGCTGCTCCCCACGGGGTACGACCCGGCGGACGGGCCGCTTCCCGTACTCATGGATCCGTACGGCGGTCCGCACGGGCAGCGCGTCCTCAAGGCGCAGAACGTCTACCTCACCTCCCAGTGGTTCGCGGACCAGGGCTTCGCCGTGGTGGTCGCGGACGGGCGGGGCACTCCGGGCCGCTCCCCCGCCTGGGAGAAGGCCGTCAACGGAGACCTGACCCGCACCCTCGACGACCAGGTCGAGGCACTGCACGCCCTCGCGGAGCACTTCCCCCTCGACCTCTCCCGCGTCGCCATGCGCGGCTGGTCCTTCGGCGGCTACCTCTCCGCCATGGCCGTCCTGCGGCGCCCCGACGTCTTCCACGCGGCGGTGGTCGGGGCGCCCGTGACGGACCTCCGCCTCTACGACACCCACTACCAGGAGCGCTACCTGGGCGACCCGCGGACCTCCCCCGACGCCTACCGCAACAGCTCCCTCGTCTCCGACGACGGGCTCGTCGACCCCGGGGAACCGCATCGGCCGATGCAGATCATCCACGGGCTCGCCGACGACAACGTGGTCGTCGCGCACGCGCTGCGGCTCTCCTCGGCGCTGCTCGCCGCGGGGCGGCCGCACGAAGTGCTCCCCCTGTCCGGGGTCACGCACATGACCCCCCAGGAGCAGGTCGCCGAGAACCTGCTCCTGCTCCAGGTCGACTTCCTCAGGCGGTCACTGCGGCTCGCGTAGCCGACCACACGACGCGACCGGCCGGGGCGACATGACGTGGCACGACCGGCCGGGGTGACATGGCGCGCCCCGGCCGGTCCAACGGCACCCGCACGGCCGTACGCCACCAGCATGGCGCGCCCTCATATCGGCCCCGGGTCGGCGGGGTTGCCGCCCTGTTTCCTGCACACCCCCGTACGCACCGCAGATCGGCGCTCGCACCTCGTCCTCAATCGCCGGACGGG
>NZ_AOPZ01000395.1 GCF_000414115.1 Streptomyces aurantiacus JA 4570
CGCGCCACCGGCGCCGCCCGCCCCGGCCGAGGCCCCGCCGCCCGCGGGGCCGTGCCGTGCCGGGCCACCGTCGTGGCGGCGGACCAGGAAATAGACGAGTGCCGCGGCGGCGAACCACAGCAGGGGTTGCTTGAAGCCCAGGGCGACCAGGATCGCCAACAAGGCAATGACGAATACGTTCATGGCTGAACCTCCGCACGCTGGACGCGGGGGCCGGATTCGGTGGATGGGGCCGCGCGCGGGCGCGGAGCGGGGGCGGCTCCGGAGCGCGGGCCTGGCGTCGCGGGGTCGTACGAGGGCTCGTTCGCCCCTCGTACGGAGAGGAGTCAACGCCCGCCGCCACCGCCTGTCAATGCTCCGGGGAGGAGGTCGCGGGCGGGGTCTCGTGCGCGTGCTTGAGCCTCATCCGGGTATCCACCACGTCCGGGCCCGAAACCTGCTCCCAGAAGCGGTGGCAGGTCACGAAGACCGCCAGCTCCCGCTCTCGCGCGCGCAGCTTCTCGACCTCCGCCTGTTCGTCGGGCGTCCAGCCCGGGGAGGCCGGGCGCTCCACCTTGCGCCAGCCGTTGTCGTCGCTGAAGCCGTCGAGGGGCTCGACGGACCAGGGCAGCCGCTTCAGGAGCCTGTGCAGTTCGGATCTGACCTGGTGCAGCTCCTCCTGTCCTGCGAGGAGGTCGCTCGGGAACTCATACGCGGGGGTCGCGGGGGTTGCTGGCACGGCCGCAATGATACTCCTGTTCGAATTTGTTGTGCGAGTGGCTCGACGGGTGAGTCCCGCTGCGCGAGGCTGTACGTATGTGCCGCAGCATCAAGACCCTTCGCCCGCCCGTCATCCCCGAGAAGGCGTCCGAGGACGAGATTCGGGCCGCCGCGCTTCAGTACGTGCGCAAGGTCTCCGGGTTCCGGGCCCCGGCCGCCCACAACCGCGAGGTCTTCGACCGCGCCGTCGACGCCGTCGCCGCGGCCACGGCGTCCCTCCTGGACGACCTCCAGGTGAGGGGCGCTCGCGCGGCGTCCGGCGGGTAGCCCTCGCGGGGCGCCCC
>NZ_AOPZ01000396.1 GCF_000414115.1 Streptomyces aurantiacus JA 4570
GGCGGCCCCGGCGGGTAGCCGTACGCGGGCTGGGGCGCCGGGGGCGCGGGGGCGGCCGGGTACGGGGCGGGGGGCTGGGTGTGCGCCGGGGGGAGCGGGGCGGCCGGAGCCGCAGGGACCACCGGGGCCGGGGCGGCGGGTGCCACGGGCCCCGTCGTGCCCAGGCGCTGCGTCTGCGGCAGCGAGGCGTCGGGAGTCGGCTCGGGCACGGCGTCCGACTCGTCCACGGAGATGCCGAAGTCGGTGGCGAGGCCCACCAGGCCGTTGGAGTACCCCTCGCCGAGGGCCCGGAACTTCCAGCCCTCGCCGCGGCGGTACAGCTCCCCGCAGATCAGCGCGGTCTCGGCGCCCGTCTCCGGAGTGATGTCGAAGTACGCGAGCGGTTCGGCGTCGGCCGCGGCGGGCGAGGCGTCGTACAGCAGGATCCGCAGCGCGCGGACGTGCTCGAACGGCACGTCGTCGGCGGAGGCGACGAGCAGCACGCGACCGACCGCGGGGTCCAGGCCCGCGAGGTCGGTCTGCACGGTGTCCGTCAGGCCCTCCGCGACCCGCTTCTTGCCGAGCCGCCAGACCTTCCCGGAGGGGTGGCGCGGCTGGTTGTAGAAGACGAAGTCCTCGTCGGAACGCACGCGGCCGTCGGTGCCGAGCAGCAGCGCCGACGCGTCGACGTCCGGGGAGCCCTGGCGCGGCGTCCAGCGCAGCACGGCGCGGACGGCGGCGGCTTCGAGCGGGACGTTCGACCCCTTCAACATCGCGTGCGTCATGCGGTCATCCTGCCTTCCTGGTACTCGGCCGGACAACGCGGGTCCCGCGCCGCCGACCGGTTCCTGGCCCTCCCCGATTACGCCCCGGCGCGGGCCCCGCACCCGGGCGAACACTTTCGGACACCTGCCCGTCCTGGCCCTGTCTTGTCCGCGTACTGCCCGTCTTCCGGCCTATGACACCTGCCTGTGCCGGTGTGGGGCAGACGTGTGCGACATGGCCGGGTTACCTGAATTTCATGCCCGGAGGGAACCCCCGACACCCGCCCCTACGTACTATTACCGGCCACATCATTTCGCATCGCGCCGACGATCCGGGTGATTCGGGCGAAATCAGGAGAATCCCTAGGGGAACCCCATGCGTCATTTCGGGCACATAGCCCCAGAGGTGCGACAGCGCCTCTTCCACCGGGAGCCGTGTGTCTTCACCGCGGACTCCCCGCCGCAGCTCCTCGCGGCCGCGCTCGGCGCCACGCTGTACAGCCCGGCCACCCGCCCGCGGCTGGCCGACGACATCCTCAAGCAGTCCGGCCGTGGCGTGATCTCGATGGTGATCTGCCTGGAGGACTCCATCGGCGACGCGGACGTCGTGGCCGCCGAGGAGAATCTGATCCGGCACCTCACGGATCTCGCCGGCCGCCCGGACGCCGAGCCGCCGCTGCTCTTCATCCGCGTGCGGCACCCCGAGCAGATCCCTGACCTGGCCCGCAGGCTCGGCCCCGCGATCCGCCTGCTGTCCGGATTCGTACTGCCGAAGTTCACCGAGGAGCGGGGCGTTCCGTTCCTGGAGTCGCTGACCGCCGCCGAGGCGGCCACCGGGCGGCGCCTGTTCGCGATGCCGGTCCTGGAATCACCGCAGCTCCTGTACCTGGAGAGCCGCGCGGTGACGCTCGAAGGCATCGCCCGCACCGTCGACAAGTACCGCGACCGGGTGCTCGCGCTGCGCCTCGGCGTCACCGACTTCTGCTCCGCGTACGGCCTGCGCAGACCGCCGCACATGACGGCGTACGACGTCCAGATCGTCGCGTCCGTCATCGCCGACGTGGTGAACCACCTCGGCCGGGCCGACGGCACGGGCTTCACCGTCACCGGGCCCGTCTGGGAGTACTTCCGCGTCCAGGAGCGGATGTTCAAGCCGCAGCTGCGCCAGAGCCCCTTCCTCCAGGTGCGCGCCGAGGAACTGCGCCAGGCCCTCATCGAGCACGACCTGGACGGCCTCCTGCGCGAGATAGAGCTGGACCGCGCCAACGGCCTGCTCGGCAAGACCTGCATCCACCCCTCGCACGTGCTGCCCGTGCACGCCCTGTCGGTCGTCAGCCACGAGGAGTTCAGCGACGCGCAGGACATCCTGCGCCCGGAGCGGGACGGCGGCGGAGTGCTGCGCTCCGCGTACACGAACAAGATGAACGAGGTGAAGCCGCACCGCGCCTGGGCCGAGCGGACCCTGCGCCGCGCCGATGTCTTCGGCGTCGCGCGCGAGGACGTCGGCTTCGTGGAGCTGCTCAGCGCGGGGCTGCCCTCATGACGGAGAACATGATCAAGGCAAGGAAGACAGCAGACGTGGTGTGGTCGGGTACGTGGGTCGCCGAGCGGCTCGGGGTCGAGCTGGACGGCGACGGCCGCTTGCGGGACCTGCTCGGGCTCGCCCTGCGCCGCAACCCCAAGCGGGCGCATCTGCTGGTGTCGAACGTCCTCGGCAAGCACGTGCCGCAGCACCCCTCGGTGATCTGGCGCTCCGGGTACGACCTCGGGGTCCGCGTACGGGAACTGCTCGGCGAGGACGAGACCGCCCGCGCCGTCGTCCTCGGCTACGCGGAGACCGCCACCGGCCTCGGCCACAGCGTCGCCGACGGCCTCGCGCTCGCCCCCTACCTGCACTCCACCCGCCGCCCCGTCCCCGGCGTCGCGCGCGCGGGCGGCTTCGAGGAGTCCCACTCGCACGCCACGTCCCACCTGCTGCTCCCGGAGGACCCCCGGCTGCTCGCGGGCGACGGCGCGCTGGTGCTCGTCGACGACGAGTTCTCCACCGGCAACACGGTCCTGAACACCATCCGCGCCCTGCACGAGCGCTTCCCGCGCGAGCGGTACGTCATCGTCGCCCTGGTCGACATGCGCGCCCCCGAGGACCGCGACCGTCTCGACGCCTTCGCGCGCGAGATCGGCGCCCGCGTCGACCTGGTCGCGCTCGCCTCCGGCACGGTCCGGCTGCCCGACGGCGTCCTGGAGAAGGGGCAGGCGCTGGTCGCCGAGCACGAGGCGGGGGCGGCGCCGGTGCCCGCGCCGCGCGCGGAGCGGGGGCCCATCAACCGCGTCGGCCTTGACTGGCCCGCGGGCGTGCCCGACGGCGGACGGCACGGCTTCACGGCCGCGCACCGGGCGCGCCTGGACGCGGCGCTGCCGGGCATGGCCGAGCGGATCGCCGCCGCGCTGCCGGACGGCGCGCGCCGCGTGCTCGTGCTCGGCTTCGAGGAGCTGATGTACGCGCCGCTCGCGCTGGGCGTGGCCCTGGAGCAGCGCCTCGGCGGCGCGGCGGGCGGTCCCGAGGTCCGCTACTCCACGACCACCCGCTCGCCCGTCCTCGCCGTGGACGACCCCGGCTACGCCATCCGCACCCGCCTGGTCTTCCCGGCGCACGACGACCCGGCCGACGGTCCCGGGCCGCGCTACGCGTACAACGTGGCGGGCGGCGGCTTCGACGCGGTGGTCGCGGTGGTGGACTCCACGGCGGACACACCGCCGCTGCACGCGCCCGACGGGCTGCTGGCCCAGCTCGCGGCGCACACCGGCCATGTGCTGCTCGCCGTCGTCCCTTCGTACGTCCCGTCGCACGCGTCCCCGCACGTCTCCTCGTACGCATCCTCGTACGCCCCCCGAGATCAGGAATCCCGCATGCTGCCCGACCCCCTCCGCGGCCCCGCCTTCTCCTCCTATGCTCCCGAGGACGTCGGCTGGCTGCTCCAGGATCTGTCGGACGTCACGCTCGAAGCGCCCACCGAGGAGCGCGAGGAGGCCATCCAGAGCGGCGGCGCGCACTACGCCGAGTCGCTGCCGGTCGAGTACCAGCCGAGCCCGCAGTACCAGGAGCTGTTCCGGGCCGCGCTCGACACCTCCGCGGCCCGCATCGCGCAGGCCGTCGGCACGGTGACCGAGACCGTTCTCGCCGAGCGCTCGCCCCGCCCGGTCCTGGTGTCGCTGGCCCGTGCGGGCACGCCCGTCGGTGTCCTGATGCGCCGCTGGGCCGAGCACCGCCACGGCCTGGACCTGCCGCACTACGCCGTGTCGATCGTGCGCGGCCGCGGCATCGACGCCAACGCGCTGCGCTGGCTCGCCGCGCACCACGACCCGGCCGACGTCGTCTTCGTCGACGGCTGGACCGGCAAGGGCGCGATCACCCGTGAACTGGCCGCCGCGATCGAGGAGTTCGAGGAGGCGGGCGGCGCGCGGGGCTTCAACCCGGAGATGGCCGTGCTCGCCGACCCCGGCTCCTGCGTGCGCACGTACGGCACCCGCGAGGACTTCCTCATCCCGTCGGCCTGTCTCAACTCCACGGTCTCGGGCCTGATTTCGCGCACCGTCCTGCGCGCCGACCTGGTCGGCACCGACGACTTCCACGGCGCGAAGTTCTACCGCGAACTCGCGGACACCGACGTGTCCCGCGACTTCGTGGCCGCCGTCGCCGCCCGCTTCGACGAGGTGGCCGAGGCGGTCGCCGCCCAGGTCAAGGAGGTCCTCGCCGCGGACCGGGCGCCGACCTGGGAGGGCTGGGCCGCCGTCGAGCGGATCAGCGAGGAGTACGGCATCCACGACGTGAACCTCGTCAAGCCCGGCGTCGGCGAGACCACGCGCGTGCTGCTGCGCCGCGTGCCGTGGAAGATACTCGCCCGCGCGGGCGCGGGGGCCGACCTCGACCACGTACGGCTGCTCGCCGAACAGCGCGGGGTGCCCGTCGAGGAGGTCGCCGAACTCCCGTACACCTGCGTGGGGTTGATCCACCCCAAGTACACGCGCGGGGCGACGGGGGCGGACGGCAAGGCGGTGGCCGCCGCATGAGCGCGACCTCGCAGTCCGGCGTTGTTCCGGGGCCGGGCGCCGCGGGGCCCGGCACGCGGCTCCTCGTCGCCAGCGACCTCGACCGCACCCTCATCTACTCCGCCGCCGCACTCGGCCTGCGCATGCCCGACGCCGAGGCCCCGCGCCTGCTCTGCGTCGAGGTGTACGAGGGCAAGCCGCTGTCGTACGTCACGGAGGCCGCCGCCGGGCTCCTCGTGGAACTGGCGGAGCGCGCCGTCTTCGTGCCCGCGACGACCCGCACCCGCGAGCAGTACCACCGCATCCATCTGCCCGGTCCCGTACCGGAGTTCGCGATCTGCGCCAACGGCGGGCACCTGCTGGTCGACGGTGCGTCGGACCCGGCGTGGCGGGCGGCCGTCGACCGCCGGCGGCCGTCGACCGCCGCCTCGCCGCCGAGTGCGCGTCCCTCGACGAGGTCCGCGCGCACCTGCTGCGCAGCGCCGACCCGTCCTGGCTGCTCAAGGAGCGCGTCGCCGAGGACCTCTTCGCCTACCTGGTCGTGGATCGCTCCCTGCTGCCCGCCGAGTGGGTCAAGGAACTGGCGGAGTGGGCCGTGGGACGCGGCTGGACCGTCTCCCTCCAGGGCCGCAAGATCTACGCCGTGCCGCGGCCGCTCACCAAGAGCGCGGCCATGCGGGAGGTGGCGCGCCGCGCGGGCACCGACGAGGTCCTCGCCGCCGGCGACTCCCTCCTCGACGCCGACCTCCTCGCCGCCGCGGACCACTCCTGGCGCCCGTCCCACGGCGAACTGTCCGACACGGGCTGGACGGCGCGGGGGCTGACGGTGGTCCCTGAGCGGGGGGTGGCTGCGGGGGAGGCGATACTGCGCGACTTCGTGAGGGCGGCGACCACGCGGTAGACGCCCCCTCGCGACGGGCAGCCGGGCCGCGCGGTGTGCGGCGCGGGGTCCGCCCCTGCGCCCGGGCAGCGCCCCCGGCGCCCCGCCCACGTACCCTGTCCCCATGCCCCGATACGAGTACCGTTGCCGCCCCTGCGGCACCACCTTCGAGCTGTCCCGCCCCATGGCGGAGTCCGCCGCCCCGGCCACCTGCCCGGCGGGTCATGAGGACACGGTGAAGCTGCTCTCGACCGTGGCGGTCGCCGGTACGGCCGCGACCCCGGCGGGCGCGGCCGGCGGCGGTGCCGGTGGTGGCGGTTGCTGTGGAGGCGGTTGCTGCGGCTGACGCGGCGACGGCGAGGCGCCGGACCGCCCGACGGCCCAGCGCCCCACCCCGGAGGGCTAACGCAGCACAGCCCCGTCTCCCGCGTCCAACATCCCCAACTCCCCCCGCGTGGGCGCCCCTTCCCAGTCGCCCCGTGACGCCACCGCGAACGCCCCCGTGGTCGCCCCCCGCTCCAGCCGCTCCGCGACGCCCGCGCCGTCGAGCAGTGCGGACAGGTATCCGGCGACGAAGGCGTCCCCGGCCCCTACGGCGTCCACGGCTCGCACCGTCCGCGCGGGGCAGTGGAGTTCGCCGGACTCCGTGTACGCCGTGGCGCCGCGCGCGCCCAGCTTGACGACGACCTCGCGTACCCCGAGCCCGAGCAACGCCCGTGCCCGGCCGGGGAGTTCGGTGGGCGCCGCGTCGGCGGTGAGGCACAGTGGCAGCTCGTCGTCGGACGCGACGAGGACGTCCACGTACGGCATCCACTCGCGCAGAACGGCCCCGGCCTCCTCGTGACTCCACAGCCGGGAGCGGAAGTTGACGTCCAGGCACACCTGGACGCCGAGTTCGCGCGCACGGCGCAGGGCGTGTTCGCACGCGGCCCGCGCCGAGGCGCCGAGCGCCGGGGTGATGCCGGTCAGATGCAGTACGCGCGGCGGTGCCCCGCCCGCGAAGGCCCGCTCGGCGGCGTCCACGCCGAGCCGTGACCCGGCCGACCCGGCCCGGTAGTAGTGCACCCGCGTCACCTCGGGCAGCCGCGGCTCGAACAGCAGCAGCCCGGTCGGCGCCCCCGCGTCGCGGCTCGCGCCGGACACGTCCACGCCCTCGGCCCGCAGTGTGCGCAGCACCAGTTCACCGGCCTCGTCGTCGCCGACGGCCCCCGCCCAGCGGACGGCGTGCCCGAGCCGGGCAAGACCGATGGCCACGTTCGACTCGGCCCCCGCGACGGACACGGCCATCGAACCCCCGAGTTTCAGGGGCCCGTCGCCGCGCAGCGCGACCATGGTCTCGCCGAAGGTGAGGACGTCCACGCCTGCGGCGCTCACTCGCACACCGCCACGAAGCGGCCCGCCCGCCGCCGCAGCCCGTCGAGGTCCCCGCCGTCCGCGGCGTCGCCGACCAGCGGGGACCCGACGCCCACCGCCACCGCGCCCAGCTCCAGGTACTCCGCCGCGGCCGTCGCGTCCACGCCGCCGACCGGCACGAACGGCAGGCCGGGGAAGGGGCCGAGGAGCGCCCTCAGGTAGGCGGGGCCGCCGACCGCCGACGCCGGGAAGACCTTCAGGGCGGTCGCCCCCGCCGCGTCGGCCGCGATCACGTCCGTCGGCGTGAGGACCCCGGCGAGCACGGGCAGCCCCCGGCCGAGTGCCGCGTCGACGCCCGGGCCGAGACCCGGCGTCACCACGAGGTTCGCGCCCGCGCCGGCCGCGCGCGCCGCGTCGTCCGCCGTCAGGACC
>NZ_AOPZ01000397.1 GCF_000414115.1 Streptomyces aurantiacus JA 4570
GGCGGCCCGGGCTCGGCCCGCCGGACCCCGGCGGGCCGCAACCGCATCGTGGCACTCGTCTGCGCCTCGACTTCCGCGTCAGCAGGGCCGGTTGCGTCAACGCGGTCGTCCACGCCCGCAGCCGCAGAGGCAGTCGCGGCGGCCCGCCCCGCCGCCCCGGACCGCTGAGAGACCATCCGCCCCGAAACCTCCCGCTGCGCATGCCACTCGGCGAACCCCACCCGCCCGAGCAACTCCGCCCGCCGCTTCAGCTCCGCCGACAGCGACTGCGCGAACTCCCGCATCCGTACCGGGTCGTTGGCGGCCAGATGCGTCGTGACATGGGGCAACTCGGTGCAGGACCGCAGCCCGTCACCCGACCGCTCCCCGGCCCCGGCCCCGGGCCCGGTCCCGGAACCGGCTCCGGTGCCGGCGGCGGAGCCACCGCCCGTCCCGCCGTCCCGCCCGTCGATCAGGACGAGCCCGAGCCGGTCGGGCCGCTCCGCCGCCGCGAGGGACGCCGCCACGGACCGCAGCAACTCCGTGCGCCCGCTGCCCGAAGGGCCCTCGACCAGCAGATGCGGCCCGTCCGCCACGAGGTCCACGACGACAGGACCGCGCGCCCCCGCGCCCAGCACCGCCCAGGCCCGCCCGCCCAGCGCCTGGGCGTCGTCCGCGGCGGCCGCCCACCGCGCCATCAGCGAGGCGGGTGTGGCCCGCGCAAGACCCAACTCGTCCAGGAGCCGCGCCGCTTGGGGCAGCGGAGCCGCC
>NZ_AOPZ01000398.1 GCF_000414115.1 Streptomyces aurantiacus JA 4570
ACCTCCTTCAGAGGCCGGTCAAGCAGGCCATCCAGGTGCGCGCACACCTCATCGAGCGCGTCCGCGAACACCGGGAAGGTCTCGTACAACTCCCGGCCCATGCCGAGACGCTGGCTGCCCTGACCGGTGAAGACCACGCCGAGACGGCCCTCAACCACAGACCCCGACGCCGCACCCGCAGCACCAGAAGCCAGCACCTCAAGGCCGGTCAGGAACTCCTCCCGCTCACGCCCGAACACCACGGCCCGGTGCTCGTGCAGGGCTCGGCCCGAGAGCAACGACCACCCCACATCGGCGGGCTCCAGGTCACCGCGCTCAGCCACGTGCTCGCGCAGGCGCCCGGCCTGCGCCCGCAGCGCCTCCGCACTCCGCGCCGACACCAACCACGGTACGGCGCTGGATAGAACGCTCGTTTTAGTCGACTCGGTGTGGTCCTCCACCGGAACCGGAACGGGCACGGGAACCTGCTCCAGGATCACGTGCGCGTTCGTCCCGCTCACGCCGAACGACGACACACCCGCGCGACGCGGCGCACCGCCGTCGGCCTCCGACCACTCCCGGCCCTCGGCCAGCAGCTCAACGGCGCCCGCCGACCAGTCCACGTGAGAGCTCGGCTCGTCCACGTG
>NZ_AOPZ01000399.1 GCF_000414115.1 Streptomyces aurantiacus JA 4570
AAAGCCCCGCAGGGCCCCCGGCCAGTACCCCCACCCACCAGGAGAAGAAGACGCCGTGCCCGAGGGCCACACCATTCACCGGCTCGCGGCCGATCACCGCGAGCGGTTCGAGGGGCGGGAGGTGCGCGCCACCAGCCCGCAGGGCAAGTTCTCCGACGGCGCGGCCCTGGTGACGGGCCGCCCGCTGGCCACAGCGGAGGCCCACGGCAAGCACCTCTTCCTCGGCTTCGCCGAAACCGGCTGGATCCACATCCACCTGGGCCTCTTCGGCAAGGTGGCGTTCGGCGGCGCACCCCCGCCCCCGCCCACGGACACGGTCCGCCTCCGCCTGGCGAACAAGGCCGCGTACATGGACCTGCGCGGCCCCACGACCTGCGCCCTGATCACGGACGAGGAGAAGCAGGCGATACACGCCCGCCTGGGCCCGGACCCGCTGCGCCCGCAGGGCGAGGGGAACGACCCGGACACGGCCTGGCGCCGGGTGTCCCGCAGCCGCACGACCATCGCGGCCCTCCTCCTGGACCAGAAGGTCGTCGCGGGCGTGGGCAACGTCTACCGCGCGGAGGTCCTGTTCCGGCACGGCATCGACCCGTACACACCCGGCAAGGACCTCACGTACACCCAGTGGACGGCGATCTGGGCCGACCTGGTGGACCTCATGCGCGAGGGCGTCCGGCTCAACCGCATCGACACGGTCCGGCCCGAGCACACCCCGGAGGCGATGGGCCGCCCGCCGCGCGTGGACGACCACGGCGGCGAGGTGTACGTGTACCGCAGGGCCCGGCAGGGCTGCCACATCTGTGGCGGCGAGATCCGCACCGCCGATCTCGCCGCCCGCAATCTGTTCTGGTGCCCGGGCTGCCAGCAGGCGCCCCGCTAGAAGCCGCCAGCAGGCGCCCCGCCAGAAGCTGCCGGAAAAGCGTCCCGCTAGAAACCGTGCGGCAGCCAAGGAGCCACCGTCGAGCCGAAGGCGAGTGACGCCTCCGCGACCGCGCCCTGGCGCAGCTCCCGCACCCGGCCCGCCCCGGCGAGCTGGGTGAGGGGCACGCCGCCGAGGTAGGCGGAGCCCAACTCCCGTACGGAGAGGGCGAGATCGGCGGGGGAGTCGTCGTCCACGCGCTTGCAGGAGGCACCCTTCGCGTCGCCCATGAGGCGCCAGCGGCCCTGGTTCCAGGGGCAGAAGGCGTCCTCGACGTCCAGGACCAGGTCCACCGGCGCCTGGTACGTACGCGCTTCGAGGGCGGCGCCGACGTCCACAAGCCGTACGTGCAGCGAGTCCCGGATCCGCAGGTCGCAGCGGCGGATGTCGGAGACGAGCTGGGTCAGCGGGTCGTCCACCGGGCGGGACAGCGCCAGGACCGTCGACGTCAGGTCGATGCCGAACAGGAACCGCCACAGCGCGGCGTACGAGGCCGGGTCCAGGGCCTCCACGTCCTGCACCCGGACCGTGCCCTTGGGGCCCTGGGCGTCCCATTCGGGCTTGACGGCGAAGAGCGCGTACCCGACGACCTCGCCGTCAAGCTCCGCGAGCACGCACTGCTGCGGCGACATGCCGTTGCGGTCGCCCGGCGGGTCCAGGGTGGGCAGCTTCTCCCAGCCGGGCCGCCGCGCGAGCATGCCGGGGCGTCCCGCGACCCGCTGCGCGTACACCGCCTCGCGGTCGGCCCCGGACTCCGCGGGCGTCGCGTAGCGCAGCCGCACCTCGTCCGCGGCGGCCGGGACGGCCAGACCGACGCGGGACTTGTCGATCTCCAGGCGGAGCTGGTGCGAGCCCACGCCGTACCCGAACCGGCCGTAGATGACCGGTTCCGACGCCGTCAGGACCGCCAGCGCCTCACCGCGCGCCCGCACGTCGTCGAGCTGGTGCCGCATCATCGCCGTGAGCAGGCCGCGCCGCCGGTGCGTGGCCGCCACGCTGACCATGGTCACGCCCGCCGCGTCCACCACGGCGCCGCCCGGCACGGACATGCGGAAGCTGAAGGCGCCCGCCGTGCTGACACAGGTGTCGCCGTCCCAGAATCCGAATGCCCGCTCGTACTCGGTGAGGGAGTTCCACAGCTCGTGCTCCTCGGGCTGCTCGGCGACGCCGCCGAAGGCCCGCTCCAGCGTTGCGTACCAACGATCCCAGTCGCTCTGGCCCAACTCCCGCAAGTCTGCTGTCATATGCCATGCCTACCAGGGGCTCCAAGGACGCGGCGAATGTTTTTCCGCGTACCGGAATGCGCGTGTGGACGCCGGGTGTGGAGATACGGGTGAGGTGCCCCTGAAGGGGGACAAGAGGTACCTCCCGTGCGAAGCGCCTGGCCCGGTGGATAGGGTCCACGAGCAATGGCGGTACGACGAGAAGGGCGCGAGCGGCGCGAGCAGCGTGCGCGGCGCGCCGAAGCCGAGACGTTCCCGGCCCGGATGAAGAAGCGGCTGCACCGGGCCCGCATAGGGCTGCGCAAATCCGGTGTCGACTACTTCCGCGGCGACGGCTCGGACTGGGTGGCCCTTGCCGCCCTGCTCCTCACCATCCCCGTGATCACCGCCTGCACGATCATCAATCCGGTCTGGTTCTCGCCGGCCGCGCTCGTGCTGCCCATCGTCGCGGGCGGCCTGCTCCTGCGCCCCTCCAGCCTGCTCGGTCTGTACGCCGCGTCGGCGGCCGCCCTGATCGTGGAGTCCGCCCGGCTCGGCCCGTACACGCAAGGCCCCGCGCGCGTCACCCCCGGCACCGTCCTGACCGTCGCCGCCTGCGGCTTCTTCGGCCTCCTCATCGCCCAGTTCCGCAGCCGGGTCGGGGTGCCGTGGCGCGGGGGCGGCACCATGCTCTTCGACCTGCGCGAGCGCATCCGCGTCCAGAGCAAGCTGCCGAAGCTGCCGCGCGGCTGGCACCGCGAGATGGCCCTGCGCCCGGCGGGCGGGCAGTCCTTCTCCGGCGACTTCGTGGTCGCCGCCCGCACGAACGGCGGGCGCACGCTGGAAGTCGTCCTGACGGACGTCTCGGGCAAGGGCATGGACGCGGGCTCCCGCGCCCTGCTCCTCTCCGGCGCCTTCGGCGGCCTCCTCGGCTCCCTCCCGCCGCACGCCTTCCTGCCCGCCGCCAACGGCTACCTCCTCCGCCAGGACTGGGACGAGGGCTTCGCCACCTCCATCCACCTCGTCCTCGACCTGGAGACCGGCGACTACGAGCTCCTCTCCGCAGGACATCTGCCCGCCCTCCAGCTCAGCGCCGGTACCGGCCGCTGGGAGGAGAAGTCCGGCGAAGGCCCCCTCCTCGGGGTGTACGACGGCGCCCAGTTCGACCCCGTCAAGGGCTCGCTGCGCCCCGGCGACGTCCTGATGCTGTTCACCGACGGTATCGTCGAGGCGTCCGACCGCGACATCGCCGAGGGCATCGACCGCCTGACGGGCGAGGCGGACCGCTACGTCCCCGGCGGCTTCCACGGCGCCGCGTGGCACCTCATCGAGGCGGTCGCCAAGGACGTGAACGACGACCGGGCCTTGCTGCTGATCTGCCGGGACGTGTAGGGGGCGGATCCCTGCCCCCAGACCCCCGCTCCTCAAACGCCGGAGGGGCTAGCCGTCCGGCGTTTGAGGACGAGCCGCGAAGCGGCGATACGGGGGTCCAGGGGGCGGAGCCCCCTGGTTACGGGAAGGGGCGGGATTGGGGAAAGCCCCGCAGGGCCCCCACCAGCCACAACACCCCCAGGTAGGGGAAACCCCACCCCACACTGGCCGGGCCGCCTCATGGTCGCGGAGGGCCCGCGATCCGTACGTTCGAGACATCGATCAGGTACGGACGACGGAGAGGCTGCACGCCATGGGGCTGCGGAAGAAGAAGCAGCGGGCCGAGACGGCGACGCGTCACAGCGACGGCGACGGCGAGGGCCCCCGCTTCGGCGCCCCGACGGGCGACTGGGCCGTGGAACTGCGGGGCGTACGCCGCCAGTACGGCCGAGGCACGGGCGCCGTACACGCGCTGCGGGGCCTCGACCTGGCCCTGCCGCGCGGAAGCTTCACGGCCGTGATGGGCCCGTCCGGCTCGGGCAAGTCCACGTTCCTGCAGTGCGCGGCGGGCCTGGACCGCCCGACGGAGGGCACCGTCCGCCTCGGCGGCACGGAGATCACCGGGATGAGCGAGAACAAGCTGACGGCCCTGCGCCGCACCCGCCTCGGCTTCGTCTTCCAGGCGTTCAACCTGCTCCCGTCGCTCACGGTCGAGCAGAACGTGCTGCTCCCGATGCGCCTCGCGGGCCACCGCCCCGACCGCCGCGCGGCCGCAGCGATGCTGTCCCGCGTGGGCCTCGGCGACAAGGGCCGGCGCCGCCCGGGCCAGCTCTCCGGCGGCCAGCAGCAGCGCGTGGCCATCGCCCGCGCCCTGGTGACCTCGCCGGACGTGATCTTCGCGGACGAGCCGACCGGCGCGCTCGACACCACCACGGCCACCGAGATCCTCGGCCTGCTGCGCTCGGCCGTGGACGGCATGGGGGCCACGGTCGTCATGGTCACCCACGACCCGAGCTCCGCCGCCTGGGCCGACCGCACCCTGTTCCTCGCCGACGGCTCCATCGCGGACCGCCTGGAGCGCGCCCCGGCGGCGCAGATCGCGGAGCGCATGACGGCTCTCACCGCCGCTCCCGCGGCGTACGCGGGGGCCGCGGCATGAGCCTCCTACCCAACGGACTGGCCCGCGCGGCCGTCCGCTTCAAACCGGCGGGCTTCGTGGGGACGTTCATCGCGCTGGCGATGGCGGCCCTGATCGTGTCCGCGTGCGGCATCCTCCTGGAGACGGGGCTGCGCGCCTCCGTGCCGCCGGAGCGGTACGCGGGGGCGCCCGTGGTGGCCGCCGCCGACCAGAAGGCCCACTTCGTCACCGGTGGCGGCGACGACCGGGACGACTCGCCCGAGCCCGTGCCGGACCGCGCCCGCCTCGACAACTCCCTGGTGGCGAAGGCGGGTTCGGTGCCCGGCGCCCGTACCGCCGTGGCCGACGTCACCTTCCCCGTCAAGCACGGGAACACGCCGCTGACCGCGCACGGCTGGGGCTCCACCGCCTTCACCGGTGAGAAGCTGCTCTCCGGGCGGGCGCCCGGCGCCGGCGAAGTGGTCCTGTCCCGGGCGGCGAAGGCCCGCATCGGCGAACGCGTCACGCTCACCACGGCCGACGGCCCGCGCGACTTCCGCGTCTCCGGGCTCACGAAGGGCGCGGCGGGCACAGCGGGTGCCGCGGGCGCCTCGGGTGCTGCGGCTCAGGGGACCGGCCCGACGGCCTGGTTCGCCGACACGGAAGCGGTACGCATCTCCGGGCACCCCGACCGCATCGACGCCATCGCCGTCCTGCCCAAGGACGGCGTCGCGGACGCCACGCTCAAGTCCCAGGTCGCCAAGGCCCTCGGGGACAAGGCGGAGGTCCACACGGGCGACGCGCGCGGCGCCTTCGAGGACGCGCAGCTCGCGTACGCCGAGGAGATGCTCGCCGGCATCGGCGGCTCCTTCGGCGGCGTCGCCGCGATGGTCGCCGTCTTCACGGCCGCCGGCACCGTCGCGCTCTCCGTCGGCCAGCGGGCCCGCGAGTTCGCGCTGCTGCGCGCCATCGGTACGACACCGCGTCAGGTCCGCCGGACGATCGCCACGGAGGCGCTGCTCGTCGCGCCGCTCGCGGGCGTGCTCGGCTGTCTGCCCGGCGTCGCCCTGGCGAACTGGTGGTTCGGGCAGCTCAAGGACAAGGGAGCGATCCCGGAGGCCGTCGACCTGTCCGTCTCGTTCATCCCGTTCGTCGCCGCGACGGGCACCGCGCTCGTCACCGCCCTGCTCGCCGGGTACATGTCCGCCCGCCGCCCGTCCCGCATCAAGCCGGGCCAGGCGCTGAGCGAGGCATCCGTGGAGCGGACGCAGATCGGCTGGATCCGTACGCCGCTCGGCGTCGCCGCGGTGGTCGGCGGCATCATCTTCGCGCGGTTCGCCGCCACCTCGACCGGCGAGGACGCGGCGAACGCGGCGCTCGGCGTCGTGATGCTCTTCATGCTCGCGGTGGCGCTGCTCGGCCCGCTGGTGGCGCGCGGCTGCGCGGCCCTGTTCGGCCTTCCGCTGCGCGGCGCGGGCGCCTCCGCGTCGCTGGCCGCGGCCAACTCCCGTACCAACGCACGCCGTCTCGCCTCCGCCATCACCCCGATCGTGCTCGCGATGGCGTTCTCCTCGACGCTCGTCTTCATGCACACCAGCGAGGAGCGGGTCACGGAGAAGCAGCAGCGGGACGGCATCACGGCCGACCACATCGTCACGTCGGACGGTGGCTTCGGTCCCGATGCGGTACGGAAGGCCGAGCGGGCCTCCGGCGTCAGCTCCGCCGTGGGCCTGCTGAAGACCTCCGTCCTGATCCCCAAGGGCTCCGGCGGCGACCGCTGGCTGGAGTCGGTGCCGACGCAGGGCGTCACGGGCACCGCCGCCGGCCTCGCCAAGGTGCAGGACCTCAAGGTCAAGGCCGGTGAACTCGCCCTGGGCAAGGGGCAGATCGCGCTGGACGCCATGCTCGCCGAGTCCGCGCACCTGAAGACCGGCGACCGTGTCGAGCTGCGGCTTCCCGACGGCACGAAGGCCCGCCCGAAGATCACGGCGACGTACGAGCGGGGTCTCGGCCTGTCCCAGGCGACGCTGCCCGCCGCCGACTTGAAGCAGCACGTCACGTCCTCCCTCTACGCGGAGATCTGGACGAAGGGCGGCACCGCGGCTTCGCTGAAGTCCCTGGGCACGGTCAAGGACCGCGACGGCTACACCGCGGCCGCGTCGGTCGACCGCGAGGTCAACGCCTGGGCGAACGGGGTCATGGCGGCCGTACTGGGCGGCTTCGCCGCGATCGCCGCCGCCAACACGCTGGTGATGACGGTCCTCGACCGCCGCCGCGAACTCGGCACGCTGCGCCTGATCGGCTCCACGCGCCGCCAGGTGATGCGGATGGTGCGCTGGGAGGCGCTGCTCGTGACCTGCGCGGGCGTGATCATCGGCACCGGGATCGCCCTCGCCACGCTCGTCCCGATGATGAACGGGCTGACCGGCGAGGCTCCTTATATCCCGCCACTGCTGTACGGGGCCTTCGCCGGGTCGGCCGTGGTGCTCGGTCTGGTGGCCACGGCGATGCCCGCGCGGGCTGCGCTGCGGTCGCCGGCGTGACCGGCGGGTGCTCCTCGCCCAGCCCTGGCCCGCCGCTCCGCGGCGGAT
>NZ_AOPZ01000400.1 GCF_000414115.1 Streptomyces aurantiacus JA 4570
TCGCGGGGCAGCCGGTCGCCGTCGGCGGCGCCGAGCGCCCAGGCGAGGCCCGCGCTGGTGGTGGCGACGGCGGCGGCTCCGGCCGCCTCGACGACACGGGCGCTCGCGATGTCCCAGGCGTTGGGCAGGACGAGCGGGGTGCCGGGGGTGTGCAGGGCGCGGAAGGCGGTCGCGGTGGCGTGCTGGTGCTGGTTCGTCATGAGCGGTACTCAAGCAGGGCCGCGGGGGCGGGTCTGGCGAGAATCCGACATCTACGGCCGAGCCGAACAGCCACCCCGAACAGCCACGCGGGGGGGCGGCCCGACCACGCGCTCGGCACGCAGCGGAAAACTCCTTTGCGCGACCGCGGACCGAACCGGCACGCTTACGCCGGGCGCCATGCCCGGGCCCCGGCCCGGCCGCCGGGGCCCGGAAACCCGTTGACAGGGCCACACACCCCCTTTACGGTGTATAGCGCTTCTGTTGCCGTCGATCGGAGAAGGACGTTGCTCGTCTGAGGTCTTGAGACACCGCGTCACAGCTTTCGCGAACTCCTCGCTGTTCCCCGAGTTCGTCGAATTCCTCGCTGTGTACGTCGGGTGCGACCTCGGCACAAGAGCCGTCCGTCCGGCGCAGGGCCCTTTCACACGACCCTCGCGGTGTCCCGCACGCGTTGCCCCTCACCCGCGCATCACCCAGCAACCGCGAGGCCCGTATGTCTCTGTCCCCCACCACGTCCATCACCTGCACGTCGCTCGCCTTCACCTGGCCCGACGGGACCACCGTCTTCGACGGCCTGCAGGCCGCGTTCGGCCCCGGCAGGACCGGCCTGATCGGCCGCAACGGATCCGGCAAGTCGACGCTCCTGAAGCTGATCGCGGGGGAACTCACCCCGGCCGAGGGCGCCGTCCGCACCGCGGGCGACGTCGGCTACCTGCCGCAGAACGTCACCCTCGACACCACCCTGCGCGTCGACGAGGCGCTCGGCATCGCCGGCACCCGCGCCGCGCTGCACGCCATCGAGGCGGGCGACCCGAGCGCCGAGCACTTCACGGCCGTCGGCGACGACTGGGACGTCGAGGAGCGCGCCACGGCGACCCTCGCCCAGCTCGGCCTCGGCAACATCGGCCTGGACCGCACCACCGGTGAGGTCTCCGGCGGCGAGTCGGTGCTGCTGCGCCTGGCCGCACTGCTGCTGCGCAGGCCCGGCGTCCTGCTGCTCGACGAGGCCCGGCGTCCTGCTGCTCGACGAGCCCACCAACAACCTGGACCTGCACGCCCGCAGGCGCCTGTACGCGGCCGTCGACGCGTGGTCCGGAGTGCTCGTCGTGGTCAGCCACGACCGGGAACTCCTGGACCGCGTCGACCAGATCGCCGACCTGCGGGACGGCGAAGTCACCTGGTACGGCGGCAACTTCAGCGCGTACGAGGAGGCGCTCGCCGTCGAGCAGGAGGCGGCCGAACGCATGGTGCGCGTCGCCGAGTCCGACCTGCGCAAGCAGAAGCGCGAACTCGTCGAGGCCCAGGTCAAATTGGCCCGCCGCAAGCGGTACGGCCAGAAGATGCAGGACCAGAAGCGCGAGCCGAAGATCGTCATGGGGGCGCGCAAGCGGTCCGCCCAGGAGTCCGCGGGCAAGCACCGCATCATGCACGAGGGGAAGCTGGCCGAGGCCAAGGAGCGCCTGGACGACGCCGTCGAGGCGGTGCGCGACGACGACGAGATCCGCGTCGACCTGCCGCACACCGCGGTCCCGCCGGGCCGCACCGTCCTGACGCTCCAGGACCTGACGCTCCGTTACGGAGCGCGGGTGGGCGGCCGGTTCGAGCTGGGCGGGCCCGAGCGCGTCGCGCTGGTCGGCCGCAACGGCGCGGGCAAGACGCCGCAACGGCGCGGGCAAGACCACGCTGCTGCGGACCATCAGCGGCGAACTCGACCCGCTCGGCGGGGAGGCGACGGCGCACGTTCCGCTGCGCTTCCTGCCGCAGCGTCTCGACGTACTCGACGAAGAGCTGAGCGTCGCCGAGAACGTCGCGCGGTTCGCGCCGGAGGCCACGAACAACCGGGTCCGGGCGCGCCTGGCCCGCTTCCTGTTCAAGGGCGCGAAGGCCGACCAGCGGGCGGCCACGCTCTCCGGCGGCGAACGGTTCCGGGCGGCGCTCGCGGCGCTGCTGCTCGCCGAGCCCGCGCCGCAGCTGCTGATGCTCGACGAACCGACGAACAACCTCGACATGGCCAGCGTCCACCAGCTCGCGACAGCCCTGGAGAGCTACGAGGGCGCGCTGATCGTCGCCAGCCACGACCTGCCGTTCCTGGAGTCGATCGGCATCACGCGCTGGCTGGTGCTCGACGGGGCGCTCAAGGAGGTCTCCGGCCCCGACGACATCGCCCTGGAAAACAGGACAGAAGCTGTCGGGTATCCCGACTAGCTTCGCGTACATGCGAGATGCCAGTCACCCACCGCACACCCCGTCGGACCACCAGCACATCACCCTCACCGGGGCCCGTGAGAACAACCTGAAGGAGGTGAACCTGCGCATACCGAAGGGCCGTCTGACGGTCTTCACCGGCGTTTCGGGGTCGGGCAAGTCGTCGGTCGTCTTCGACACCATCGCCGTCGAGTCGCAGCGCCAGCTCAACGAGACGTTCACGTGGTTCATCCGCAACCGGCTGCCGAAGTACGAGCGGCCGCACGCGGACGCCATCGAGGACCTCGCGCCCGCGATCGTCGTCGACCAGAAGCCGATCGGCGGCCACTCCCGCTCCACCGTGGGCACGATGACGGACATCTACTCGGTGATCCGGGTGTTGTTCTCGCGCCACGGCACGCCGAGCGCGGGACCGGCCACGGCGTATTCGTTCAACGACCCGAGCGGGATGTGCCCCGAGTGCGCCGGGCTCGGCCGCACCGTGCGGCCCGACTACGACCGCATCCTGGACCCCGCCAAGTCCCTGGCGGGCGGCGCGATCCTGTTCCCGCCGTTCGCCGTCGGGACCTGGCAGGGCCAGACGTACACGAACACCACGGACCTCGACACACACAAACCCGTCGGTGAATTCACCGCCGCGGAACGGGAGTTCCTGATGCGCGGCGGCGGGCGCGGCAAGCAGGCGACCAAGGCGAGCAAGGTCAACGTCGACAACACCGGGGGCGCCCGCGACATCGACTACGAAGGGCTCGCCGACCGCTTCGAGCGGCTGTACCTGCACCGCGACCTGTCGGCGCTCTCCCAGAAGACCCGCGACATGGTGCAGCCCTTCCTCGTCGAGGGCCACTGCCCGGCGTGCGACGGCGCGCGCCTGAACCCGGCCGCGCTCGCCACCCGCGTCGCCGGCCTGAGCATCACCGACTGCACGCGCATGGAGGTCACCGACCTGATCGCGGCGCTCGGCCGCGTCGACGGGCCCGTGGCCGGTCCGATCGCCGGGGCGGCCGTCGCCGCGCTCGAACGCATCGAGGCCATCGGGCTCGGCTACCTCAGCCTCGACCGCGAGACGTCCACGCTCTCCGGCGGCGAGGGCCAGCGCCTGAAGATGGTGCGCCACCTCGGCTCCAGCCTGACCGGCATGACGTACATCTTCGACGAGCCGAGCGTCGGCCTGCACCCGCGCGACGTGGGCCGCCTCAACGACCTGCTGCTGCGCCTGCGCGACAAGGGCAACACCGTGCTCGTCGTCGAGCACGACCCGGACGTGATCGCCGTCGCCGACCACATCGTCGACATGGGCCCGGCCGCGGGCGCCGACGGCGGCCTCGTGGTCTTCGAGGGCACCCCGGCTCGGCTGCGCGCCGCCGACACCCTCACCGGCCGCTGCCTGCGCCGCTCCGGCGGCATCAAGGAACATCCGCGCGAGGCCGTCGGCGGCGAGTGGATCAAGGGGGCCGACCTGCACAACCTCAAGGACGTGAGCGTACGGGTGCCCACCGGCGTCCTCACGGCCGTGACGGGTGTCGCGGGCTCCGGCAAGAGCACGCTGATCTCCCGGGCCTTCCTCGAGCAGCACCCCGACGCCGTGGCCGTCGACCAGTCGTCCATCGGCATCTCGGCGCGCTCCACACCGGCGACGTATCTGGGGATCATGGACCGGGTGCGCGCGCTCTTCGCCCGCCGGACCGGCACCGAGCCTGGCCTCTTCAGCTTCAACTCCCATGGGGCCTGCGAGAGTTGCCAGGGCCGTGGGATCATCTACAGCGACCTGGCGTTCATGGATCCGGTCACGACGACGTGCGAGGCGTGCGCGGGGCGGCGCTTCAAGGAGGAGGTGCTGCGCCTGACGGTGGGCGGGTGCTCGATCGTCGACGTGCTCGACATGACCGCCGAGCGCGCCCTGGCCTTCTTCGAGGACTCCCCCGACACGGCGGTACGCCGCCGGCTCGGCGCCCTGCGTGATGTCGGACTCACCTACCTCACCCTCGGCCAGCCGCTGTCCACGCTGTCCGGCGGAGAGCGGCAGCGCATCAAGCTCGCCACCCAGCTGCATCGGACGGGGACCACGTACGTCCTCGACGAGCCGACCACCGGACTGCACATGGCGGACGTGGACGGGCTGCTCGCCATGCTGGACCGGCTCGTCGACGCCGGGAACACCGTGCTGGTCGTCGAGCACAACCTGGAGGTCGTCAAGCACGCGGACTGGGTCATCGACCTGGGGCCCGACGGGGGCAAGCACGGCGGCCGGATCGTCTTCGAGGGGACGCCGCGGGAGCTGCTCGGAGCGCGGGGGTCGTTCACGGCCGAGCATCTGCGGCGGGCGGTGGGCTGACCTCCGGTTCCGGGGCCCTCGGGCCACCCGGTTTCGGGGGCTCTTTACGGAGGGCTTAACCTACGGGTACGTAACCTACGATGGCGTAGGTACAAAACGCTCGCGGCTCCGTGCTACCCCCGGCGCCGCTTCCCCACCCCTCCCGTCCCCAGGAGCCCCCGTGACGATCACTTCTCCCCACCTCGGCAGCCCGGACACATGGACCGACGCCCGGCTTCTGTACGCTTTGGAAGAAGTGGTAGAGAAGGAGCTCAACCGGCATCTGGCCGTGGCCAAGGACTGGATGCCGCACGAGTACGTGCCGTTCTCCGACGCCCGGAACTTCCCCGGCCTCTTCGAGGACGGCGAGGCATGGGCCAAGGAGCAGTCGCCGGTCACCGACATCGGCCGTGTCGCACTCGTGGTGAACCTCCTCACCGAGGACAACCTCCCCAGCTACCACCACGAGATCGCCTCCCTCTTCGGCCGCGACGGCGCCTGGGGCACCTGGGTGCACCGCTGGACCGCGGAGGAGGGGCGGCACGGCATCGTCATGCGCGACTACCTCCTCGCGTCCCGTGCCGTCGACCCCGACCAGCTCGAGCAGTTCCGCATGGCGCACATGAGCGAGGGCTTCGAGTCCGACAACCGGCACTCGATGCTGCACTCCGTGGCGTACGTCGCCTTCCAGGAGCTGGCCACGCGGATCTCCCACCGCAACACCGGCCACCAGTCCGGGGACCCCGTCTGCGACCGGATGCTGGCGCGCATCGCGACCGACGAGAACCTGCACATGGTCTTCTACCGCAACCTCCTCAAGGCCGCCTTCGAGCTCGCCCCCGACCTCACGATGTGCGCCGTCCGCGACGTCGTCGTCGGCTTCCGCATGCCCGGCCACAGCATCCCCGGCTTCGAGCGGGCCGCCGCGCAGATGGCCATCGGCGGGGTGTACAACCTGCGCATCCACCACGACGACGTGCTGCAGCCCGTGCTGCGCTTCCTCAAGATCATGGAGATCCCCGGCCTCGGCCCCGAGGGCGCCAAGGCCCAGGAGGAGCTGGGCCTCTTCATGGGCGGGCTCGACGCGGAGGCGTCGAAGTTCGACGAGCGCCTGGCCGCGCGCCGGGCCCGGGCCGCGGCGCGGGGCGTCGCACCGAGCTGACCCCGGCATCGCGCGGGGCGCGCGGCGATTTACGGCCCCGCCCCGCGGTGCCATGGTGGGCAGACGGGCACAGCCGCCGTCGACCCCAGGGGGTGCACGGGCATGGCACGGACCCATGAGTGGATGTTCTACGAGGTCATGTGGCGCAGCTGGGCGGACCGGGCGCGGGTGCCGTACCCGGTGCCGTGGTGGGCGCAGGCCGCCTTCCGGCGCTGGAGCGACGACTTCGACGCGGGCACGTACGAGTCGAAGGAGGCCGCCTTCTCCTCGAACGCGCTGTACCGCTACTGGCACATGGTCGGCGTGAAGGACCACCGCCAGGAGTCGCTGATCGGCCAGGCCGGGGAGATCGAGCCGGTGTACGACAAGTACTGCCTGGCGTTCTTCCTGTACGAACCGGCGTCGGGCACCGTCAGCGTGCCGCAGCTCACGGAGTGCGGCACGGTCGCGCAGCGCATGGAGGCGCCGCACCTGCCGGTGGTGGAGACGACGTTCCGCACACCGGGCGGCGTGGAGTTCACGCAGCGGACGTTCGCGGCGCCGGTCGGGCCCCGGCAGCGGGACCTCACGGTGACGCGGCTCGCCGTCACCGCTCCGAGCGGCCCGCCGCGCGAGGGCTGGCTGTGCGCGGCCGTGCTGCCCGCGGGGCCGAGCGGTTTCCAGCGGCACGACCGCCGCGACCCGGGCACCACCGACCGGCAGCTGACGTTCCTCAGGTATCTGCCGGACGAGGCGCGGGTGGAGACCAACAGCGGCTGGGGCCCGGTGTTCGACACCGCGCCCGAGCACTACGGCGTCTACGGCAACCCGGACTTCGCGTCGGATCCGGCGGCGTATCTGACCCGCAGCCCGTTCCACGACCTGGCCGTGGGCGGCAAGCTCAACGCCGCGCTCCAGGCGCAGGACCAGGTCGCGGGGTTGTGCAGCGCCGCGTTCGCGTGGCCGTTCCGGGTGGCGGACGGCGAGGCGTTCGAGATCGCCGTGCGGCTGCCCGTCGACCTGTACAGCGGGGCCGGTGATCTGGCCGAGATCCGCGCCACGCCCGCCGCCGAACTGGAGGAGGCGAACCGGTCGTTCTGGACGGCGAAGGTCCTCGGCCAGGGCGTGCAGCCCGGACTCCCGGGCCCCGTGGCGCACTTGACCGATCTGTTCCGGCAGGCGCGCTCGCAGTTGCTGGTCCTCTCGGACCACGGCGAGATCCACCCGGGGCCGACGGTGTACGACTCGTTCTGGATCCGGGACTCCTCGGTGGAGGCGACGGCGTGCTCGCTCGTGGGCGACGCGGCGCTCGCGGAGCACCAGTTGGGCACGCACTACCCGCTGCGGTTCAACCGGGGCACGGGCCGGATCGGGCCGTGCGCCGAGTACGGCTTCTACGGCGGCCCGCACGAGCGGGACGACCGCGAGTGGGACAGCAACGGCCAGGCGCTGTGGGCGATCGGACGCTTCGACCGCACGGCGGGCCCCGGCGCCGCCTTCGGCGCGAAGCTGTACGCGCCGTACGTGATCGACGGCGCGCGGTGGCTGCGCGACAACCGGGACGCCTACGGCCTGCTGCACAGCGGCTGGAGCGCCGAGCACCTCGGCGAGCGCGACAAGCCGCACTACTGGGACGACCTGTGGGGCCTCGCCGGCCTGTACGAGGCGGCGCGCCTCGCCGAGCGCCTCGGCACCCCGGAGGTCCGCGAACTCTGGGCCGCCTTCGACGACTTGAAGCAGGCCACGGCGGCCTCGATCCGCTGGGTCCTGGCGGAGCAGCGGCGGCTGGGCGAGTGGGAGACGTACATCCCGACCGGGCCCGGGGACGTCGGGCGGCGCGACTCGACGATGATCGGCGCGGCCGCGTACTTCCATCCGCTGCGGCTGCACATGGGCGGCAAGCTGGGCGACGAGGTCGACCTGGCGGCGCGGTGCACGCTGGACACCATGTACGGCCGGTTCGTGACGGGCGGCTTCCGGCACGAGGCGGCGTGGAACGCGTACGGCCCCTATCTGACGCTGCAGTTGGCGCACGCTTATCTGCTGGCGGGAGACGCCGCGCGGATGGACGCACTGCTCGGCTGGACCGTGGCGGCCTCGCTGCCGCGCACCGACGACCGGGCGGTGGCGCTCGGCGCGTGGAACGAGCAGCACGCGTTCCCGATCGCGTCCGGCTTCGCCGAAGTCCCCTACCGCCACTGGTACATGGGCGACATCCCGCACGGCTGGGCGGCCGCGGAGTATCTGCTGCTCCTGCGCGACATCCTCTTCTTCGAGGCCGACGAGGACCGCGATCCGCATCTGTACGTCGCCCCGGGCATCCGCCCGCACTGGGTGCCGGACGGTGAGCCGGTGACCGTCGAGGCCGCGCCCACGCTGTTCGGGGCGCCCTTCGGCTACCGGCTCACGCACGACGCGGCGGCGCGGGCGGTGGCCGTGGACATCACCGAGTCACCGGAGCGGGTGCGGTACGTCTACCCGTGCCGTTTCGGCTCCGTGCGGGCGGCGTCGGCGGACGGCCGCGAGCTGCCGGTGTCCGGCGACGACGTTCATGTCCCGGAGGGCACACGGCGGTTCGAGGTCACGTACGCGTGAGCCACTCGGCACCCGTCACGCACGCTCCTGGCGCAGGCTCTGCCGTTCCTTCTCGGAGAGCCCGCCCCAGACGCCGAACCGCTCGTCGTTGTCGAGGGCGTACGCCAGGCAGGTCTGGCGCATGTCGCACAGGCGGCAGATGCGCTTGGCCTCGCGCACCGAGCTGCCGGGCTCGGGGAAGAAGAAGTCGGGCCCGGTCTGCGCGCACAGCGCCTGCTCCTGCCAGGTGAGTTCGGGCTCGGTCAAAGTGGTGTCATTGTGCATGCCGTGATCCTGGAGGATGGCGCGAAACAAGCGATCAACGTTCGATCAACGCGGCGCGCCGGGCGTTGCGGGACCAGGCAGCGAGGGGCTTCGCAGGGGGCCCTGACCTGGTGGCTCAGCCCTGCGACGGCTCCGGCTGCATCAGGGCGAACCGCGCGCCGTACGGGTCGGCGAGCTTCGCGAACGCGCCCACTCCGGCGAGGTCCATGCGCTCGGCCCGGACGGTGCCGCCGGTCGTGCGTGCCTTCTCCACCACCGCGTCGATGTCGGTGACGTGGAAATACGGCATCCAATAGACACCGGCTTCCTGCTCGGCCGGGTCCTGGTCGAGGGGCCACAGACCGCCGAACATGTCGTCCGGCGTGCCGCCGCCTGGATACACCATGGTGTACGACCCGCCCTCGAAGGGTTGGTTGATGGTCCTCCAGCCGAACACCGCGCCGTAGAACGCGGCGCCGGTCTCGATGTCCGGGGTGTACAGCTCGGTCCAGATCAGGCCGCCCGGCTCGTTCACCAGCTCCAGGCCCTTGTTCCGCCCCGGCTGCCACACGGAGAAGGCCACTCCCGCCGAGTCGGCGAAGCCCGCCATGCGGCCGAGGTCCAGGACGTCCATCGGCTCGAAGAGGGTGCGGCCGCCGGCCTGCTCGACCTGCTTGGCGGTGGCGTCCGCGTCCGGCGTGCAGAAGTACAGCGACCAGGCGGGGGCGCCCATTTCGGGCGTGACCGTCATTCCGCCCGCGGCGGCCTTGCCGTCGAGCTGGAACGTGCCGTAACCGCCGACTTCCTCGCCGCCCTTCTCGAAGTCCCAGCCGAAGACGCCGCGGTAGAAGGCCGCCGCGCCGTCCATGTCCGTGGTGCCGAGATCGACCCAGACCGGGGCGCCGGTGAGCGTGAGATCACTGAGCATGATCGACTCCTTTGTCGCGCTTGTCGCCTCACGAGTACGTCAGTTCCGAGTCTTGCACCGGGCACTGACAATCCGCGCGCGCTGGCCCCGGCCCGGCACACACCCTCGTGCCCGCCCCCGTGCCGAGCACCGCGTTTCGTCACTCTCCGCGCTCGACTGTCATCACCTTGTGAACCCGGAGCAGATTCTGAGAGCGCTCTCAGCAACATCTCTTGACGGCGCGATTTCACCGCAGCGACAGTGGGGCACGTCGACGCACCACCGCGCGCCCGGGCCGCACTCCTGCCCAACTCCCCCCACATTCCAGCCAGGAGAGACATACCGTGATATCGCGCCGAGTGTTCCTGACGTCGTCCGCGGTCGCCGCGGGCGCCCTCACGTACCCCGCGTGGGGCAGCGCGCTGAGCCCGGACGCCTCAGCCGCGCCCGCGACCTGTGAACTCGCACTGCAGAACAAGTCGCTGCCGGGCCAGGTCCGCGCGTACGTCACCGGCCACGAGCCCGGCACCGACCGCTGGGTGCTCCTCAAGCCGGACGGCGGCGTCTACCGCCCCGATTCGCCGTCGGCCCCGCAGACGCCGCTGCCCGTGGACTGCGCCATCCCGCTGGGCGCGGCGGGCTCCGCCCCCAAGGTGTTGACGCTGCCTCAGATGTACGGCGCCCGCGTGTACTTCGTACGCGACGACAAGCTGGACTTCTTCCTCAACCCGGGCCCCTCCCTCGTCGAGCCCGCGTTCGCCACCAAGGAGGACCCGAACTACGGCCGCACGTGGTCGTTCTGCGAGTTCACCTTCAACAGCACGCAGTTGTACGCGAACATCAGCTACGTCGACCTGGTGACGGCGCTGCCCATCGGTCTGACCCTCGAAGGCGACGCCAAGCACACCGTCGCGCCGCTGCCCGAGGGGGCCGTGGACAAGATCGCCGCCGATCTGGTGGCACAGGCCGGCAAGGACGGCCAGCCCTGGGACAAGCTGGTGATCCGCGGCGACGGCGGCGTGCTGCGCGTCATCTCGCCGCAGAACCTGATGGCCCCGCACTTCGGCGACCCGGGCAAGATGCCGTTCCGCGACTACTTCAACAGCTACATCGACCAGGTCTGGGAGAAGTACCGCGGGGCCGACCTGCGCATCGACCTCCAGGGCGGGCGGGGCGTGCGCGCCGGCCGGGTCTCGGGCGACACCCTCACCTTCGAGGGCGGCCACACCTTCGCCAAGCCCACCTCGAAGGACATCTTCACCTGCAACCACGGCCCGTTCGCCAACAACCCGGGCGACCCCGACGACAAGAAGGGCCTCCTCGCCCGCCTCGCCGCCGGGTTCAACCGCAGCATCATGCTCACCCACCCGTCCCAGCCGAACGGCACGACGGCCGGCGACTACTACCGCGGCGGCGTCACCAACCACTGGTCCCGGGTGGTGCACGCCAACTCGCCCATCGGGTACGCCTTCCCGTACGACGACGTACGCCCGGACGGGCAGCCGGACGTGTCGGGCGCGGCGCACGACGGGAACCCCCGCCGGTTCACGGTGTCCGTGGGCTCCTGATCCTCGGCGGACGGCGTCAGTAGGGCTCACGCCCGGGTGGGGTCGAGGGCCCCGCCCGGGCGGACGCAACCCGCCTGGCGCACGCGCTCCGTGAGGAACTGCTCCCTCACTGCCATGACGCGCGGGGAACGGGAAGTGTGACCGGGGCGCCGGGAGAATTTCTACGGGCGGTGGGCGGGGGGGCGGCAGAGGGCTAGGCAGACAGCGGGCGGTCAGGCGGACTCCCGTCGCACCAGCTCCGTGGGCAGCACCACGCACGCGCCGCCCTCGGCGTCCGCGTCCGCGCCGTCGGCTCCCTCCTCGTGGACGTCGCCGCGCAGCAGCATCGCCGCCATCAGCCGCCCCATCCCCTCGATGTCCTGCCGCACCGTCGTCAGCGGCGGATCGGCCTGCTCGGCCACGGGCAGCATGTCGTCGAAGCCGACGACCGCCACGTCCCGCGGCACCCGCCGCCCGGACTCGCGCAGCACGCGCAGCGCCCCGGACGCGGTCAGGTCGTTCGCGGCGAAGACGGCGTCGACGTCCGGGCGGCGGTCGAGGAGCAGGCGCATGGCGCGCTCGCCGCCCGCCGGGGTGAAGTCGCCCTCGACGACCAGGTCCGGGTCCGCCGCGGGCAGGACGTCGCGGTAGCCGTCGAGGCGGTCGACCGCCGATGTCTGGTCCAGGGGGCCGGTGATGTGCGCGACGCGGGTGCGGCCGAGCCCGACGAGGTGGCGTACGGCCTGCCGGGCACCGCCGCGGTTGTCGCAGTCGACGTAGCGCGCGCTGCCCGCCCAGCCCGGCCGCCCGCCGAACACCGTGGGCACACCGGCGCCGTGGATGATGCCGGGCAGCGGGTCGTCCAGGTGCAGCGAGAAGACGAGCGCGCCGTCCACATGGCCGCCCGCGAGATAGCGGCCGACCCGTTCATGGTCGTCCCGCCCCTCCGTCAGGAGCAGCAGGAGCTGTACGTCACGGGCCGTCAGTTCCTTGCTGATGCCCCGCAGTTGGAGCGCGAAGAAGGGGTCGGCGAACACCCTGGTCTCCGGTTCGGCGATGACCACGGCGACGGCGTCGTGGCGGCGGGTGACAAGACTGCGGGCGGCCCGGTTGGGAACGTAACCGAGCTCCTTCACCGCCCGCCTCACCTTCACCGCGAGCACCTCCCGCACCCCGGCCTCACCGTTCACGACCCGGGACACCGTCGCCCGCGACACCCCCGCCCGCGCGGCCACTGCCTCCAGCGTGGGACGGGCTGCTGCCTGCGGCACCTCGGAACTCCTCATCGACGGTTACCGATCAGGATAGTCCCGGTCCGCGGTCCCGCTCGTCCATGTCACGCCAGAGGACGCGCAGTTCGATGGGGAGGATGTCCCCCGCGAGGGCGTGGAACGTCGGGCCGCCGTCCGACCTGTGCGCGCCGCCGCGCCAGATCTCGCCGAGGGCTTCCTCCACCCACACGGGGTCGAGCCGCCGCCACTCCGCCGCGAGGCGACGCAGGAACATCTTCCTGAACCGCCGCCGGGTGACCACGTCGGCGATGGCGAAGCCGTTGAGGGCGAACCGCAGGCACGTGTCGAACGCCTCCGTCAGGTCGGCCGTGGGGGCGTCGTCGTCGATCAGCAGCCACAGGTGGATCATGGCGTTCGCGGCGGAGACGGGAGGCTCGGTGCCGTCGCCGAGAAAGGTGGTGACCGCCGTGTCCCACGTCCCGGCCAGCGGTTCGAGGCCGTGGACGACCGTGTCGTCGACCTTGTCGCAGAGGAATGCCGCCTTCTCGCGCAGTTCGCTGTTGTCGTACTGGAACCAGCACAGCCAGCCCCCGCCTCGAGGCCGGTGTTCGCTGCCGGGGGCATAGCCGTAGGTCCAGTACGTGTCCACTCGATCGGGCTCCGGCTCGGCGCCCTGCCGCAGGCTCAGCCTGATGTCCCGTTGGCCGTCCGCCCACAAGCGCTCGATCCCGAGCGTCGACACGAGACCGGTCCACGCCCCCTCCTGGCACTGCGACCGCCACAGCAGGGCCGAGCGGCGCCACTCGGACACGATGTCCTCCGCCTGCGGGAACAGCTCCCGCCCTGTGACCTGTCCCGCCGCGCCCACGGCGAGCACCAGCAGGTTCACGGAGTACACCGCGGGCCCGGTCGGCACCGGCAGCCGCTGTGGCACGTAGTCGCCGTACCGGCTGTCGTGCCGGTCCAGGAGCGCGTGGTGGAAGAGGTCGAGGAGCACGTCGTGCACCGCGCGGCGTCGGGGCTCCGGCAAGGCGCGCAGCCGTTCCACGGCGAAGGAGACCGTGGTGCCGCGCGTGGTGAGCGGCACGAACGACAGGAGCGCGTGCAGGAAGGCGTCGTCGACCACAGCGGGGCGGTTGCGGCGGGTACTCCGGCGCAGTGACGACGCGAGGTCGTCGAGCTCCTGTGTGACGAGCCGCGCGATCAGATACTCCCCGAAGGTGGCGTGCAGGAATTCGTAGGTCCGCAGGCGCAGCCCATCACGGCTGGCCCGCGATTCGTGCACGAAGTAGAAGTGGCCGAGCACCAGTTCCGCCCCGCTGAGCGTGGCGCGCAGGCCGGGAGAGGCGCCGGGGCGGGAGGAGTCGGGGCCCAGGGCGGACAGGTCCGTGTCGAGTTCGGCCGCGCCGATCCACTGCCGTCCTCGGTTGAACATCGCGAACGCCACCAGGGCGAGCTCCGCGAGCTGCCGCTCCACCGCGTCGTCGAGCGACTCCTCGCCGAGCGGCTCCCCGCTCTTGCGGACTTCCCGCGCGGCGAAGCTGCTGAGCAGCCGCTCGTAGAGCTCCCCTTCGCCCAGCCGTTCGCCGTGCCGCTGCAGCGCGTTCGCGTCCGCGTCGTACAGCGCGAGCATCAGCAGCAGCAACGGCTGGGACGCCAGTTCGCCGTGTCTGAGGGCGACTTCGGGAGCGAGGGGAAGGAGTCCGCGCGCGCTGAAACCGTCGGCGTTGGTGCGGTTCCACACCTCCAGCCACCGCCCGACCTGCCCGTCGCTGAACGGCTCCAGGTGCAGGGCGAGCATGCCCTCCGCGGGCCGTGCCCGGTCCGCGACGGCGGTGCGACTGGTGACGAGGACGACGACAGGCCGCCCCTGGCTCTCCTCCCGGCTCTGGAAGTCCGCCACCTTCATCAGGTAGTCGCTCTGGCTCACGCCGGTCGCCTGCAACAACTCGTCGAAGCCGTCGAGCAGCACCACCGGCAGCGCCCCGCCGCCCCGCCGGACCAGATCGGGCCAGGTCACGGACTCACCCGTGGCCGAGCGCACGGCCTGCTCGATCTGGGTCTGGAGGTCCGCGTCGGCGGCGGCGTCGCGCAACTCGACGCGCACGGCCAGGAAGTCGGCGGCCGGCAGCCGGGCCGCGAGGACCTGGGTGAAGACGGACTTGCCGGACCCCGGCTGGCCGAGAACGACCAGCGGGGCCCGGGCGGCCCGCGGTGAGGTCAGATGGCCGAGCAGGAAGTGGTCCAGGTCCGTGCGGACGGGGCACTCGCCCCACCACGAGTCCTCGGCGAACCGGTCGGCCGGACCCACTTCGGCGACCCGGAAGTCCGGGTTCACATAGGCCGCGCCGAGAACCGGCAGGCTCAGCCCGTCCAGGACGTCCCGTGACGTGAGGATCGGGCGGTTCAGGGCCGCCGCATGGGCACGCGCCAGGCCGGCGACCCACTGGTCCGAGGGCCGGTGGGCGGCGAGTTCCGCCAGCACCCGCCCCAGCTCCTCAAGGCCGACGGTCAGCGTCCGCAGCTGCGCCCTGGTGGCCCGGTGGTCCATGAGGCCCGCCCAGAAGGCGACTTCGGGGCAGTCGAGCGCCAACTGCCGGAACAGCTCTTCGTAGCGCGTGACGGCCCGGCCCGGAACCTCGCCGGACAGCGCCCGTTCGAACCGGCCCTTGCGGGTGTCGTCGAGCCGGTCCCATACGGCCATGCCCCGTACGAAGCGCGTCACTTCGACCGAGAGGCGGCGGTAGAAGTCGCTCAGCGCGTCGAGCGTCGCCTCGTACGGCCGGTGCGGTGCCGGCATCGGTACGTCCGCGCGCAACAGGCTCGCGGCCAGCGTCCCCAGGCGCCTGCTCGCTTCGGACTCAGCCCCGGCCAGGGCCGCTTGATCGGCGCTCGTGAGCTCCAGTTCCCCAACGTCACAGGGGAGTTCGGACTCGGCGAGCACCTCGAAGTACGCGGAGAGCACCACCACGGCGTGGGCCGCGGCCAGTCGTTCGCTGCGCTCGAACCGGGTGAGCCCACGCATCCGTTCGCCGAGGCCGTGGACGAGCCCGCCGCCGTACCGCGCCAGTTCGCCGCGGGCGTCGAAGAGGCCGGAGACGAAGCCGGCGCCCGTCGCCGACGACGCGAGCAACAGCCCTCCGGCCAGCCGGTCGAGCGCCGCGACCGTGCCCTCCCGCTGGCCGCCGAGCAGCCGGACCGCGTCCTCGTAGGTCAGTCCCATGCGCCCCTCGCCCCCACCTGACGCGACCGTAGGAGCGCCCAGCGTAGTCACGCACGCCGGAAGGGGAGGCGCCATCCTTCAAAGGCGCAGGGCGAGCGCCATCCCTCGATCTGGGGATGGTGCCCAGCTTCCGCCGTGCGCCAGCATCGACGCACGGAACGTGGCCGACCACGGCGGCGCCGGGCCCGCCGCCCGGGCCGCGGGCCACCAGGGGGATGGAGCACGCATGACGCCCGTACAGCGCAGGAAGTCCAGCCGCCGGGTCGGTGCCCTGACGGCGGCCGTGGTCACCGTCGCGGCCGGTGGCGTGCTCGCGGGCACGGCGCCCGCGCCCGCCCACGCGCCCCCCGCCGCTGCCGACGCCGGGAGTCAGTGGCGCAACGTGGCCAACGGCCTGTGCATGACCACGGCCGACGACCCCGCCAACGCCTTCCAGGGCACCGCCACGCTCGCGCCCTGCGACGCGGGCGACCCCCGGCAGCGGTGGAGGCTCGGGCTCGACAACAGCCGCGGGCTCCAGATCATCTCGGTCGGCACCGGCAAGTGCCTCGCCGATGTCGCCGGTTGGGGTCTTGCCTGGTTGGGCGAGTGCGTCAAGAACGACATCCAGCAGGCATGGCGCATCCCGCCCGGCCAGCCCGAGGGGCAGGTGTTCTCGTCGGCGGACGACGGGAAACGGCTGAGCACGCCTTACGCCGCGGGCACTTCCTATGTGACGGTGCGCGACGACCTTCCCTTCGAGGACGCCCGGTACCGCTGGTCGCTCATCCGGTGAGGCGATGCGGGCCCTCCGACGACAGGGGCTTCGCCGCCCCCTCGGACAGCCCCGCCTCGGACAGCCCTCCTCGGAGAGCCCCCTCGGAGAGCCCCTAGTGGTGCGCGTGACCCGAGGAGCCGCCCTCCTCGGACGTGCCCTTCGGCTTCTCCGCGCCGGTGTGCGGATGGTGCGGCTCGTAGTCCGGGATGGTCCCGTCCGGCTTCTTCACGAGGAACAGGCCCACCATCCCCATGTCGGAGTGGCTCTGCACGTGGCAGTGGTACATCCACGCCCCGGCCCCGACCCCCTCGCCCGCGATCACCTGGAAGCCGAAGGAGTCACCGGGGCCCGTGATCTTGTCGTCGAGGATCTGGCTGGGGTCGTCGGGGCCGGTGAGCAGGCCCGTGCGGTTGTCGGCCCAGCGGTGACCGTGGATGTGGAAGGTGTGGTAGTACTCGCCGTGGGTGATCGACACGAACTCGACCCGGTCGCCCACCGTGGCCTCGAAGTTCGGGCCGGAGTGCGCGGGCTTGTTGTTGATCAGCATGTCGTTGAAGACGACGACGCAGGTCTGGTCGGGCAGGATGTCGCCCTTGCGGCGCACGATCACCGCGCCGTACAGCCCCTTGCGCAGGCCGCCCGTGCCGTGTTCCGTGCCGACCACGTGGTCGTGGTAGTGCCAGTAACCGGCCGTGCCGGGGCGCCAGGTGCCGTCCTTGCGGCGGCCGGGCGCGTGCGTGCGCCAGGTGTAGGTGCGCTTGCCGCCGGGCGCCACGTGGGACTTGGTGTGCTTCGTGCCGTCGCTGGAGATCTCGTAGTCCATGCCGTGCACGTGCAGGCTGACGTCGACGTCCGTGGTGTTCTCGAACTCGATGTGCAGGGTGTCCCCTTCGTTGAGTTCGAGCAGCGGTCCGGGGATGGACGCCTTGCCCTTCTCCAGGCCGTAGCCCATCTGCCCGTCGGGAAGCTTCTCCGCGTACATCTTGACGCGCCGCACCTCGCCGCCCGCGGGGGCCGTCTTCGGCGGATCGGCAACGGCGCGGTCGGCGCGCGGGGCGTCGGCCGCGGAGTCCGACGCCATGGCCGACAACGATGTCACCCCCGCCGTGGCCGCCGCTCCCCCGACCAGCATCCGGCGGTTGAAGCTCCGTCTGTCCATGGCGAACTCCCCACTGCGATACGGAAACTGACGCTGCGTACGGACATGGCCCAGGGCGCACGAGGCACCGGATTCGGCCACACGCTAGCGGCAGGGCCCTGGTTTATCCACACGCAGGACAAAGGTCGTGCGAAGTGCTGTCGTAGCTCTTGGCTAGCCGTCGAAAGAGGGCTAGCTTCGTCGGCGCCAGCCGTCAAAAGAGGGCTGGCATCATCGGCGCCGTTGATGTATCCGCCGTAGCCGTGACCGACGATGGGTGGGTGTACTCATGCGGCTGACACCGCATCAAACGCCCCCAACCGTACGATGGTTGGGCAGAACCAGACAGAGAACCAAGCGCCGCGCCTGGGCGGCCGCCCTGGCCGCGGGGGCCGTCGCAGCCGGCCTCCTCACGGGCCCGGCCGCGACCGCGCGCCCCTTCCCGGAACCGCTCCCCGACGCGGAGGCGATGAAGACAACGATGTCACGCGCGCTGCCCGCTCCCCCGGGCGGCGCGAACGTGCGGGTCCTCGCCTTCTACGGCTCGGCGGCGGGTGGCGAGGAGTCGCCGGTCGTCGACGCCGCCATCGCCGCGATCGAGAAGATCGGCCAGTCGGGCCCGGCCGAGCAGCGCTTCACGGTGACGGCCACGGACGACCCCGCAGTGTTCACCAACGCCAAGAAGCTCGGCAAGTTCAACGCGGTGACCTTCGTGACCGGCGGCGGCGATGTGCTGGACGCCGAGCAGGAGGCGGGTCTGGAGGCGTACATGGAGGCCGGCGGCGGCTTCCTCGGCCTGCACGACGCGGCCCGCGCGGAGCCGTACTCGTCCTGGTTCACGGGCCTGGTCGGCGCCCGCCCGAAGGACGCGAGCCCCACCACCGCCCAGCGCGCCACCGTCGAGGTCGGCGACCGCCAGAACCCGGCCACCAAGGACCTCCCCCTGGAGTGGAAGCGCCCCGACAAGTGGCTCAACTGGGAGGCCAATCCGTCGGGTTCCGTGCACACCGTGGCCCGGGTGCGCGAGTCGACGTACAAGCCGGGCGCGGGCGCGAACGGCTGGGACCACCCGGTGTCCTGGTGCCGCGACTACGACGGCGGCCGGTCCTTCTACACCGGCATGGGCGGCACGGCGGACGCCTACGACGAGGCGGACTTCCGCGGCCATCTGCGCGGCGCCCTGCTCTGGACGACCCGCATCGCCCGCGCCGACTGCAAGGCGACCATCAACGCCAACTACAAGGCCGAGCGGCTGACCCAGCCCAACAAGCCGGGCCAGAACGACCAGATCGGCGAGCCGCACGGCCTGGTCACGGCCCCCGACGGCCGGGTGTTCTACATCGGCCGCGGCGGCGCCGACTCCTCGCAGCCCGTCATCACCGACTGGAACAACCCCGACATCGGCAAGGGCAGGGGCGAGATCCACGTCTACGACCCGAAGACCAAGCAGGTCACGCTCGCCGGGGCGCTCACCGTCTTCGGCAACAAGGGCGGCGGCGGTGAGCTGATCAAGGTCGAGGAGGGCCTGCTCGGCATTGAGCTCGATCCGAGGTTCGAGCAGAACGGCTGGGTGTACCTGCACTACACACCCCACTCGCGGATCAACCGCGACACGCACATGGCCGAGCGGTACGTCTCCCGCTTCACCCTCGACCAGGCCACCAACAAGCTGGACATGGGCAGCGAGAAGGTGCTGCTCAAGTGGCCCGTGCAGATCCACAGTTGCTGCCACTCCGGCGGCGGGATGTCCTGGGACTCCAAGGGCAACCTGTACATCGCGACCGGCGACAACAACTCCTCCGGCTTCAGCGAGGGCTACTCGGGCAACAACCCGCAGCCGAACTTCAAGGGCGTGTCCTTCGCCGACGCCCGCCGCACCTCCGGCAACACCAACAACCTCAACGGCAAGATCCTGCGCATCCACCCGGAGCCCGACGGCACGTACACCCTGCCCGACGGCAACCTCTTCACCGGCAAGGAGCCGGACGAGGGCGGCGGCAAGACGCGCGGCGAGATCTATGTGATGGGGGTCAGGAACCCCGCGCGCATCTTCGTCGACAAGAAGACCGACACCCTGTACGCGGGCTGGGTCGGCCCCGACGCCGGTCAGCCGTCGACGACCTGGGGCCCGGCGAAGTACGACACGTTCGCGGCCATCACGCACGCCTCCAACCGCGGCTGGCCGTACTGCATGGGCAACAACCAGCCCTACCGCGACCGCAATCTGCCCGACCCGAGCAAGCCGCTCGGCTGGTACGACTGCAAGAACCTGCGCAATGAATCGCCCAACAACGACGGCCTGGTGAAGATCCCGCCGGCCGAGCCCAACACCATCTGGTACTCGCCGCAGGGCGGCGGCATCGACTACCCACGCGACGCGAACGGCGTGCCGAGCTACAAGCCGGAGGAGCAGAAGCAGCTCCTGCCGTGGCTCAAGGGCGGCGGCCAGGCCACCATGAACGGCCCGGTCTACCGCTACGACGCGGCTTCCGCGAGCGCCGACAAGTGGCCGTCGTACTGGGACGGCAAGTGGTTCGTCGGCGACTTCTACGACGGCGACCAGCCACGGCACGCGGTGCTCACCGACCCGAAGACGGTCGGCAAGGGCGGCCTGCCGGTGCACGCCGAATCACTCAAGAAGATCATTCCGGTGGGCAACGACAACATCAAGAACCTCATGGACTGGAAGTTCGCCCCGGACGGTTCGCTGTACGTCCTGGACTACGGGCGCGGCTTCTTCACCTCGGACGCCAAGTCGGCGCTGTGGCGCGTGACGTACAAGGGCGGCGCGGCCACTCCGGCCGCGGCGGACCTGGCGAGGAGGGCGGGATGATGGGATCCGCTTCCCGCGGCAGGGGCCGGAGGGCTCCGCACCGCGGCAGGGTCTGGACGGCGCTCCTCGCCGCGCTCCTCATGGCGGTCGGCCTGACGTCGGCGGCGAACGCGCGCCCCGACAACACCGGGCTCGCCACGGCGCAGCAGACGCTCACGTGGACCGCGGACAACGACATATCCAAGTACAAGTCCGCGCCGGCGACGGCGGTCGCGGGCAAGACGACGATCGTCTTCGAGAACAGCGTGGCCACCGGCAACACCACCGGCATGCCGCACACGCTGACGTTCGACGTCTCCGACCCGGAGTACAACAACGACGTCCCGCTGAACATCCTCGCCAACCCCGGGGACGACCAAGGCGGCAAGCACACGGCCGAGGTCACCCTCACGCCGGGCCGCTACCGCTACTACTGCACCATTCCCGGCCACGGGGCGATGCAGGGCATCCTGGTCGTGACCGAGGGCGGCGGCGAGGACACCACGGCCCCGGAGACGAAGGCGCGGGTGGACGGCGCGACCAACTCCGAGGGCGCGTACGTCGGTTCGGCGACGGTCTCGGTGACGGCGACCGACGAGAGCGGCGGCTCGGGCGTCGACAAGGTCGAGTACGCGGTCGGTGCCGACGGCGCCTGGCAGCCGTACACGGCGCCCGTCGTCGTGAACACGGTCGGCACGCACAAGATCCGCTACCGGGCGTCCGACAAGGCGGGCAACGTGGCGGCGGAGAAGGCCGTCGACTTCAAGGTCGTCCCGCCGTCGACCGACGACAAGACGCCGCCGGAGACGTCCGCGACGGTCACCGGCGAGAAGAACGACCAGGGGCAGTACCTGGGCATGGCGACGGTCACGGTGGCGGCGTCCGACGCGGGCTCGGGCCTCAACAAGGTCGAGTACGCGCTGGGCGACGGCGTCTGGCAGCCGTACACGACGCCGGTGATGGTCCACGAGGTGGGCAGCCACAAGGTCCGCTACCGCGCCTCCGACAAGGCGGGCAACGTCGCCCCGGAGAAGTCGGTGGAGTTCACGGTGGTCACGCCGCCGGCCGAGGACAAGACGCCACCGGAGACGTCGGCGAAGGTCGAGGGCGACAAGAACTCGGACGGCGCCTACATCGGCAAGGCGAAGGTGACGGTCACCGCGACCGACTCCGGGTCGGGCGTGGACAAGGTCGAGTACTCCCTGGACGGCGGCCCCTATGTGGCGTACGCCGCGCCGGTGGTCGTCGACCGCGTCGGGCGGCACACCGTGGCGTACCGGGCGAGCGACAAGGCAGGCAACACCGCGCCCGCGAAGTCGGTGGCGTTCACGGTCGACGAGGGCGGTGGGGTTCCCGGGCCCAACTGCCCCGAGTACGACGAGCGGTTGACGGTCTTCGTCGGCACGGTCGACACGGGCATACCGAACCGGGTCACCAACAACCGGTGCCGGATCGGTGAGCTGATCGAGGACGAGAAGGACTGGTCGTCGCACGCGCTGTTCCTCAAGCACGTGAAGACGGTCACGGACCGCCTCAAGAAGGCCGGGGAGATCGACCAGCGCGAGTACAACAAGATCAACAAGGCGGCGAAGCAGTCGGGCATCGGCAAGCCGGGCCAGACCGAGGGCTACCGTCACCTCTTCGACGGCACGCAGAAGTCCTTCGCCAAGTGGCAGCACGTGGGCGGCGGTTCGTTCGGTCTCAACGCCGACGGGACGATGACCTCGGGCACCACGAAGAACGGCCTCGGCATGCTGTGGTTCCCCGAGCGCAAGTACGGCGACTTCTCGCTGAAGCTCCAGTGGCGCGACGACGCCCCGGCCGCCGGGAACGCCAACTCCGGTGTGTTCGTGCGCTTCCCGCAGGTCCACGATCACCCGGAGGAGTCTCGTCCGGAGTGGGTCGCCATCAAGTACGGCCATGAGATACAGGTGTTGGACCGCCCCGACGGCGACATGTACAAGACGGGGTCGGTGTACGGCTTCGACCGCGTCGGGCTCGGGGGCGCGGGCGTGACGCCCAAGGGCACGTGGAACGACTACGAGATCCGGGTGGTCGACCAGCACTACTCGGTCTACCGCAACGGCGTGCTCATCAACGAGTTCGACAACACCGGCGGCCAGGTCTTCGAGCCGCCGCGCGGCGACGACCCGGGCACGGACGGCCGCCGCTTCGCGTCCGGCTATGTGGGGCTCCAGGTCCATGGCGTGACGGACGTGGTGTCGTACCGGGACATCCGGATCAAGGAGCTATAGCCAACCAGCCCTGAACGGGAGCAGGTTCAGTCGTCGTCGTGCTTCGCGCGGCTCGGCTGGACCCGCTTCGGCTCTCCGGGCATCTTCGGGTACTCGGGCGGGTAGGGCATGTCGCCGAGCCCGTGGTCGTGCTCGTCGCGGTCGGCCTGTTCGAGGAGGCCCTCCAGCGAGAAGGCGTGCTCGCCCATGTCCTTGTGTACGTCGCCGACCTCGGCGAAGCGTCCGGGCATGGAGCCGATGTCGAAGTCGGTGGGCACCGCGTCGTCGAGCTCGTCCCAGCGCAGCGGCGCGGAGACGGGGGCGTGCGGGCGGGCGCGCACCGAGTAGGCGGAGGCGATGGTGCGGTCCCGGGCGGTCTGGTTGAAGTCGACGAAGATGCGCTCGCCGCGCTCCTCCTTCCACCACGCGGTGGTGACCGCGTCCGGCATGCGCCGCTCCAGCTCGCGGCCGCAGGCGATGGCGGCGCGGCGCACCTCGACGAACGTCCACCGGGGCGCGAGGGGCACGAAGACGTGGATGCCGCGCCCGCCGGAGGTCTTGGGCCAGCCGCGCAGGCCGAAGTCGGCCAGGACTTCCCTGAGTCCGTGGGCGGCGCGGACGGCGTCGGCGTAGTCGGTGCCGGGCTGCGGGTCCAGGTCGATGCGGAGTTCGTCGGGGTGGTCGGGGTCGGCGCGGCGGACCGGCCACGGGTGGAAGGTGAACGTGCCGAACTGGGCGGCCCAGACGACCGCGGCGACCTCGGTGGGGCAGATCTCGTCGGCGGTGCGGCCGCTGGGGAAGGTGATGGTGCCGGTGGGGATCCAGTCGGGCAGGTTCTTGGGGGCGCGCTTCTGGTAGAAGTGCTCGCCGCCGATGCCCTCGGGGTACCGCTCCAGGGTCGTGGGCCGGTCGCGCAGGGCCCGCAGGATGCCGTCGCCGACGGCGATGAAGTACTCGGCGAGGTCCCGCTTGGTGAAGCCGCGCTCGGGGAACAGCACGCGGTCGGGGCTGGAGAGCCGCACCTTCCGCTCTCCAGCCGTCAGCTCCACCGCCGCTCCGGCGCCCATGCGTGCCACGGTAGACGCGTACGGCAAATGCCGCACACCGGGCGATATGGTCCGCCCGGCGGGAGAATCGGGCCATGGATCTCCCGGTGATGCCTCCCGTGAAGCCCATGCTCGCCAAGTCCGTGGCGCGGATTCCGCCCGGTATGCAGTACGAGGCGAAGTGGGACGGGTTCCGGGCCGTCGTCTTCCGGGACGGCGCGGAGATCGAGATCGGCAGCCGCGGCACGAAGTCCCTGACCCGGTACTTTCCCGAGCTGGTCGGGGCGCTGGCCGAGCGGTTGCCCGAGCGGTGCGTGGTAGACGGGGAGATCGTCATCGCACGCGACGGGCGGCTGGACTTCGACGCGCTCACCGAGCGCATCCATCCGGCGGAGTCCCGGGTGCGGACGCTCGCCGAGCGGACCCCGGCGTCCTTCGTCGCCTTCGACCTGCTCGCCCTCTTCGACGAGTCGCTCCTCGACGTCCCCCTCAGCGACCGCAGGCGGCTCCTCGCCAGGGCGCTCGACGGCGTGAGCGCGCCCGTGCACCTGGCGCCCGCGACGCTGGACCGGGAGGTGGCGGAGCGCTGGTTCGAGCAGTACGAGGGGGCCGGGCTCGACGGGGTGATCGCGAAGCCGGTGGACCTGCCGTACCGGCAGAACGAGCGCCTCATGTTCAAGATCAAGCACGAGCGGACGGCGGACTGCGTGGTCGCGGGCTTCCGGTTCCACAAGAGCGGGCCCGTGGTGGGTTCGCTGCTGCTCGGTCTGTACGACGACGGGGGGACGTTGCAGCACGTCGGGGTGTGCGCCGCCTTCTCCATGAAACGGCGCGAGGAGCTGGTGGCGGAGCTCGAACCCCTGCGGATGGAGTCCGCGGCGGGGCATCCGTGGGCGGCGTGGACGGAGGAGGCGGCGCACGAGGGGGCGCGGCTGCCCGGGGCGGTGAGCCGGTGGACCGGCAAGAAGGATCTTTCCTGGGTGCCGTTGCGGCCCGAGCGGGTGTGTGAGGTCGCCTACGACCACATGGAGAACGGGGCGCGGTTCCGGCACACCGCCCAGTTCCGGGCGTGGCGCCCCGATCGGGACCCCGAGTCCTGCACGTACGCGCAGCTGGAGGAGGCCGCGGGGTACGACCTGGCCGCCGTCCTGGGCTCACCGCCGGCCTAGGTGCGGGTCCCCTCGCCGGGGGTGCCGTAGCCCTTGCCGCGCCGTGCTGCCACCGCTCCCCGCCGCTCCGCGGCG
>NZ_AOPZ01000401.1 GCF_000414115.1 Streptomyces aurantiacus JA 4570
GGGCGGGTGGGAGACCCCCCCCGCGGAGCGGCGGAGGAACCCCCGGTACGGGGCACAACGACACCCACCCGCGGCCAGGGCGGGCAGCCCCGGGCGCGGGTGGGTGGGTGAACGGCGATCGGGACTAGCTCTCCGCGGAGTCCGCGGCCTTCCGGGTGCGACGACGCCGAGGCTTGGCCACGGGGGCGTCCTCCGCGGTCGCGGCGGCCTCCGCCGTGTCGGCCTGCGCGGCAGAGCTCACCGCGGCGTCGCCCCCCGCTCGGGTGCGCCGCCGCCGACGCGGCGCACGCGGCGCGGCCTCCTCCGCGGCGGCAGGCGCAGCCTCGGCCACGACGGACACGGCATCGGACGCGGCGACGGCGGACACAGCCGCGTCGGACGCCGTCACGGCAGCCGCGGCCGCACCGTCGAGCGGGGCACCCGCACGGGTACGACGCCGGCGCCGCGGCGTACGCGCGGGCCGCTCCTCGGTCTCCTCCGCCTGCGCCCGGCCACCGGCACGCTCACCGGAACCACCGGACCGCTCACCGGAACGCTCGCCACGCCGCGAGCCACCGCGGGCGGCGGAGCCACGGGAGCCGCGGCCACCGGTCTCGCCCAGGTCCTCGACCTCTTCGGCGTCGAGCCCGGCCCGGGTGCGCTCGGCACGCGGCAGGACACCCTTCGTACCGGCGGGGATGTTCAGTTCCTCGTACAGGTGCGGGGAGCTGGAGTACGTCTCGACCGGGTCGTTGAACTTCAGGTCGAGCGCCTTGTTGATCAGCTGCCAGCGCGGGATGTCGTCCCAGTCGACGAGCGTGATCGCGATGCCCTTGGCGCCCGCGCGGCCGGTGCGGCCGATGCGGTGGAGGTACGTCTTCTCGTCCTCCGGCGACTGGTAGTTGATGACGTGCGTGACGCCCTCGACGTCGATGCCGCGGGCGGCGACGTCGGTGCACACCAGCACGTCGACCTTGCCGTTGCGGAAGGCCCGCAGGGCCTGCTCGCGCGCGCCCTGGCCCAGGTCGCCGTGCACGGCGCCGGAGGCGAAGCCGCGGCGCTCGAGCTGCTCGGCGATGTCGGCGGCCGTCCGCTTCGTACGGCAGAAGATCATCGCGAGTCCGCGGCCCTCGGCCTGGAGAATGCGGGAGACCATCTCCGGCTTGTCCATGGAGTGCGCGCGGTAGACGAACTGCGCGGTGTTCGCGACGGTCTGGCCCTCGTCGTCCGGCGCGGTGGCGCGGATGTGCGTGGGCTGGGACATGTACCGGCGGGCGAGGCCGATGACGGCGCCCGGCATCGTCGCGGAGAAGAGCATCGTCTGGCGCTTCACCGGAAGCATGTTGATGATCTTCTCGACGTCGGGCAGGAAGCCCAGGTCGAGCATCTCGTCGGCCTCGTCGAGGACGAGGCACTTGACGTGCTTCAGGTTCAGCTTGCGCTGGCCGGCCAGGTCGAGCAGTCGGCCCGGGGTGCCGACGACCACGTCGACGCCCTTCTTGAGGGCCTCGACCTGGGGCTCGTAGGCACGGCCGCCGTATATGGCGAGGACGCGGACGTTGCGCGCCTTGCCGGCGGTGAGCAGGTCGTTGGTGACCTGCTGGCACAGCTCACGGGTGGGGACGACGATGAGGGCCTGCGGCGCCTCGGTCAGCTGCTCGGGCTCGGCGCGGCCCGCCTCGACGTCCGCGGGGACGATGACGCGCTCGAGCAGCGGGAGGCCGAAGCCCAGCGTCTTGCCGGTGCCGGTCTTGGCCTGGCCGATGACGTCGGTGCCCGAGAGGGCGACGGGGAGCGTCATCTCCTGGATGGGGAAGGGGTTGATGATGCCGACGGCCTCAAGGGCCTCGGCCGTCTCGGGAAGGATTCCGAGCTCTCGGAAAGTCGTAGTCAGGGCAATGCCTCTTCTGTGAGACGCGGCGCGAGGCGAACGCTGGGGGTCGTGACCGTGCCGGGGACTGTCGGCCGCCTGTGGAAAGAGCCGGGCGAGCCGGTGGTACGGGACCACTGCCGACGCTCGAGCGCTCACACCGCTGAGGGGGTCCCTCCGCATGCCGTACACACAGTGCGTACCGCTCTGGAGGGCTGTCTGGTCGGAGCCGATCGGGCCACCGACCGGGCATCCTCATTCATGCGGCCCGTCGAATATTCGGCGGGCGCATTACCACTGTACCCCGGAATCTCGCATACGTGTCCGGCGATTTGGTCACGTCGTGGTCGTCACAGTGGCTGACCAGGCCCTTACGCCCTGGGGCAGGCGGGCTATTGTGCGCTTCATGGAGACGCCTGACACCGCCGCACAGCCCCCCGAATCCCCCGAATCCGCCGCGGACGCCCCGGCCCCCACCGGGGTCGCCGCCCAGGACTGGGCGAAAGCTTCCGCCGACCCGCAGTACCGCGCCGCCGTCGTGGATCTCCTCGGCGCGCTCGCGTACGGCGAGCTGGCGGCGTTCGAGCGGCTCGCGGAGGACGCGAAGCTGGCGCCGACGCTCGCCGACAAGGCGGAGCTGGCGAAGATGGCGTCCGCCGAGTTCCACCACTTCGAGCAGTTGCGGGACCGGCTCGCGGCGGTCGGGCAGGAGCCGACGGCGGCGATGGAGCCGTTCGTCGAGGCGCTCGACGGCTTCCACAAGCAGACGGCGCCGTCCGACTGGCTTGAGGGCCTGGTCAAGGCGTACGTGGGCGACTCGATCGCCAGTGACTTCTACCGCGAGGTCGCGGCGCGGCTCGACGTGGACACGCGCCGCCTCGTCCTCGGTGTCCTCGACGACACCGGGCACGCCAGCTTCGCCGTCGAGAAGGTGCGGGCCGCGATCGACGCCGATCCGCGGGTCGGCGGACGGCTCGCGCTGTGGGCGCGGCGGCTCATGGGCGAGGCGCTTTCGCAGTCGCAGCGGGTGGTCGCCGACCGGGACGCGCTGTCGACCATGCTGGTCGGGGGCGTCGCGGACGGGTTCGACCTCGCGGAGGTCGGGCGGATGTTCTCCCGGATCACCGAGGCGCACACCAAGCGGATGGCCGCGCTGGGCCTGGCGGCCTAGGCGAGCAGCCCTGCATCCACCGGCCGCCAGGCCCTAGGCAGGCACCTGGCGGCGGTGCAGGCGGCGGGTGGGGCGTACCAGCAGGGACAGCAGCGCGGCCGAGACGGCGAGGGCGCCGACGAGGGTCGCGGGCGTGTGGCCCGAGCCGAGCGCCATGTGCGTGATGAACGCTCCGATCAGCGCTCCGCCCACCCCTGTCGCAAGGACCAGCGTCCGCGCGGGCAGCCGGTGGGGCAGACGGCGGGCCGTCGCCCAGGCCAGGGCCAGGCCGATGAGTGCGGAGCCGAGCGCTTCGAGGATCACGGTGTGTTCCCTCCCTCGTGGCCAGGTGCAAAACGGTCGTAGCCGGTCTTACCCCTAGGTGTCGGAACGCAATCCTCCCTGCACCCCGCGCCCCGAAGCGTGTTCAAGGACACGGCCACGGCACAGCTCAGCAGGACGAAGGAAGGGCCCGGTGGCAGTCGCCACCGGGCCCTTCCTTCGTCCTGCTGAGCGTGCGCTGTCCTACAGGGCGCCGAAGCCCACCTTGCGCACCGTCGGCTCGCCGATCTCCACATACGCGAGGCGGTCGGCCGGCACCAGGACCTTGCGGCCCTTGTCGTCCGCCAGGGTCAGCAGCTGGGCCTTGCCCGACAGGGCCGCGGACACCGCGCTCTCGACCTCCTCGACGCTCTGACCGCTCTCCAGAACGATCTCGCGAGGCGCGTGCTGCACGCCGATCTTGACCTCCACGCTTTGTCCCTCCGACGGTCAGTGATGTGCGCGGCCGCCCGCGCCGTACCCAGCACAGATTAGCCCGGAGAGGGGACGGGAACGGCTCCGGCCGTGCAGCCAGGAGCGAACACGGTGACGGCGGGCGGCGGGAACAAACGCGCGGTCGGTGACCCCTCGGCGCGCGGCCGGCGGGACTCGGGCGCGATCAGTGGCCCTCGGCGCCGTGCAGCGGGAAGCCGGCGATGCCGCGCCAGGCCAGGGAGGTGAGCAGCTGCACCGCCTTCTCGCGCGGTACGCCGCCGTCGCTGTGCAGCCAGTAGCGCGCGACGACCTGGGCGAGGCCGCCGAGCCCGGAGGCCAGCAGCATCGACTCGGACTTGGACAGGCCGGTGTCCTCCGCGATGACCTCGCAGATCGCCTCCGCGCACTCCAGGGTGACCTTGTCCACGCGCTCGCGGACCGCGGGCTCGTTCGTCAGGTCCGACTCGAAGACCAGCCGGAACGCGCCGCCGTCGTCCTCGACGTACCCGAAATAGGCGTCCATCGTCGCCGCGACGCGCTGCTTGTTGTCCGTGGTGGACGCGAGCGCCGCGCGGACCGCCTGCAGGAGGTTCTCGCAGTGCTGGTCGAGCAGCGCGAGATAGAGGTCGAGCTTGCCGGGGAAGTGCTGGTACAGCACCGGCTTGCTGACGCCCGCGCGCTCGGCGATGTCGTCCATGGCCGCCGCGTGGTACCCCTGGGCGACGAAGACCTCCTGGGCCGCGCCCAGAAGTTGATTGCGTCGGGCACGGCGCGGCAGGCGTGTGCCCCGCGGGCGTGCCGCCTCTGTCTGCTCGATGGCTGTCACGCCGCCTCCCAAAGTCGTCCTTGTGCTGCGGTGTGCGCCGCGACGCCATCGTACTTTTCGGTAACTGTGATGTGCGCGGTGCGAGCGCAGAATTTCACGGACTGGATGCCCTCAACAGTCCCCGGCAGCCGTGCGTAGCAGGGCAAACACGGGCAGCTCCGTGTTTGTCGTCCGGCGCGGAGCGGGCGGGGACGGCGCGGGGCGCTGCTCCTGATCAGCGGTAGTCGTCCTCGTCGAGGGACACCACGCGGGCCTGTTCGGCCAGGTCGGCCTCGTTGGCGGCGTTCGGGTCGGCGTCCTTGAGGGAGTCGTCCCGCTCCGGCGCGAGGTCGGTGTGCTGTTCCGCGGAGTCGGCCTCCGGGGTCTCCGGGCTGCTGTTCTCGTCCTCGGTCTCGAAGGTGTCGGGGTCGCTGGGATCGACGGTCATGTGGACTCCTCGGCTCTCTTCCCTGGGGCCTGCTCTGTCCCTGTTTCCCCGGGTTTCCCCGGGGGTGCTTCCCTGGGTTTCCCTGGGGCCTGCCTTCATGCCTTGCGAGCCTCTTGGTCCTCTTCCCTCCGATTGGTCCTCTTCCCTCCGAGCCTAGGGAAGACCCGCACGGGCCGCTACGCGATCTCTCCGGGATCTGTGATGCCGAACACGCGATCCCACGCGTGATCGTCTCGTAACATTGCCCGCATGTCTTCGACCGAGTTGCCGGACGTGCTGGCCGCCGTCGCCGTCCCCAAGCCGGGCGCCGTCGCCGTCGCCGAGGGCGAGCGGCTCGACTCGGTCGCCCTTCCCGGGCTCACCCTGAACGTGCGCTCGCGCCCCTCGGCGCGCTCCGGCCTGCCGCCCGCGTTGTACGTGCACGGGCTCGGCGGGTCCTCGCAGAACTGGTCGGCCCTGATGCCGCTGCTCGAGGACGTCGTGGACTGCGCGGCGCTCGATCTGCCGGGCTTCGGCGACTCGCCGCCGCCGGACGACGGCGACTATTCGGTGACCGGGCACGCGCGCGCGGTCATCCGCTATCTGGACGCCGCCGGGCGCGGCCCCGTGCATCTGGTGGCCAATTCGCTGGGCGGCGCCGTGTCGACGCGGGTCGCCGCGGTGCGGCCGGACCTGGTGCGCACGCTCACGCTGATCTCGCCCGCGCTGCCCGAGCTGCGGGTGCAGCGCGCGGCGGTGCCCACGGGGCTGCTCGCGGTGCCCGGCGTCACGGGCCTGTTCACCCGGCTCACCAGGGAGTGGTCGGCCGAGCAGCGGGTCCGCGGCGTGCTCGGTCTCTGTTACGGCGATCCGGCGCGGGTCACGCCCGAGGGCTTCAGGGCCGCGGTGCGCGAGATGGAGCGGCGGCTCGCGCTGCCGTATTTCTGGGACGCGATGACGCGCTCCGCGCGCGGCATCGTGAACGCCTACACGCTGGGCGGTCAGCACGGTCTGTGGCGGCAGGCGGAGCGGGTGCTCGCGCCGACCCTGCTGGTGTACGGCGGCCGGGACCAGCTCGTGTCGTACCGCATGGCGCGCAGGGCGTCGGCCGCCTTCCGCGACTCGCGGCTGCTGATGCTCACGGACGCGGGACACGTCGCGATGATGGAGTATCCGGAGACCGTCGCCGCCGCGATCCGTGAACTGCTCGCCGACACGGGCGAGTTGCCCGTGACCGATGCCGCGACTGATGCCGTGCCCGATGCCGTGGCTGATACGGATGAGGTCGTCGGCGCGGATGAGTTGAGTGATCCGCGTGGGGTGCGCGATCGTGGCGGTGTGAGTGACCACCACGATTCGGGTTCGAGGAGCTGAGGCGCCGCGTGGGACGTCATAGCCGCCGGGGCCCGGGCGACACCTCGGACAACAGCAGTACCTCCGGCATACAGCGGGCCGGTGCCGGAAAGGGCGAGGCCAAGGGCGCCGCCCCCGGCCCCGGCCGCCGCAGGCGCGGTGCCGACGCGCCGGACGGCACGCCCGCGCACGGCATCCCGCAGGCGACCCCGCCGGGCGGGGTTCCGCGGCACACGCCTCCGCATGGGGTTCCGCAGCACACGCCCCCGCACGGCGTCCCTCGCCCCGCCCCGCACGTCCGCGGCGGGCACCCCGAGCAGCGTGAACCCGGCGGCGGCTGGGGCGAGGTCGGGGGTGACGCGGCCGGGCCCCGGATGGGGGCCGGGTACGGCGTCGTGCCGCCGCAGCAGCCCGGAGCCAGGGGACGCGGGCCCCGCCGGGAGTACGTCGACGCGTTCGGCGCCGACATCGACGACCCGGACGTGTTCGACGACACCGGCGGCATCGCCGGCATCGGCGACCCCGACGACGCGGACTTGTTCGCGGCCGGATCGGCCACCGCCAGGCGCACCCCGCCGCGCGACCCGTACGAGTCCGTGACCACCTGGGACACCGACGGGCCCGGCGGTGGCGGGAACGACGGCGACGACGACGAGGACGACTGGTCGTACGGAGACGACGGCCACCCCGACGCCCAAGCCGCCCCGGCCCGCGAGAAGAACCGCGGGCGCACCGTCACCGGCATCGCCGCGGCCGCCGTCACCACCGTCCTCGCCGTCATCGTGGCCGGTCAGGTCGCCGACGGGGGCAAGGGCGACGGCCCGGCCCCCCGGGCCGCGGAGAAGGGCGACGGCCGCGACGACCAGGACTCCGAGGCGTCCCGCTCGGACAACCGCCCTACGCCGTCCGACCCGGCGCCCGCCCGCCCGGCGACGTACGACGAGAAAATGGGCAAGAAGTATCCGCTGGACGCGAAACTCAAAGCGGCCGGGGACTTCGATGTGATTCGCGGTTTCGACAAGGCGCCGGGCAAGGGACAGAAGTTCCGTTACCGCGTCGACGTGGAGAAGGGCATGGGCCTGGACGGCGCGCTGTTCGCGCAGGCCGTGCAGAAAACCCTGAACGACGACCGGAGTTGGGCGCACGGCGGCGCCCGGACTTTCGAACGGATCTCCTCCGGAAAGCCCGATTTCGTCATTACGCTGGCCAGCCCGGGAACCACCGCGAAATGGTGCGCGAAATCCGGTCTCGACACCTGGGAACAGAATGTGTCGTGCGATTCGGCCGCCACGAGCCGCGTGATGATCAACGCCTATCGGTGGGCGCAGGGCGCCAGGACCTACGGCGACCGCATCCACCCGTACCGGCAGATGCTGATCAACCACGAGGTGGGCCACCGCCTCGGCTACGGCCACGTCGACTGCCGCCGCGACGGCGAGCTCGCGCCCGTCATGCAGCAGCAGACCAAGTTCCTCGACCACGACGGCATCCGCTGCAAGGCCAACCCCTGGGCGTTCCCAGAGAGTTGAGCGGCCCGGGCGCCGGCCGCGGCGCCGGGGCGGGGGGACGAACCGGGCCTCGCGTTGACATTCCGCGCGGCATCATCCATATTTCTCCGCATGTCGATCCGTCACGCCTCCGCGAGCGCAGCCCTTGAGCTGGCGCTGTTCGGCGTGACCGCGCTCTGCGTGGCCGACATTCACTGTCGCTGACGCCCGCCCCGGCGAGTGCGTCGCTTTTGCTTCGTTTTCTGTCTGCTCTGCCGCATTTCTCCCTGCCGTGTGCCTGAACCGCCTTTTTCGTGCGGTGTGCACGGCGCGGTGCGGCAGGTCTGAAGCCGCACTCGGCGCCCGTCGCCCGGGGTGGGCTCTCGCGAATCCCTGATTCCTTCTCCCTTTCGCTTTCCGATTCGCTTTCCGAGAGGCACTCCGATGCGTCTGCGTCGTCAGAAGTCCGTCATATCCCGCCGCGTGGCAGCGGCATCCGCCAGCCTGGTCGTCCTGGCCTCGGGCGCCGCCGCCTGCGCGGGCCCCAAGGACAAGAACGACGCGGGCGGCGGCGACGGCAAGCCGCGGCAGGGCGGCACCCTCACCGTCCTCAACAGCGACCCGCAGAGCGACTTCGACCCGGCGCGCCTGTACACCTCCGGCGGCGGCAACGTACCGAGCCTCGTCTTCCGCACCCTGACCACCCGCAACCGCGAGGACGGCGCCGAGGGCGCGAAGGTCGTCCCCGACCTCGCCGAGAGCCTCGGCAAGCCGAGCGAGAACGCCACGGTGTGGACGTACAAGATCAAGAAGGGGCTCAAGTTCGAGGACGGCTCGCCGGTCACGACCAAGGACATCAAGTACGGCATCGAGCGCTCCTTCGCCGCCGAACTGTCCGGCGGCGCGCCCTTCCTGCGGGACTGGCTCATCGGGGGCGACAAGTACCAGGGCCCCTACAAGGACAAGAAGGGCCTGAAGTCCGTCGAGACCCCGGACGACCGGACGATCGTCTTCCGGCTGAACAAGCCCGTCGGCGACTTCGACTACGTGGCCACGCAGACGTCGTTCGCACCCGTCCCGAAGGCCAAGGACAAGGGCACCAAGTACGAGGAGCACCCGGTGTCGACCGGCCCGTACAAGGTCGTCAAGAACTCCGGTGACGGCGAGCGGCTGCAGCTGGAGCGCAACCCGCACTGGTCCGCCGCGACCGACGCCGAGCGCAAGGCGTACCCCGACAGGATCGACGTGCGCTCCGGCCTCAACTCGTCCGTCATCAACCAGCGGCTCTCCGCGAGCCAGGGCGCCGACGCCGCCGCCGTCACCACCGACACCAACCTCGGGCCCGCCGAACTCGCCAAGGTCAGCGGCGACAAAAAGCTCGCCGCGCAGGTCGGCACCGGCCACTTCGGCTACACCAACTACCTCGCCTTCAACCCGAAGGTGAAGCCGTTCGACGACCCGAAGGTCCGCCAGGCCGTCTCCTACGCCGTCGACCGCACCTCCGTCGTCAACGCCGCCGGCGGCTCCTCGCTCGCCGAGCCCGCCACCACCTTCCTGCCGAACCAGAAGTCCTTCGGATACACGAAGTTCGACCACTTCCCGGCGGGCGCGTCCGGCAACCCGAAGAAGGCCAAGGAGCTGCTGAAGGAGGCCGGCCACAAGGACGGCCTGACCATCACCCTCACGCACTCCAACGCCAAGAACTTCGAGACCGGCCCGGAGATCGCCACCGCCCTCCAGGACGCCCTGAAGAAGGCCGGCATCACCGTCAAGCTCCAGGGCCTGGAGGACAACGACTACGAGGACAAGGTCCACGACGCCAAGGACGAGCCCGGCCTGTTCCTCGCCCACTGGGGCGCCGACTGGCCCTCCGGCGGCCCGTTCCTGTCGCCGATCTTCGACGGCCGTCAGATTGTCAATGATGGATACAACTTCAACTCCAGCTTCCACAATGACAAGTCGGTCAATGCGGAGATTGATGCGATCAACAAGTTGACCGACCACGACGCGGCCGCCAAGAGGTGGGGCGCCCTCGACAAGAAGATCGGCGCCCAGGCCCTGAACGTGCCGCTGTTCCACCCGGTCTACAAGCGTCTGTACGGCAAGGACGTCAAGAACGTCGTGATCAGTGACTGGACGGGCGTCCTCGACGTCTCCCAGGTCGCGGTCAAGTAGGGCCGGCCAGGTCAACCTGTCATGAGTGAGGCCCTGTTGGCCTCGGAGACCCCGGGGGCGGGCGCCACGACGGCACCCGTCCCCGCCTCCGGAGCCCGTCAGTTCTGGCGGCGGCTGCGCACGCAGCGCGCCGCCCTCGTCGCGGCGGCGGTCGTCGCCCTGCTCGTCCTGGTCGCGCTCGCCGCGCCCCTGCTCACCGCCCTGGAGGGCCAGGACCCCACCTCGTACCACCCCGGACTCGTCGACTCCGCCCGCGGCGGCGTGCCCGTCGGACCGCTCGGCGGCATGAGCGCCGAGCACTGGCTCGGCGTCGAACCGGGGACCGGCCGCGACCTGTTCGCGCGCCTGGTCCATGGAGCGCGCGTCTCCCTCGGTGTCGCCCTCGCGGCCACGCTGATGCAGGTCGTCATCGGTGTCGCCGTCGGGCTCGCCAGCGGGCTCGGCGGGCGCCGGCTCGACCAGACGCTCAGCCGCGCCACCGACGTCATGGTGGCGCTGCCCCTCATGGTGCTCGCCCTCGCGCTGCTCGCCGTCGTGCCCAGCAGCTTCCCGCGGCCGGTGCTCGTCGCCCTGGTCGTCGGCTTCGTGGGCTGGGGCGGCGTGGCGAAGGTCGTGCGCGCCGGGACCATCTCCCTGAAGTCGCTCGACCATGTGGCGGCGGCCCGGCTCAGCGGCTGGGGCGCCGTGCGGATCGCGCGCCGCGAGCTGCTGCCCGCGCTCGCCGCGCCCGTCATCACGTACGCAGCGCTGCTCGTCCCCACGAACATCACCGTCGAGGCGGCCCTGTCCTTCCTCGGCGTCGGCGTCAAACCGCCCACCGCGTCCTGGGGCCAGATGCTCACCTCGGCCGACGTCTGGTACCAGGCGGCCCCGCAGTACCTGCTGCTGCCCGCCGCCGCGCTGTTCGTGACCGTGCTCGCGCTGACCGTCCTCGGCGACGGGGTGCGCACGGCGCTCGACCCGCGCGCGGCCTCCCGGCTGCGCATCGGCACCGGCCGGAAGCGGGAGGACGGCTCATGACCGCGACCGTGTCCGCTTCTGTGTCCGCTTCTGTGCTCACGAAGGCCCGCGGGTTCGGCGGTCTGCTCGGCGGCGGCTTCACCGGCTTCGTCGTACGCCGCGCCCTCGGCGCCGTCGTCACCCTCTTCGTGCTGACCGTCGTCATCTACGCCGTCTTCTACGTGGCGCCCGGCGACGTCGCCCAGATCACCTGCGGCCCGCGCTGCTCGCCCGCCCAAGTGCAGCAGGTCTCCGAGCAGTTGAAGCTCGACGACCCGATATACGTGCGGTACCTGGACTTCCTGCGCGGCATCTTCGTGGGCCACGACTACTCGACCGGCACCAGCGTGCTGCACTGCGACGCGCCCTGCCTCGGCCTGTCGTACCAGACCGACCAGCAGGTCACCGAGCTGATCCTGAACAAGGTGCCGGTCACCGGGTCGCTCGCGATCGGCGCGATGGTGCTGTGGCTGATCCTCGGCGTCGGCACCGGCGTGCTCTCCGCCTGGCGCCGCGGCCGCGCCACCGAGCGGATCCTGACCGCCGTCACCCTCGCGGGCACGGCCACGCCCGTGTTCGTCATCGGCCTGCTCCTGATGATCCTGATCTGCGGCCAGCTGCAGTGGCTGCCGTTCCCGCAGTACGTGCCGTTCACGGAGGACCCGCAGCAGTGGGCGTGGAACCTGCTGCTTCCCTGGGTGTCCCTCGCCCTGATCGAAGCCGCCAAGTACGCGCGCCTGACCCGCTCCTCGATGCTGGAGACCCTCGCCGAGGACCATGTGCGCACCTTCCGCGCGTACGGCGTCGGCGAGCGGTCCATCGTCGGCAAGCACGCCCTGCGCGGCGCGCTCGCCCCGGTGATCGCGCTCAGCGCCAACGACTTCGGGTCGATGTTCGGCGGCGCCCTGCTCACCGAGACGCTGTTCGGGCTGCCCGGGCTCGGGCGCGAGCTCGTGCAGGCGGTCCGGGTCGTCGACCTGCCGGTGGTCGTCGGCATGGTCCTCGTCACCGGCTTCTTCGTGGTCCTCGCCAACGCCGTCGCGGATGTGCTGTACGCGGTGGCCGACCGACGGGTGGTGCTGTCATGAGCCTCGAAAGCCTCGTACAAGTGGAGGACCTCGGCGTCGAGTTCGGTGCCGTGCGCGCCGTGGACGCGGTCTCCTTCACGCTGGCCGAGGGCGCCGCGCTCGGCCTCGTCGGCGAGTCCGGCTCCGGCAAGTCGACCGTCGCCGCCGCGCTGCTCGGGCTGCACCGCGGCACGGGCGCCCGGGTGACCGGATCCGTGCGGGTCGGCGGGGTCGACGTGGCGCGGGCCGGGGAGGCCGAGCTGCGGCGGCTGCGCGGCGGGGGCTGCGCGGCGGGGTCGCCGCGATGGTCTTCCAGGACCCGCTGTCCTCGCTCGACCCGTACTACGCCGTCGGCGACCAGATCGCCGAGGTGTACCGCGCCCACTCCGGAGCCTCGCGCCGGGCGGCACGCGCGCGTGCCGTCGACGTGCTCGACCGGGTCGGCATCGCGGACGCCGCGCGGCGCGCGCGTTCCCGGCCGCACGAGTTCAGCGGCGGCATGCGGCAGCGCGCCCTGATCGCCATGGCCCTCGCCTGCGAGCCCGACCTGCTCATCGCCGACGAGCCCACCACCGCCCTCGACGTGACCGTGCAGGCGCAGATCCTCGACCTCCTGCACACGCTGCGCGAGGAGACCGGCATGGGCCTGCTCCTGGTCACCCATGACGTGGGCGTCGCCGCCGAGAGCGTGGACGACGTGCTCGTCATGCGCGGCGGGCGCGTGGTGGAGCGCGGCGGCGTGGCCCAGGTGCTCGGGGCGCCCCAGGAGACGTACACGAAGGATCTGCTGGGTGCCGTGCCGCGCGTGGACGCGGCCCGTGCCAGCCGCCCCGCGGCCACCGGTGCCGAGGGCGACGTGGTGGTCGAGGCCGAAGGGCTGCGGCGCGAGTTCGGGCGCGGCAGGCGGGCCTTCGCCGCCGTCGACGGGGTCTCGCTGAGCGTGCGGCGCGGCGAGACGCTCGGCATCGTCGGCGAGAGCGGCAGCGGCAAGACCACCCTCGGCCGGATGCTCGTCGGGCTCCTGGAGCCGACGGCCGGGCTTCTCCGCCACGGGGGTGTGGAGAAGTCCGGCAAGGGGGTCGTGCCGGGGGTGCAGATGGTGTTCCAGGACCCCGTCTCGTCCCTCAACCCGCGGCGCTCGGTGGGCGAGTCGATCGCCGACCCGCTGCGCGCCCGGGGCGACCGCGACGAGGACGCGATCCGCGCCCGCGTACGGGACCTCATGGAGCGCGTCGGCCTCGATCCGGCGCACTACGGCCGCTACCCGCACGAGTTCAGCGGCGGCCAGCGCCAGCGCGTCGGCATCGCGCGGGCGCTCGCCGCCGAGCCGCGCCTCATCGTCTGCGACGAACCGGTCTCCGCCCTGGACGTCACCACGCAGGCGCAGGTCACGGCCCTGCTGGCCGAGCTGCAGCGGGAGCTGGGGCTCGCGCTCGTCTTCGTCGCACACGATCTGGCGGTGGTACGCCAGGTCAGCGACCGGGTCGCGGTGATGCGGCGCGGGCGGATCGTCGAGTACGGAACCGTGGACGAGGTGTACGGATCGCCCCAGGACCCCTACACCCGGCAGCTGCTCGCGGCCGTGCCCGCGCTGGATCCGGTGGCCGCGGCGGCGCGGCGCGCGGCGCGGCGGGCGTCCGCGTC